>JBKHJZ010000137.1:0-8608 GCA_046537875.1 Acidimicrobiia bacterium | reverse complement strand
GCCCGGTCGAGGACCACCACGTCGTGGCCCATGCGGGCCAGCAGCAGCGCGGTGGCGGCGCCGGCGGCTCGGGCGCCGACGACGATGACGTCGTGACCGCTGCGGTGGATGGTGCCCATCGGGGTGTCTCCTCGTGCTGTGGCGAACTCGATGTCACGACTGTGCGGGATCGGGGGCGGCGAGCCTTGGAGACGGTCTGGTGAAGATGTGGAGATCACCGGGTGCACACACCGGTGGGGGGACCGGCCGTTGCCGCGCCTCCGGGGACGGAGGCGCGCGGGTGCACGGGCCGGCGCGACGGACCCGACCGGGCACGGCGCCCGGCCGGCCCCGATGCGCGCTGGGAGCCGGCCCTACCGGGTGGCCAGGGCGCGGTCCGCGCGCGACCAGGCCAGCAGCCGGCTCGCGTCGGTGAACGTCTCGCGGCGCCACCACGCCCGGAAGCGGTCCTCGCCGACCGCGGCGAGCAGGGGAGCGATCTGCGTGGCCTGCGCCCGGAGCGCGGCCAGCTTCACGTCCTGCATCTCCTCGTCCAGCAGCACCGACACCGCGGCCTCGCTGTCGGGTGTGCGGAGCGGAAGACCCGGCCCGAACACGGGCACGGTGTCGTGGAGGTCGGCGAACTCGGCGACGAAGGTCGCGGTCGTCGTGGCGTGGAGGAGGCGCGACGCCCGCCCGGACCGGTGCCAGGCGTTGGTGACCCACGACGAGACCGTTCGGTGGTCCGGGTGGCCCGTCATGCCCTCCGGCCCGAAGGTCACGATCGTGTCGGGCGCCACCTCCTCGATCAGCTGGGCCACGAGCGCGATGCCCTCGCCGTGATCACGCTCGGCCAGCGTGCCGTCCTCGAACCCGAGGCACCGGTGGTCGTCGACTCCGAGGATGGCCATCGCCGCCGCCACCTCGAGGTCACGGATGCGGGCGAGGCGTGCCGGTGGCCAGCGCAGCGGGTCGTCGGTGCCGTGCTCGCCGCGGGTGGCGGTCACGCAGACGACCCGCTGACCCGCCCGCGCGGCCAGCGCCATCAGCCCGGACGAGAGGAAGGTCTCGTCGTCGGGGTGCGCCCACACGCCGAGGACGGTGCCGAGGGCAGCCGCGTCCCGGTGGCTGCCGATCAGGAGGGGCTGCGGTCGGATCATCTGGACCTCGGGGTGTCGGTGTCGCCGGTGCTCCCGGCGGGACGTGCGGTTCATCTCGGGCGGGACGGGTCGGTGGGAGGCGGCGACATGTCAGGCCGGAAGCAGGGCGGACAGGACCCACAGTGTGGGCATCCCGGCCACGATGGCGGTGTGCGCCGAACCCGTGCGGCGAGCGGCGACTGCGGCCACGGCGCCGGCCGCGAGCGGCGGCACTGCGCCGGCCACGGGCACGCCGGTGGTGGCCGCGACGATGCCGCTGGTGGCGAGCGCGGCGAACGCCGCGGGGACCACGAACGTCGACACCTGGGCGAACCGGGCGTTGGTGCCCCGGCGCTCGACCAGAACCACCATGCTGATGCGGAACAGGTAGCTGCCGAGACCCGCCGCCACGACCACCAGCCACGCGCTCATCGCTCCGACCCCCTCGTGGCGACGCCGGCACCGATGCCGGCGGCGATCGCGGCAACCAGTCCGAGATGCATGGGCAGGGCGTGACCGAGCGCAGCCACGGCCACGGCGGTCAGGCTCGCCCGGCGCATCGCCGGGCTCGAGAGCCGGGGGACCACCTGGCCCACGAGAAACAGCGGGATGACGAACTCGAGGTGGAGGCCCTCCGGCAACCGGGCGCCCGCCGTGGCACCGATGGTGATCGTCGCGAGCCACGTCACCCACAGGACGGCGGCGCCGCCCAGGTAGTGGGCGTGAGCGCCGGGCCGGTCGCCCGGACGCTCGTACCTGTCGATCCCCACGGCGAACGAGGGATCGACGAGCAGGTAGCCGGCGAGCATGCGCCACCAGCGGGGTGTCCCCTGCCAGTGCGCGGCCATCGTTCCCGAGTAGAGGACCAGGCGAAGGTTGATGGCCAGCGCGGTCGCGACCACCAGGAGCGGGGTCGCGCCGGCGTCCAGCAACTCGATCGTGGCGACCTGCGCGCTCCCCGAGTAGATCGTCGCCCCCGTCAGCCACCCTGCTGCGGCGGGCAGGTCGGCCTGGGCGGCGCTGACGCCGATGACGAGCCCGTAGGGGGCCACCCCGAACAGCCAGGGGACCATGGCGCGCACGCCGGCGACGGCGTCGTGCCGCAGTGGGCGGGTGACGGCCGTGGCCGCCCGGGCGGTCTCGTCGACCGGGTGATCGGTCGCGGTGACGGCGACCATGGCTCCTCCTCGGGGTCCGGCCCGCCCTCGCGGGCCGGCAGGCAGGTGATCGGGACTGTGGGGGTGTGTGGTGTTCCGGGCGTGAGCGCCCGTCTTGCCGACCACTCTGCGGGAGCATCGCCCCGGGGTCGTGGAGGCGACCTGGAGATCCCCTGGAGAGTGAGCTCCTCACCGGCCGGGTGCACGCGCGGCGCGGCCGCCCGAACGTGGGAGACTCGACGCACCGCCCGGTGGCACGCCCCGGCGTTCGGCGGCCCCGGGACCCGGCGGAGGAGGCGGGCGTGATCTACAGCTTCGACGGATGCGAAGTGGACACCGAGAGGTTCCGGGTGAGCCGGGGCGGCGAGGTCAGGTCCGTCGAACCGCAGGTCTTCGACGTGCTCGTGCTGCTGATCCGCGAGCGCGAGCGGGTGGTCACCAAGGAGCGCCTGCTGGACGAGGTGTGGGGCGACCGGTTCGTGAGCGAGTCGGCGCTCACCAGCCGGATCAAGGCGGCCCGCCAGGCGATCGGCGACGACGGGCGCACCCAGCGGCTCATCCGGACCGTGCACGGGCGCGGCTACCAGTTCGTCGGCGATGTCGAGGAGAAGGCGCCCGGTGGGACCGCGGCACCGGCAGGGGAGGGGGGAGCCCCGTCCCCCGCACCACCGCAGGAGATCCGGTTCTGCACCACGGCCGACGGGGTCCGGCTCGCCTACGCCGCCTCCGGCGAGGGGCCGCCGCTGGTCAAGGTGGCCAACTGGCTCAGCCACCTCGACTTCGACTGGGAGAGCCCTGTCTGGCGGCACTGGCTGGTGGAGCTGTCGCGCCGGTTCCGCCTGGTGCGCTACGACGAGCGGGGGTGCGGCCTGTCCGACTGGGACGTCCCTCGCTTCTCGTTCGACGACTGGGTCGACGACCTGGAGACGGTGATCGACGCGGTGGGCTTCGACCGGGTGCCCCTGCTCGGGCTGTCCCAGGGTGGCCCGGTGGCGATCGCCTACGCGGTGCGGCACCCGGAGCGGGTCAGCCACCTCGTGCTGCTGGGGGCCTTCGCGCAGGGACGCCGCAAGAGGGCGCACCGCCCGGAGGATGTGGAGCTCGCCGAGGCCCGCGTCGAGATGGTGCGGCTGGGGTGGGGACGCGCGGATCCGACCTACCGGCAGATGTTCGTGGCGCGCTTCCTGCCCGAGGCCACCCAGGAGGAGTGGCGCGCGTTCGACGAGCTCCAGCGCCGGTCCACCTCGCCGGAGAACGCCTGGCGGTTCCTCAACGAGTTCGGCGACATCGACGTGAGCGACCTGGCGCCCCGGGTGACCGTCCCGACCCTCATCCTCGGCGCGCGGCGGGAGCCCGACGACGTGTTCGAGCAGTCGCGGGTCCTGGCGTCCCTGATCCCGGGCAGCCGCCTGGTGCCGCTGGACAGCCCGAACCACCTCCTGCCCGAGCGCGACCCGGCGTGGCGGCAGTTCCTGGAGGAGATCGACCGCTTCCTCCCGACGGCGGGCGGGGATGCCGGTCTCGCGGTCTGACGGGGGTTCAGAGCGCGGCGGCGGGGGCCTGCTCGTCCGGGGCCGGCTCCGAGAGGATCGAGCCCGGGGCCACCGCGCGGGCGGCGGCGGCCACCGACGGGTGGACCCTCGGACGCAGCTGGTCCCAGTAGCCGCCCCGCTCGAGGACGTCGCGGATGGGTCCGCGCACCTCGGCGAGGTGCAGCTCGATGCCGGCCGTGTCGAGGTCGGCCGCCAGCTCGTGGAGCGTGTGGGCGCCGCTGGCGTCGATGTCGGTGGTCGCGGAGGCGTCGAGCACCACGGCCCGGAGCTGCGGTCGTGCGCCGACCAGGGCGTTGACCCGGTCCTCGAGGGCCTTGGTGTTGGCGAAGAACAAGGGTCCGTCCACCCGCAGGACCGCGACCTCGTCGACGGTGTGCGTGGTCCAGCGACCCACGTTGCGGTAGCGCGTCGTGCCCTCGACGCGGCCGAGCTCGGTGGCGTGCGGGTTGGCGCTCCGCCAGACGAACACCATCAGGCTGAACACGACGCCGATCGCCAGGCCGGGCTCGACGCCGATGAGCAGCGTGGCGAGGAAGGTCACGACGAGGATGGCTCCGTCGCTGGGCCGGAGCCGGAACGTCTCGACCGCGTCCCGGACATCGACCAGGCCGAGCACGGCGACGATCACGACACCGGCGAGCGCAACCCGCGGGAGGTAGTAGAAGAGCGGGGTGAAGGCCAGCACCGCCACGGCGAGCATGCCTGCGGTGACCAGGCTCGCGAGCGGTGTGCGGGCCCCGGCCTGGAAGTTCACCGCCGTGCGCGAGAAGCCACCGGCCACCGGGAAGCCCGAGAACGCCCCGGCGGCGGCGTTGGCCGCGCCGGTGGCGATCAGCTCCTGGTTGGCGTCGACCCTGTCGCGCGTCTTGCGGGCGATCGCCTTGGCGACGCTGATCCCCTCGGCGAACGCCACGATCGCGATCGTCACGGCCACCGGCGCCAGGTCGCCGAGGAGTCCACCGGACATCTCGGGGAGCGCCGGGGTCGGCAGGCCGGACGGCACGTCGCGGAGGATGGCCACCCCGCTCTCGTGCAGCGACAGTGCCCAGGTCACGACCGTGGCCGCACCCACGACGACCAGCGGCGCCGGGAAGCGGCGCGCGTAGCGGCGGCCCGCCCAGAGCGCGGCGATCACCAGCGCGCCGAGGCCCAGCGTGACGAGGCTGGTGTCCCCGGTGCTCTCGAGCAGCGCCCGCACGGTGTCGATCACCCCCGTGGGGCGGCCGATGTCGACGCCGAGCAGGTCCTTCACCTGGCTGAGCGCGATGACGAGCGCAGCGGCCGAGGTGAACCCGCTGATCACGGGGTGGGAGAGCAGGTTGACGAGCACCCCGAGGCGGAGCACGCCGAGCACCGCCAGCACGGCGCCCACCATGAGCGCGAGGAGCGCGGCGGTGGCCGGGTAGCTCGGGTCGCCGGGCTCCACGATCCGGGACAGGCCCTCCACGGTCAGCAGCGAGACCATCGCCACCGGTCCGACCGCCAGGGCACCGCTCGTGCCGAGCACCGCGTACGCCACGATGCCCACGATCGAGGCGTAGAGACCGGTGATCGGCGGCATGCCGGCGAGGGAGGCGTAGGCCATCCCCTGGGGGATGAGCATGACCGCCACCGTGAGGCCTGCGATCAGGTCGTCACGCAGATCGGCCCGCCGGTAGTGCCGGCCCCAGGTGAGGATCGGGACGAACCGCCGGGGCCGGCGTCCCATGCTGTCACGGCTGCGACGCGGCGTCCCGTCGGTGCTCCCTGCGGCCGGCGCGGGGCGTGTGCTCGGGGCCTGCCGCTGCCGGATGGTCACCGCACCGATGCGGTGAGGTCAGCGACCACGCGGTCGGCATCGCAGCCCACACCCCGGTTGTAGGGGAGCTTCGACAGCAGCATGCCCATGGCGCAGGTGTTGCTGAGCCCGGCGAACGTGAGGCCGGCGCCCACGAAGCCCGCGAGCCACTTCAGCCCGGGCAGCCAGATGCTGCCGACCACCCCCGCCAGCACCAGGCTGCCGGCGACCAGCCGGACCTGGCGCTCGAGGTCCCAGCGCTGCCTGCCCCGGCGGACCGGCCGCCGCCCGTCGTCCCAGGCCCGGATGCCGCCCTCGAGGACGTGAAGGTTGGACATCCCGGCGGCGGTGAGCCGGTCGCAGGCCTGGGTGGCCCGCGCACCGGTCCGGCACACGAGCGCGACCGGCACCCGGAGGTCGCGCTCCAGCCGGTCCACGTGGTCGGCGAGCATGTCGAGGGGGACGTTGTACGAGCCGGGGATGTGGACCGACTCGAACTCGGCGGGCGTGCGGACATCGAGGACGCGGGCGCGGGGATCCTCCGCGAGCATCTGCTCGAGGGTGGACGCGTCGATCCGGGCGTCGACGGTGGTCATGGCGGTTGCCTCCTGGCGGCGGTGGACGGGCAGTTGGCTGGTGGTGACGGAACGGCGGTCGGGCGGCCGGCGGGCCGCGACGGGAGGGTTGACAGGGGACGGTACTGCGGGGTCAGGAGCTGGCGGCCTCGTGCCGGTCGCTCCAGGCCGCGTAGCCGCCGAGCAGGTCCGACACGTCGGTGGCCCCGGCGGCGCGCAGCCAGCTCGCGGCGATCGACGACCGGTAGCCGCCGGCGCAGTGCACGACCATCGGGCGGTCGAGGGCGAGCTCGCCGGCCCGGCGGCGCAGGACGGGGAGCGGGATGTTGACCGCGCCGTCGATCGAGCCGAGCTCCCACTCCCCGGGCGCGCGGACATCGACGAGCTGGAGGCCGGGGGTGTCCTCCAGCCGCGCGGCCAGCTCGGTCGCCGTGATCCTGGACCCCCGGCGGGCGACGTCCGGGTGCTCGGCCAGGGCCGCCTCCACCCCTTCGATGGCCCCGATCACGTGGTCGAAGCCGATGCGGCCGAGACGGATCTTGGCCTCGGCTGCCGTGCCGGGATCGGCCACCAGGACGATCCGGTCGTCCGGGTCGACGACCTCGCCGGCGTACTCCGCGAAGCGGCCGTCCAGCCCGACGTTGACCGAGCCCTCGAGGTGGCCCGCAGCGAACGCGGCGGCGTCCCTCACGTCGAGCACGACCGCGCCCTCCGCCTGTGCCGCCCGGACGTCATCGAGATCCAACGCGGGGGGCGCGGCCTCGTCGAGCAGCTCACGGGTCCGCTGGTTGAGGACGGCGTCGTGGATGAAGTACTCGGGGGCCGCCGGCTGACCCTCCGTGACGATCTCGATGAACCGGTCGCGGCTCATCGGCTGGAGGGCGTAGTTCTCCCGGCGCTGCTGCCCGATGGTCGACATGGTCTCGGTCGACAGGTTCTTGCCGCAGGCGGAGCCCGCTCCGTGCGCGGGCCAGACCCGCGTCGTGTCGGGAAGCGTGAGGAGCTTCCCGTGGAGCGAGTCGTAGAGCATGCTGCCGAGCTCGGCCGAGGTGACCCCGACCGAAGCGAGCAGGTCGGGCCGTCCGACGTCGCCGATGAACAGCGTGTCGCCGGTCAGCACGCCCCAGGGTTCGGCATCGTCGGCGTGCTCCCACACGATGACCGAGGTGGACTCGGGGGTGTGGCCGGGGGTGGCCCGGAACTCGAGGACGACGTCGCCGAGGGCGATGCGCTCACCGTCCGACACCAGCCGCGCCGGGAACTCGGGCGTGGCGGCCGCCCCGAACACGATCTCGGCACCGGTGGCCGCGGCCAGCTCGAGGTGTCCCGACAGGAAGTCGGCGTGGAAGTGGGTCTCGATGACGTAGCGGATCTCCAGCCCGGCCGCCTGGGCATCGGCGATGTACTCGGCGACGTCACGCCGGGGATCGACCACCGCCGCCTGCCCGGTCGTCTCGTCGCCGATGAGGTACGACGCATGCGAGAGGCACTCCAGGTAGTACTGCTCGAACTTCATGAGCGGGCTCCTCGTGTGAGATCCCTATCAATCGGATGTACGGACAATTTGCCCTCGACTTCGTGTACGGATCGCGGGCAGCGCCGATCCCCGCGACGGATCAGCCGAGCTTCAGGAACATCTTCTGGACCTCGTCAAGCCCGTAGCCGTCGGCCTCCGACTCCTCGGGATGCTCCAGGCACCAGGTCAGGCCGGCAGCCACGAGCACGAATCCCGCCTGCTCCAGGGCTCGGGTGGCGGCCGCGATCTGAGTGACGACGTCGCGACACTCACGCCCGTCGCCGAGCATCTGCTGGACGCCACGCACCTGGCCCTCCACCCGGCGGAGGCGGCGGGTCAGGTCGGTGATCGTCTCCTCGGGCAGGTCCATCGTGCCTCCGGGTCGGCTCGGGCGGTGTGAGGCACTCTACCCCATACCCGGGGGGGTACCAACCACGGCACCAACGGGTGGCCGGGATCGGGCGGGTGGTCAGGCGCCATGGAGCCGCGCGATCTCCCGGCGAAGCCGCTTCTCGCTCACCGGCCGGGCCGTCCCCAGCACCTGGGCGAAGAGGCTGATCCGCAGCTCCTCGAGCATCCAGCGCAGGTCGGCGACCTCGGGATCATCCCGCCGCTCGGGCGGGAGCGACTTCCGCATCTCGTCGTAGTCGGCCTCGAGCCGATGGACCCGCTGCATGGCGGCACGGTCGCGCTCGGGACGCTCGCCGAGCTTCGCGAGGCGCAGCCGGACGCCCTCGAGGTAGCGGCGCAGATCGCGCAGGCGCCCGAGGCCGGCCGCGGCCACGAAGCCCGGCACGACCAACCCGGCGACCTGGGCCCGCATGTCGCCGACGGCCGGCTGCAGGGTCGGCGCGGTCGTCGCCGCCAAGCGGCGGTCGAGCCCCTCGGCGGCCACCACCAGCTCCGCGGCCT
>JBKHJZ010000018.1:0-31400 GCA_046537875.1 Acidimicrobiia bacterium | reverse complement strand
GCCGTCCGCGACGCCGTCCGCCGGGTGCTCCGTGCCGAGGGCATCGAGGCCGTCAGCCACCAGCGCGTCGCCGAGGCCGCCGGTGTCGGCCGCGCCAGCGTCTACCGGCACTGGCCCGATCGCACGCACCTGGTGATCGACGCGCTCACCGGCGCGGTGCCCGATCCCACCGGGTGGCGCAGCACCGGCGATCTCGTGCGGGACCTCGCCGCCGAGGTCGGACGCCTGCAGGGCGTGCTCAACGACTCCCCGTTCGTGCCCGACCTCGTCGCGCTCGTCGGGCGCGCCGAGTGGGACGCGGGCCTGCGCGCCCTGAAGGCCCGGTTGCTCGCTCAGGGCACGGGCGGGCTCCGCCGGGCGATCGAGCACGCCGCCGCCCGCGGCGACCTCCCGACCGGCACCGACGTGGGCGAGGCCGTCGCCGCCCTCGCCGGGCCCCTCTTCTACCAGCGGGTCCTGGCGCACCAGCGCATCACCGACCGCTTCGTCGCCGGTGTCGTGGAGCGCTTCGTCCGTGCCCACGCCCGGCCCTCGGGTGGGTGACACCGGCGCGGGCCCGCGAGGATGGGCGGGTGAGCGCCTTCGACGACGAGACCGCCATCGAGCCCGACGGGCCCGGCCGGTGGCGCTGCCGTTTGACCGACGCCTGGAACATCGGTGACACGCCGAACGGCGGCTACGCGCTCACCCCGGCCCTGCGCGCCCTGCGCGAGCTGGCCGGCCACCCCGATCCGCTGTCGGTGACCGTCCACTTCGTCCGGCCCTGCGCAGCCGGCGACGCCGTGGTGGAGGGCCGGACCGTGCGCTCCGGCCGGGGCATCGGCACCGCCACCGCCACGCTCGCGCAGGACGGGACCGACCGCATCGTCGCCGTCGCCGCGTTCGGCCGGTTGCGGACCGGCCATCCCCACGGGGGAACGGACACCGGTCACGAGGGTGGCCCGCAGATCAGCCCGCCCCCACCCGACGACCTGCCGCCACCCGACGAGTGCGCACGCCGCGACGGCAGCGCCCAGGGTGTCGAGCTGGCCATCGCGTCGCGCCTCGAGGTGCGGCTCCATCCGGACGACGCCCGCGGCGACACCGAGCGGGCCGAGGTGCGCGGGTGGATCCGGTTCGCCGACGGCACACCGGTCGGGCCGATGGCCCTGCCGTTGCTCGCCGATGCCTTCCCGCCCGCGATCTTCTCGCGTTACGGGCGGGTCGGGTGGGTGCCCACGGTCGAGCTCACCGTGCAGGTCCGGCACGTCCCGGCGCCCGGATGGGTGGCGGGGACCTTCGTGTGCGACGACCTGGCCGACGGCCGCATGGTGGAGACCGGCACGCTGTGGGACGAGTCGGGGCTCGCCGTCGCCCGGTCGCGCCAGCTCGGGCTGCTGCTCACCCGCTGACCGGATGCCGGTCCGGGGCGGCCTGCCGCCTACCAGCCGGCGGTGCCGGGCCCGCCCTTGAACGGCCCGACGACCTTCGAGGTGATCCAGCCGCCGTAGAAGCTGCCCTCGTTGGCGCGGACCCTCTCGCCGTCGACGAAGCAGCCGTCCAGGAGCTGCGGGTAGAAGGCGAGGTGGTCGCGGATCGGGGCGAACGGCTCGGTGGGCGAGGGGTAGCACCACGCCGCGCTGGGGGCGACCACGTCGCCCACCACCACGTCGTAGTAGGCGGCCTGCCCCTTCCACTCGCAGAACGTCCGGTGCGAGCTCGGGCGCAGCAGCTCCATGGCGACGTCCTCGGGCGGCAGGTAGTAGGCCGGGGGCTGGCTGGTCTCGAGGACCCGCCAGGCCCGGGTCGAGTCGGCGATCAGCGTGCCCGCGTGCTCGACGCGAAGGTGGCTGGAGGTGCGCTCGAGTCGCGGCGGCCGGGGGTAGTCCCACACCGACTCCTGCCCCGGACCCGGCTCCACGCGCTGGGGGTGGACCACCCCCGCAGCATGCCCTGGTGACGGGCGGGTGGCAACGGCCCGGGTCGGCGCGCCGGGTTTCCGCCCGCGGCCGCCGGGAAGGCGGCGAGGGGGCCGGGGCCGCGTCGCCGGCCCGGTTGCCGTCAGTCGTCCAGCCAGCGGGAGCCGATCGTGAGCATCACGAGCACCGACGCCGCCGAGGTCGCCGAGATCAGGGCCCTGGCCGAGCCCCTGCGCCGTGCCGACGATCTCGATCCGCTGCTCGCCCGCATCGGGGACGCGCGCTACGTGCTGCTGGGCGAGGCCTCCCACGGCACCGCCGACCACTACGGCTGGCGGGCCGCCCTCACCCGGCGGCTGGTGGCCGAGCACGGGTTCTCCTTCGTGGCCGTCGAGGGCGACTGGCCCGACTGCGCCCGGGTGAACCGCTGGGTGAAGGGGCGCCCCGGTGCCGACGGCGGGGAAAGCGCCGCCGACGTGCTGCGCCGGTTCGAGCGGTGGCCCACGTGGATGTGGGCCAACCGGGAGGTGGCCGCCTTCATCGCCTGGCTGCGGGATCACAACCGGACCACGGGCGCAGGCGTCGGCTTCTACGGGCTCGACGTCTACTCGCTCTGGGACTCGCTCCACGCGCTGATCGGCTACCTGCGCGAGCACGTTCCCGGGGCCGTCGACGCCGCGCAGCAGGCGGTCGGGTGCTTCGACCCCTACGGCGAGGACCCGCAGCGGTACGCCTGGGCCACGCGCCTGGTCCCCACCGACTGTCAGGACGAGGTGATCGATCTGCTGGTGCGGCTGCGGGAGGCCGTGCCCCCGCCCGAGGGCGACGACCGGGAGGCGGCGCTCGACGCCGACCAGAACGCCGCCGTGCTGGCGGGCGCCGAGCGGTACTACCGCACGATGGTGCACGCCGACAACGAGTCGTGGAACGTGCGCGACCGCCACATGGCCGACAGCCTCGACCGCCTCGTCGCCCACCACGACCCCGGCGCCCGGGCGATCGTGTGGGCGCACAACACCCACATCGGCGACGCCCGCGCCACCGACATGGCCCGGGCCGGGATGGTGAACCTCGGCCAGCTCCTCCGCGAGCGCCATGGCCCGGGCGACGTGGCGCTCGTCGGCTTCGCCGCCCACCACGGATCCGTGATCGCCGCCGAGCGGTGGGGTGCGCCCGCCCGGCGCATGACCGTGCCGTTCCCCCCGCCGGGCACGCACGAGGATCTCCTCCACAGAGCGCTCGGCGACCCGGGCCTGCTCGTCTTCCCCGACGACCGCCGCTCCCCCTGGCTCGGGTCCCCCCGGGGTCACCGTGCCATCGGCGTCGTCTACCGGCCGTCCGGCGACGCCGCGGGGAACTGGGTGCCGACCGTGATGGGGGAGCGCTACGACGCGCTGGCGTCGTTCGACACCACCGGGCCCGTCACGCCGATCCACGACCAGCCGGCGGCACCGGGCGAGGAACAGGAGACCTACCCCTGGTCGATGTGACCGCAGGCACGGGATCCCGTCCCGGGGCCGTCCGGCCTGGCAGGATGGGTGCCGATGTACCGGACCATCCTCGTTCCCGTCGATCCGTCCGCCGGCGGTGAGGCGGCGCTGCCCGTGGCCGCAACCCTCGCCCGCCAGGCCGGCGCAGGAATCGAGCTCCTCGGGGTGGTGCCGTCCGGGGCGGACGACACCGGCGCGCGGGAGCACCTGGCCGAGCGGGCGCACCCGCTCCCCGTCGCCGCCGAGACCCGGGTGGTCGCCTCGGACGACGTGGCCGGGGCCATCCGCGCTCAGGCCGACGATGCCGACACGCTGGTCTGCATGGAGACGCGGGCACGCCGGCCGATCACCGAGGCCGTGCTGGGCAGCGTCGCCGACGAGGTGGTCCGCGAGCTCCACCGGCCGGTGCTGCTGGTGGGGCCGCACTGCGGTCCGGCCCCCGAGCGGTTCGCCACGATGGTCGTGGGGCTCGACGGGTCCGACCTGGCCGAGGCGATCCTCCCGGTGGTGCGCGACTGGTCGACCGGGCTCGGCATCACGCCGTGGGTGTTCCAGGTGCTGACCGAACGCATGCCCCTGGAGGTCGGGGGCGAGGACGTCCACGAGTCGGCCTACGTGCACCGCGTCGCCTCCCGCCTGCAGCACGAGGGCGTGCCCGCCGAGTTCGAGGTGTCGCGCGAGCACCAGGCCGCGCCCGCGATCGCCGACTTCGCCGCCGACCAGCCGGCGTCGCTGGTGGCCGTGACCACCCACGGTCGCTCGGGGATCAGCCGCGTGGCCCTCGGGAGCGCGGCCGGCGAGGTGGTCCGCCGCGCCACCGTGCCCGTGCTGGTGGTGCGACCCGAGCAGGGCTGAGACGCCGCCTCGGTCGCTGGGGTGAGCCGCCGCCGAGCCGGTCGAGGCAGGCGGCGGTGACGAACCCGTAGGCGGCGTGGGGCACCAGGTCGGCCAGCCACCCGGCCAGGCCCCACCGGCGTGGGTCGGTGACACCGCCGGCCACGGCCGGGAGGTTGGCCCCGACCATCGCCACCGCACCGAGCACCGACCCGGCGGCCGCCAGGGACGCCCCGTGCGGCCGGCGGACCACGAGGCCGTAGGCGGCGCCGAGGCCCACGCCGGTTCCGTGCCCGCCGAGGGCGCCCAGCGCGGTGCGCCGATGGCCGGCCCGGGGCTCGGCGCCCAGCGGCACCCCGAGGCTCTCGGCGGCCCGGCCCGCCATCGTCGCCGGCAGGTCGCTCGGGGGCCGGCCGCGGACCGCCATGTCGAGGTAGGTGACCGCTTCCAGGGCCAGGGTGCCGACGGCGCCCGCGAGCGCGCCGGTGAGCGCACGGTCCGCCGTGGCGGGGGCGAGGGCGCTCGTGAACCCGCGGCGCCCGTCAGCCCGCCACGGCGAGCGGTGCACGGCCGCCCCTACCCCGCCCACCGTCGCGCACGGGTGCCGATGGCAGCCGCGCGCCGGCCCCGGGTGCCGAGGCCCACCAACCGCTGGGCCGGGCTCCCCCGCCGAGTCTCCCGCCCACTGTCCCGGCGGCCTCGCCAGGCGAGCACCGCCCCGGTCGCGGCCCCGGCACCCGCCGTCGCCGCCACGGCGGCGGCCGAGCCGGGCAACCGGTCGCGGTTGGCGAGGGTGACCACGAGGTCGCCGGCGTCGGCCACCGCCGCGGCGAGAGCCAGTCCCGCGGCGTCGCCCCCGGGCGCCCGGACCGCGAGGGCCACCCCCAGCACCAGGTCCCGCAGGCCCATCAGCCGCACCGCCAGCCGGACGGCGGGCTCGCCCGCGGGGTCTCCGAGCCACGAGCGGGTCGTCGCCGTGGGCGCGACGGCGAGGGCCGCCCCGATCGCGGCGCGCGCCGCCCCGTACGCAACCATCGGCGCGGTGGGCCCGACGGCCCGGCCGTCGGGCCTCATCGGACGATCAGCACGGGCCGGGGCGCCTCGTGGGCCAGGCGGTCGGCCACCGAGCTGCCGAGCAGCCGCTGGACGAAGCCGATGTCGCCGGACCCCACCACGATGAGGTCGGCGTTCTCGTCCTCGGCCGCCCGCGAGATCGCCTCGACCGCCTCCCCGAACACCACCTCGACGTCCGCATCGGCCGGCGCGTGCTCGGCGGCGACGGCCGTGGCGGCGGCCTCCTCCCGGGCCATGGCCTCCTGGAGGGCGCTCCGCTCGCCGGTCGGCTCCATCGGCGGCGGCCACGGGTGCACGCCGCCGTAGGGCACCGGCAGCACCGTGCGCCCCGGGTTGCGGGCCACGTTGACCGCGGTGATCGCCACGTCCATGCCGGCGAAGAACCGGTCGACGAACGCCGCCGCGCGGTCGGAGGCCTCGGATCCGTCGATCGCGACCAGGATGCGGGGCATGCCCCACGCGTTCCCCGGGCCGGTGGCCGGCAACCGTGCCCGCTGGCGTGCCCGGCGTGCGGAGCACCGTGACGAGGGCGCCGTGACAGGGCAGAGCCACGCGTCGTAACCCCGCGAGCTGGCACGCCGTCATCTGGGAGACTGGCCGCGGTGACGGATCCCCACCGCGCCGCCTCCGCCGGCCCCGGGGCCGACGAGCTGCTGGACGAGCAGGTCGCCTACTACCGGGCACGCGCGCCCGTCTACGACGACTGGTGGGAGGGACGCGGCAGCTATCTGCGATCCCCCGGGCTCGCCGCCGCCTGGCGCGCCGAGCGGGACGGGCTCGAGGACGACCTCCGGGCATGGGCGGCCGGCCTGGCGGGGGCCTCGGTGCTCGAGCTCGCCGCCGGGACGGGGAACCTGACCCGGCTGGTGGCGCCGCACGCCGCCCGCGTGACCGCGGTCGACACGTCACCCGAGGCCCTCAGCATCAACCGGGCCAAGCTCGGCCGCCACGCCGGTCGCGTGGGCTTGGTGAGGGCCGACCTGTTCGCCTGGGAGCCGGCCCGCGCCTTCGACGCCGTGCTGTTCGGGTTCTGGATCAGCCACGTCCCCCCGGGGCGCTGGGAGCGGTTCTGGACGCTGGTGAGGCGCTCGCTGCGGCCGGGCGGGCGCCTGTGGTTCTGCGACAACGCCCACCCGCGGCTGGCCTGGGTGGCCGGCGTCCTCCCCCGCCAGGACGGTCGCATCATGAGGGGCGACGGGGCGGTCGACCTGGAGACCGGTGTGCACCTCCGGTCGTTGCCCGACGGGCGGAGCTTCCGTGTTGTGAAGCGCTTCCCCGAGCCGGCGGACCTGGAGCGGGATCTCGCGGCACGCGGGCTCGAGGTGCAGGTGGGCACCACCGAGTGGGCCTTCGTCCTCGGCCGGGGCCGGCGCAGCTGAGGGTCTGCGCGGCGGTCACTCCGTGCGGTGGAACAGGCGAACCGCCACGGCCAGCAGCGCCGTCCCGAGGCCCACCACCAGCAACCCCTCCGCCCACAGGGGCACCACCTCGCCGCCCACGGTGACCCCCGGCGAGTCGGGCAGCACCGTGCGACGGACCATGTCGACCCCGTAGGTCGCCGGGTTCAGGCGGGTGAGCACCGCCAGCCAGGTGGGGAGCTCCTGCAACGGGAACACCGCGCCCGACAGGAAGATCATGGGCTGCATCACCAGCGTCATGACCATCTGGAAGCTCTCCATCCGCTCCATCCGGGTGGCGAGCACCATGCCGAAGGCCGTGAGCGCGTACGCCAGCAGGAGCAGCGACACCACCAGGCCGAGGAACCGGGGCGCGGTGAGGCTCACCCCGACGACCGGGGCGGCCACGATCAGGATGAGCCCCTGCACCACGCTGACCGAGCCACCCCCGAGCGCCTTGCCGACCACGATCGAGGCGCGGGAGATCGGGGCGACGAGCATCTCCCGCATGAAGCCGAACTCGCGGTCCCACACCACCGAGACGGCCGAGAACAGCGACGAGGTGATGACCGACATCGCCAGGATCCCGGGGAACAGGAACTCCTGGTAGTCGAACCCGTCGGCCTGACCCGACTGGATCAGGCGGCCGAGCCCCGCACCCATGATGAACAGGAAGATCACCGGCTGGGCCAGGCCGGTGATGATGCGCGTCGGGGTGCGACGCAGCCGGATCAGCTCGCGCCGCCACACCATCGCCACCGTGCGGCCGTTGCGGGCCAGCGCGGCCTGCCGCCGGCGGCCGGCCTCGGGATCGGCGGTCGTGCCCGGCTCGGGCGCGGGAGGCGTGCGGGTGCCGGTGGCCATCATCCCCTCCGGAAGCCGCGCACCATCGGGTTCATGCGCAGCTGGTCGCCGGCCCCCGCGTCGGCGTCGCGGATCGCCCGGCCGGTGTACTTGATGAACACGTCGTCGAGGCTCGGGCGGCGGACGCGCACGCTGCGCACGCCGACGCTCAGAACGCCGAACGCCTTGGGCACGAACTGCTCGCCCTCCGGCACCCGGAGCACCAAGCCCGCCCCGTCGCCGGCGGCCGGCCGCTCGACCTCGACACCGAAGGCGTCGGCCAGCTCCGCGGCCGCCACGTCGTCGTCGGCCGTGGAGAACGTGACGGTGTCGGCGCCCATCGAGGCCTTGAGCGCCGCGGGCGTGTCGATCGCGACGATCCGGCCCTGGTCGATGATCGCGATGCGGTCGCAACGCTCGGCCTCGTCCATGTAGTGGGTGGTGAGGAACATCGTCGTGTGCTCGCGGCCGCGCAGCTCGTCGACGTAGTCCCAGATGTGGGTGCGGGTCTGGGGATCGAGCCCGATCGTCGGCTCGTCCAGGAAGAGCACCCGGGGCGCGTGGATCAGCCCCCGGGCGATCTCCAGCCGCCGCTTCATGCCGCCCGAGAAGAACCGGACCTGCTGGTTCCTGCGGTCGGTCAGGCCCACCATGTCGAGCAACGGCGCCATCCGGGCGGCCACGTCGCTGCGGGGCACCCCGTACATCACGGCGTGGAACGTGAGGTTCTCCGCTGCGGTCAGGTAGTCGTCGAGGGTCAGCTCCTGGAACACCAGGCCGATGCTGGCCCGGACCTGCTCGCGCTGGTGGGTGACGTCGTAGCCGGCGACGCGGGCGGACCCGCTCGTCGCGGACAGGAGCGTGCAGAGGATCGAGATCGTCGTGGTCTTGCCGGCCCCGTTCGGCCCGAGGAACCCGAACAGCTCGCCCGGGGCCACCGTGAACGACACGCCGTCGACCGCGGTGAACTCGCCGAAGCGCTTGCGCAGCTCGTCGACCTCGACGGCGGGCCGGACCGGGGGAGACATGGCCGCCATCATGCGGCCGAGGTCACACCGCCGGTCAAGCCAGCGAGCCGCGGGGTGGGCGCCCGGGGGCTGCGGAGGTCAGCCGCCCGCGCCCGCTTGCACCCGCTCGGCGGCGGCTGCGGCGGTGGCGGCGTCGACCCCGGCGAGGCCCACCAGGTAGCAGGTGAGGGGCGCCGCGGTGCGCTCCGAGGCGTGCGCGGCGACGCCGGCGAGATCGAGCAGCGCGTCGACGGTCGTCGCGTCGGGAACCGCGACGCCGAGCTCGGCGGCGAACGCGGTGATCCACTCGTCTCGGGTCATGGTGGCCTCCGTCGGGTGATGGTCGTCGCGCCGGGGGACCCGGCCGAGCGTAGGCCCCCGCTGAGTGTCGTTCTGGCAGCGCTGGGTTCGTGGTGTGCGATGGGGCGCTGCCAGAACGGTGGGGGTGCTGGGGTTGTGGGGGGTTGCTGCGGTTCTGGCAGCGCTCGCTTCGTGATGCGCGATCAGGCGCTGCCAGAACGCGGGAGCGGGGAGATTGTCGGGGTCCCCCTGCGTTCTGGCAGCGGTGGCTTCGTGATGCGCGATCGGGGGCTGCCAGAACGTGGGGGCCGGGGCCCACGGGCCATCGGGCCACCACCTCGCGACCCGCCCCGGTTGACCCAGTGCGAAGAATCGTTATTCTCGGGGTGTGACCGATGTCTCGCCGCACGACGGCGTCGACCGGGTCGACCTGTTGCGGGAGCAGTTGCTGCAGGCCGCCGCCGCCGTGTTCGCCCGCCAGGGCTACGACGGCACGAAGATCATGGACGTCGTCCGCGAGGCCGGGCTGTCGACCGGTGCGGTGTACGGGCGGTTCCGCTCGAAGAACGACCTGCTCCGGGAGGCCATCGTCAGCCGGGCGCGCAACGCCGCCCAGCCCGCGGCCGACGACGTCGCCCGGGTGGCCGACGTCGTCACGGCCGGGGTCGCCGACATCGACCGGCCGCTCGCCGACCACGAGGCCCTCCGCCTCGAGGCGTACGTCACCGCCCGGCGCGAGCCGGAGGTGGCCGAGGCCCTGGCCGAGAGCCATCGCGCCTGGCGCGAGCGGGTGTCGCCGCTCGTCGACACCGCCCGCCACGACGGCACCGTCGACCCGGACCTCGACCCCGAGGCCGTCCTGTTCCTCGTGCGCATCCTCCATCTCGGCCTCCTGCTCCACCGCGGCTCGGGCCTGCCCGGCCCCGACCGCGGTGCCTGGGAGGCGCTCGTCCACCGGGTGGTCGCCAGCTTCGGCAGCGACACCCATCCCGACCCTCCAGGGAGCGACCGATGACCGTCAGCGACGTCAGCGACCAGCCCGACCGGGCGGAGATCGACGCGACGATCAAGATCGTCCACGACCACGCTGACCGGATCTTCGTGTGGAACTACGAGCGTGACCGCGACCAGCTGGTCACCCTCTACAACAAGGCGATGGCGTCGCAGTGGAACAGCGTCACCGAGCTCGACTGGTCGACCGACGTCGACCCGGAGGGCCTGGTGAACCACGACAGCCCGCTGATGCAGATCACCCGGGCGGCGATCGACGAGCCGGGCTCCCCGATCGCCAGCTGGGGCGAGCGCGAGCTGACCGCGCTGGGCGTCGAGAGCTTCAAGGCCAACCTCAGCCAGTTCATGCACGGCGAGCAGGGGGCGATGATGACCGCTGCCAAGCTGGTCGAGACCGTCCCGTGGATCGACGCCCGCTACTACGCCGCCACCCAGACCATGGACGAGGCCCGCCACACCGAGGTCTTCGCCAAGTACCTGCACACCAAGGTGGGCGACGCCTACCCGATGAGCCCGTTCCTCGACGAGCAGATCACCACCCTGCTCGAGGACAGCCGCTGGGACATCGCCTACCTGGGCATGCAGATCGTGATCGAGAGCCTGGCCCTGGCGGCGTTCGGCAACATGCTGCGCTCCATCGAGGAGCCCCTCCTGCGCAAGCTGCTCCGCTACGTGATGTCCGACGAGGCCCGCCACGTGGCGTTCGGCGTGATCAGCCTCTCGGAGTACTACCGGGAGCTCAGCGAGGCCGAGCTGAAGGACCGCCAGGAGTTCCTGCTCGAGAACACCCTGCGCAACCGGTCCCGCGCCGCCACGCCCGAGATCTGGGAGCGGGTCGGGACCTCCGCCGACGCGGTGCTGCCGTCGCTGATGGCCGCGGCCGAGAAGATCAAGGTCAACCCGCTGGCCGGGTTCCAGCGGGGCTTCTTCGCCAAGCTGGTCCCGAACGTGCGCAAGCTCGGGCTGCTCGACGCCAACGACGGCCACCTCCGGCGCCACTGGGCCGAGGCGGGCCTGCTCGAGTTCGAGTTCGCCGACGACACCGGGTCGGACTACGAGAACTACGACGCCGTCGCCCGAGACCGGGCCGCGGCGGCGGCAGCCGGCGCCTCGGCGCCCGCCTCGTCCGCAGGCGGCGACGCCGGGTAGGGCCGGGACCGGACGGGCGCACCGGGGGACCAAGGGGGGATCCACGCATGGCGAGGGGGACCGCGTCAGGGAGCGCACCCGGCGGCGTCGACGTCGGGTCGCTCCCCGACGCAGCACGTGCGGGGATGACGCTCGCCCACTGGGCGGCTCGGCAGCCGGACGTGCCCGCCATCGTGTCGCCCCACGGCGACCGGACGTTCGGCGAGCTGAACGAGCGCGCGAACCGCCTCGCCCGCGCGCTGCGCCGGTGCGGTGTCGGGCCCGGCGACGCGCTCGCGCTGATGGTGGCGAACCGGCCGGAGTTCGCCGAGACCGTGGCGGCCTGCCAGCGCACCGGCGTGCGGTTCACGCCGATCAACTGGCACCTGACCGCGGACGAGGTGGCCTACATCGTCGCCGACTGCCGGGCCCGCGCCTTCGTGGCCGATGCCCGGTTCGCCGGCGTCGCCTCCGCGGCGGCGGAACGTGCACCGGGCGCCGAGGTGCGGATGGCGGTGGGCGGCGGGATCCCCGGCTTCACGCCGTACGACGAGGCCCTCACGGCCGAGGAGCCGACCGACCTTCCCGACCCCGTCCTCGGCGGCTCGATGCTCTACACCTCGGGAACCACCGGCCGGCCGAAGGGCGTGCACCGGTCCGAGCAGCCGCCCACCACCGCCCTGGCCCGGGCGTTTGGCTACGAGCCGGGCACATCGGTGCACCTGTGCACCGGACCGCTGTACCACGCCGCCCCGCTGGCCTTCTCGCTGGCGGCCCCGCTGAACGCGGGCGCTGGTGTGGTGCTGATGGACGGCTGGTCGCCGGGCGAGACCCTGCGCCTCGTCGCCGAGCACCGGATCACCCACTCGCACCTGGTGCCGACCATGTTCCACCGGCTGCTGCGCCTGCCCGAGCACGAGCGGGCCGCAGCCGACGTGTCGTCGCTCCGTCTGGTTCTGCACGGCGCCGCACCCTGCCCGGTGCACGTGAAGCGGGCGATGATCGAGTGGTGGGGACCCGTGCTGGTCGAGTACTACGCCGCCACCGAGGGTGTCGGCACCTTCGTCACCAGCCAGCAGTGGTTGGAGCGTCCGGGCACGGTGGGCCGGCCGCCGAGCCCCGACCACATCCGTGTCGTCGACCCGGCGACCGGGCACGACCTGCCGCCCGGCGAGGTGGGCACCATCTACATCAAGGCGCCCGACCGCGGCCGGTTCGAGTACTTCGGCGACGCGACGAAGACCCGGTCGAGCTACCTGGGCGACCACTTCACGATGGGCGACGTGGGCTACCTCGACGCAGACGGCTACCTGTACCTGACCGACCGGAGCGCCGACCTCATCATCTCGGGCGGCGTCAACGTGTACCCGGCCGAGGTGGAGGCCGAGCTGCTCGCCCACCCGGACGTCGGCGATGCCGCCGTGATCGGCGTGCCGGACGAGGAGTGGGGCGAGGTCGTGGTGGCGGTGGTGGAGCCCGGCCCCGGGGTCGAGCCCTCGACCGGGCTCGCCGACCGGTTGGCGGCGCACTGCCGTGAGCGCCTCGCCGGCTTCAAGTGCCCGCGCCGGGTGGAGCTCGTCGCGGAGCTCCCGCGCACCGACACCGGCAAGCTCTACAAGCGCCGCCTCCGTGAGGAGTACCGGTCGCGGGCTGCGCAGGCGGCCGGCCGGGGTGGCGGAGCCGGGGCGCGCTCGGCACCGAGTTGATCGTCTACTGGAACGATTCCAGTAGAATCTCGGCCGCCATGGACCAGCGCACCTCGTCAGACGCGGGGCCGGGTCAGGCGGTGCCGCTCCTCGAGCGACTCCGGGCGCGTGGCTGGCGGATCACCCCGCAGCGTCGCGCGGTGGTCTCCGCGCTCGCCGGCGAGCACGTGCACCGCACCGCCGAGCAGGTCCACGCGGCGGCCCGGGAGCTGGTGCCCGAGGTGAGCCTCGCCACCGTCTACAACACCCTCAACGACCTCGTGTTCATGGGCGAGATCAGCGAGCTCCGGCTCGCCGACGGCACCGCGCGCTACGACCCCAAGGTCGGCCCGGGGCACCACCACCTGGTGTGTGGGGGCTGCGGCGCCATCTTCGACGTCGAGCCCACCGGCGTCGACGCCGTCGTGCTGCCGGCCGACCAGCGCCACGGCATGCGCATCGACGCACTCGAGCTGGTCTTCCGGGGCCGCTGCCCCGACTGCCTGGCCGGCTGACAGCGGGCCGGCGCCGGCCCGGGGCCCCGGGCGCTCGGGTTGCGCGCCGCCGCCGGTATGGGCCCGGGGCATGGGCGGCGGCCTCGGGGTTCGGCTGCGCGCCGATCGCGATCGACTGGTTCACCGGGTGAGGTGCCGGGTAGCCATGGAGGATCGCATGATCGCTCCCGTCCTTCGTCGCGTCCCGCCTCAGGTGGCTGCACCCGCACGGCCCGACCCCGCCGACGGGAAGGCCGGGCGCGGCCCGGCACCCGCCTCACCTGTGTCCGGCGCCCGGGCCGAGGGTCTCGACAGGCTCCGGGGCATCGCCCTGGTCGCCATGCTGGTGCACCACCTGATCGACTGGTTCGCCGGCGAGGCTCGCGAGGTTCTGCCCGGCTGGCCGCTCTTCGCCCTGACCGACGTGGCGGCGGTCGCGTTCTTCGTCGCGGCGGGGGCGTCGGTCGCGCTGTTCCTCGCCAGCCGGGCGCGGCGGGGCATGCCGGCCCGGCGCCGGGCCGCCCAGGTCGTGCGCCGCTACGGGCTGCTGGTGCCGCTCGGGATGGGGCTCCAGTGGCTGCTCCGCGGTGACCCGCTCGGCTTCGGGGTGCTCGAGGCGCTCGGGGTCACGGTGGTGCTGGCGGCCGGGCTGGCGGCGGTCGTGCCCGATCGAGGCCTCCCGGCCGCAACCGGCACGGTGCTGGTGCTCGGGGTGGTGACCCAGCGGGTGTCGGCCGGGAGCGACGGGTGGTTCGCCGCCGAGGTGCTGCACGGCACGTTCCCGGTGGTCGTGTACCTCGGGTTCGTGATGGTCGGCATCCTGGCCGTGCGGTCGGGCGCGTACCGCCACCGGTCGGCCACCGCGGCCGTCGCCGCCGGCGCCGTGGTGGCCACCTCGTGGATCTTGGCGGCGCGGGGCACCGTGCCCGCCCGCTATCCGGGAGACGTCGAGTTCGTCGTCCCCGGACTGGCCGGGACGGTGCTGGTGTACGGGTTGGCCCAGACCCGCTGGCCGGTGTGGCTGCGGGGTGCCGATCGCCTGCTCCGACGGTCCGGCACGCACACGCTGGGTCTGTTCGTGTCGCACTACGTGGTCAACTGGGTGCTCGTCACCACCGGGGCCACCGGCAGCCTGGCGACCACCCCGGCGGTGCTGACCGCAGTGACGATCACCCTGGGCCTCTGCCTGGTGGCACCGCACGTGCCCCAGCCCCCGTGGTCGGTGCGCACGGGCTGGCGGCGATCCCCGGCGGTGGACCCGCGCCCCGGCGGTGGCCCGCGCCCCGGCCCGGACCTGGCGCCCGCCCCTGGGCGCGCCCCGGCCGGCTGATCGCACCCACCACCCTTGCCGGGCCGCCCGCACGGTGGTTCGCTGACCCGGATGGCACAGCACGACCTCGTGATCCGCGGCGGCCTGGTGGTCGACGGGTCCGGCGGACCGGCGCGTCCCGCCGACGTCGCGCTGGACGGCGACCGGGTGACAGCGGTGGTCGACCGCGCCCGGGGGGCGGGCGCGGGTGCCGGTGCCGGCCGGGGCCGCCGGGAGATCGATGCCCGCGGCCTGGCCGTGATGCCGGGGTTCGTGGACATCCACACGCACTACGACGGCCAGGCCACCTGGGACCCGGACGTCGGCCCGTCGAGCTGGCACGGCGTGACGACCGTGGTCATGGGCAACTGCGGTGTGGGGTTCGCCCCGGCCGATCCGGCCCGGCGCGACTGGCTGGTGGGACTGATGGAGGGGGTGGAGGACATCCCGGGCACCGCCCTGGCCGAGGGCATCACCTGGGGATGGGAGAGCTTCCCGGAGTACCTCGACGAGCTCGCACGCCTGCCCCGCGTGCTCGACGTGAGCGCCCTCGTGCCGCACGGGGCGGTCCGCGCCTACGTCATGGGGGAGCGGGGCGCCGCCAACGAGCCCGCCACACCCGACGACATCGCGGCGATGG
This sequence comes from Acidimicrobiia bacterium, assembly GCA_046537875.1. Classification (GTDB taxonomy): domain Bacteria; phylum Actinomycetota; class Acidimicrobiia; order Acidimicrobiales; family VFJN01; genus JBKHJZ01. The sequence continues at coordinate 16,290 of JBKHJZ010000018.1, read as the reverse complement.
CACGCGTGGTGCGCGACGCGGTCGAGGCCGGCGCGCTCGGCTTCTCGACCACCCGCACGGTGCTGCACCGGGCCAGCGACGGCGAGCTGGCCGCAGGCACCACCGCCCACGCCGGCGAGCTGGTGGGCATCGGGGACGCGCTGGCGGCGCCGGCGGGCGGCGGCCGCCGGGTCGTGCAGGTGACCAGCGACTACGCCGACCCCGACGCCGAGCTGGCGTGGATGGCCCAGATCGCCCGGCGGACCGGCTGCGCGGTCACCTTCGGCATCATGCCCAGCGGCGACCGGCCGGAGCTCTGGCGCCACATGCTCGACGCCGCCACCCGCCACCGCGCCACAGGCGCGCAGCTGGTGCCGCAGGTGGGTGGGCGCCCCACCAGCGTGCTGTTCGGCCTGGAGTCGACCGCCAACCCGTTCATGCTCCACCGCGCGTGGGCGGGGATCGCCGAGCTGCCCCTCGCCGAGCGGGTCGCCCGGATGCGGCGCCCGGAGGTCCGGGCGGCGTTTCTGGGGGAGACCATCGACGATCCCGGGGTGGCGGCGTACCTCGCCGGCGCCTGGGGCAGGATCTTCCCGCTGGGCGACCCGCCCGACTACGAGCCACCCCCCGGGGCGAGCGTCGCCGCCCTCGGCGAGCGGCAGGGGCGGTCGCCCGCGGAGGTCACGTACGACCTGATGCTCGAGCGCGACGGGCACGCCCTGCTCTACATGCCGCTCAACGGCTACGGCCCGGGCGACCTGTCGCTTGTGCGGGAGCAGCTCCTCGACCCGGGCGCGGTGCTGGGGCTCGGTGACGGCGGGGCGCACTGCGGGCTGCTCTGCGATGCCAGCGTGACCACCTACATGCTGTCGCACTGGGTGCGCGACCGCACCCGCGGCGAGCGGCTGCCGCTCGAGCTCGTGGTGAACCTGCTGACCCGGCGGGGGGCGGAGCTGTTCGGCTTCGGTGATCGCGGGCTGCTGGCGCCGGGCCGGTTGGCGGACCTGAACGTGGTCGACCTCGACGGGGTGGCCATCGATGCGCCGGAGATCGTCGCCGACCTGCCCGCCGGGGGGCGGCGGGTGGTCCAGCGGGCGCGGGGCTACGTGGCGACGATCAAGCGGGGAGTGGTGGTGCGCGAGCACGACCGGCCGACGGGTGAGCGTCCCGGTACCCTGGTGCGGGCCGGCCGGACCTGATCCGGCGATCGGCGTTTCCGGTGAGCGGCGTGCCGGCTGCTCGCGGCCGGGGACCGGGTGCCGGCCCGCTCAGGTTCCGGCGGCGGGTGTGAGCCGGACCGGCAGGTGCTTGATGCCGTTGATGAAGTTGGAGCGCAGGCGCTCGGGCGGGCCGAGCGCCTCGACCCTCGGCACCCGGGCCGTCAGCTCCTGGAAGAGCAGCCGCATCTCGAGCCGGGCGAGCTGGGCCCCGAGGCAGAAGTGCGGCCCGCCCCCACCGAACGCGATGTGGGGGTTGGGGTCGCGGGTGATGTCGAACGAGAACGGGTCGTCGAAGTGGTCCTCGTCGCGGTTGGCGGAGATGTACCAGAGGCTGATCTTCTCGCCGGCCCGGATGGTGCGGCCCCCCACCTCGGCGTCGCGCGTGGCGTTGCGCCGGAAGTACATCACCGGTGACGCCCACCGGAGGATCTCCTCCACCGCCGGGTCGATGAGCGACGGCTCGGCGACGAGCCGCTCGTACTGCTCCGGGTGCTCGAGCAGAGCGTGCATGCCGTGGGCGATCGCGTTGCGGGTCGTCTCGTTGCCGGCCACCGCCAGGAGCAGGAAGAACATGTTGAAATCGAGGTCCGACAGCGAGTCGCCGTCGATCTCGGCGTCGAGCAGCGTGGTCACGATGTCGTCGCGGGGCTCGGCGCGACGCTCGCCGGCCAGCCGCTGGGCGTAGAGGAACATCTCCACCCGGGCGTCCATGGCCGCCTGCTCGCTGACCTGGTACTCGGGGTCGTCCGAGCCGATCATCCGGTTCGACCAGTCGAACAGCCGGTGGCGGTCGTCGCGCGGGACGCCCAGCAACTCGGCGATCACCTCCAGCGGCAGCTCGGCGGCCACGTCCACGACGAAGTCGCACTCCCGGCGGGCGATCGCGTCCTCGACGATCCGGACGGTCAGGTCGCGCACGTGGGGCTCGAGCCGGCCGATCATGCGGGGCGTGAAGCCCCGGTTGACCAGCTTCCGGTAGCGGGTGTGCGCCGGGGGGTCCATGTAGAGCATGAGGTTCCCGGCCGCCTCGGTGCCGGGCGGGGCGGCGGTCGGTCCCTCGAGGCCGACGACCCCGCCGTGGCTCTGGTCGGACGAGAACGAGGTGGCGTCGCGGTTGGCCGCCACCACGTCGTCGTAGCGGGTGATCACCCAGAACCCCGGGCCGCCCGGCTCCGGGTGGTGGTGGACCGGGTCGTTCGCCCGGAGCCAGGTGAACCAGTCGTGCGGGACCCCGCGCGTGAACCGGTCGCGGTCGAGCAGGTCGATCTGCCGGGCGTCGATGGTGCTCACGTGCCCCCTCCGCGGTCGCGCTGCTGACAGGACACTACGCCGCCCGGCATCGGCCGCGCGCTCGGTGCGCTCCGCCGCCGGGCAGCGGTGTGAACCGGCGGCCCAGCGGGTAGCCGTCGGGAGTGCGTTCGGCCGGAGCCCCCGGCGCGGCCGGCGACCGACCGGCGACGAGGGGAGGACCAGGTGGCCCGTTGTGAGCAATGTGGCAACGACTACGACAAGGCGTTCGAGGTGACCGCCGCTGGGGCGACGCACACCTTCGACTGCTTCGAGTGCGCGATCACCCGCCTGGCCCCGCGCTGCGAGCACTGCGGCTGCATCGTCATCGGCCACGGCGTCGAGGTCGAGGGCCGCTTCTACTGCTGTGCCCACTGCGCGCGCGAGTCCGAGCACACCGAGGCGATCGTCGACCGCGTGGGCGCCACGGAGTCATGACCTGACCCGGCATCCGGCGGGAGGTGCCGCCGGGTGGTGCGTTCTGGCAGCGGCGCGTCGCGGTGGGCGAAGTGGGCGCTGCCAGAAGGTGGTGTGGGGGCCGCCGCGGGGTTGTCCCCGAGTGTCCCCGACGTTCTGGCAGCGTTGAGACGCGATCGGCGAAGCGGGCGCTGCCAGAACGCTGGTGGGGCAGTCTCAGTTCTGGCGGAGGCCGGGGTGCCGGCGGGCGAGCAGCGGCATCAGCAGCGTGTGGGGCGTGTGCCGGGCCCCGAGGGCTCCGGCCCTGTTGGCCACGCCCGGGATCACCACCGCGCGGCCCCGGTCCAGCCCCTCGACCCCCGCCCTGGCCACCTCGGGGGCCGGACGCCACATGATTCGGGGCAGGGCGTCGCCGGCCTGGTAGGTGCCGCGCCCCTCGTTCATCACCGCGCTGAACTCGGTCTCGACAGGCCCCGGGCACAGCGCGGTGGCCGTCACCCCGGTGCCGGCGAGCTCCGCCCGGAGCGCCCGGGTGTACGTGAGGACGAACGCCTTGGACGCCGAGTAGGCGGCCTGGCCGGGAAGAGGCTGGAAGGCCGCCGTGGAGGCCACGTTGAGCACTGCGCCGCGCCCGCGCTCCACCATCCCGGGGGTCAACCGGCTGCACAGGTCGACGACCGCCTCGATGTTGGTGCGCACCAGGGCCACCTCGCGGGCGGCATCGCTGCGGTGCACCGGCCCCTGGGTGCTGAAGCCGGCGTTGTTGACCAGCACATCGACGGTGAGCCCACGATCGGCGAGGGTGGGGCCGAGGCGCTCGCGGGCGTCGCCATCGGTGAGGTCCGCGGGCACGACCTCGACGCGCACGCCGTGGCGGCCGCTGAGCTCGGCGGCCAGATCGTCGAGGCGCTGGGCCCGGCGGGCCACCAGCGCGAGGCCGTGGCCGCGGCGGGCGAGGTCGCGGGCGATCTCGGCGCCGATGCCCGACGATGCGCCGGTCACCAGGCACGTCGTCGAGTCGGTGGGGGCGGGCAGCGCCATGGGTACCTCCCTGATCGTCGGGGACGACCGTAGCCGGGCGCGGCCTCCCCGGCCGGTGACGTGGCGCCCGTGAGACGTGTCCGGACGACGAGACGCCGTCGCGGGGTGCGGCCTCGCCGGCCGGTGACGTTCCGGCCCCACACGCGTCAGGCGACGAGAATGGCGTTCTAGGGCCGTCCCACCAGGAGGGGCGGCCATCGGTCCTGCACGGACGGTGATCGGTCCGGCACGGGGGCTGGAAACGAGAACGCGTTCTCGACAGACTGGGGCGATGGCACCAGCGACCGCGGCCCACTACACGATCATCTCGGCCGACTGCCATGCCGGGGGCAGCCACGCGCAGTACCGGGAGTACCTGGAGTCGAAGTACCAGGACGACTTCGACGCCTGGCGGGGTCGCTACCGCAACCCCTTCCGCGACCTCGGCGACCAGCGGCGCCTGCGCAACTGGGACGACGACATGCGCAACGGGCAGCAGGAGGCCGACGGGGTCGTGGGCGAGGTGGTCTTCCCCAACACGGTGCCCCCGTTCTTCCCGAGCTTCGTGCTGTTCGCGGCCCCGCCGAAGCCCGACGAGTACGAGCATCGCCTCGCCGGCATCCGGGCCCACAACCGCTGGCTGGTCGACTGGTGCGGGCGGTTCCCCGAGCGCCGGGCGGGCATCGGCCAGATCTTCCTCAACGACGTCGACGACGCCATCGAGGACGTGCGGTTCATCAAGGAGAACGGCCTGCGGGGCGGCCTGCTGCTGCCGAACGTCGCCCCCGACGTCACGTGGGTCAAGCCCCTCTACGACCCCGTGTACGACCCGCTCTGGGCCACCATCGAGGAGCTGGAGGTGCCGATCAACGTCCACGGTGGCACGGGCCTGCCGAACTACGGGCCCTACCCGGTCTCGATGCTGCTGTACATCAACGAGGCGGGGTTCTACGCCCAGCGGCCGCTGGTCCAGTTCATCCTCTCCGGCATCTTCGAGCGGTTCCCCCGCCTGAAGTTCGTGGTCACGGAGAGCGGGTGCTCGTGGGTTCCCGGTCTCCTCGGCCGGCTCGACCGGGTGCTCGCCCGCATCCGCGACACCGGCCAGACCGGGGAGATCCGCTACGGAGAGGAGCACGTGCTGCCCCGGTCGGCCACCGAGTACTTCATGCAGAACTGCCACATGGGCGTGAGCCAGCCACGGCCCGACGACGTGACCGCCATGCACGAGATCGGCATCGAACGGTGCATGTGGGGAAGCGACTATCCCCACGACGAGGGCACCCACCCCTTCACGCGCGAGCACCTACGGCTGCTGTTCCACGACACCGATCCGGCCGTCCTGCGCCGGCTGCTGGGGGGCAACGCCGCCGAGCTGTACGGGTTCGACCTCGATGCCCTCGCGGCGCTGGGCGAGCGGTTCGGCCCGACGGTCGACGAGATCGGCACGCCGCTCGAGCGCATGCCCGACGAGCCCAACGAGGCGCTGCTCGGCGCCGTGGGCCAGGGGCTGTGAGGAGCGCCCGGTGACCGACGCAGACGCGGTCTCCCCGCCCGGCGACGGCACGTCGCCCGCAGCCGACGCACCCGGGCTCGTCCTGGCCGACGAGCCCGCCCCCGGCGTCCGGCGCCTCACCCTGAACCGCCCCGAGAAGCGCAACGCGCTCAACAACCCGCTCCGGGGCGCGCTCATCGACGCGCTGCGCGACGGCGACCGCGACGACGAGGTGCGGGTGATGGTCGTCCGGGGGGCGGGCACCTGCTTCTCGGCCGGCTACGACCTGGGCGGCGGCAACGAGGGCACCGAGCTGCCGTTCTTCACCGCCACGGGCGAGGGCCAGTGGCCGCGCCACGTCACCGAGAGCTGGATGAGCATCTGGGACCTCGCCAAGCCGGTGATCGCCCAGGTGCACGGCTACTGCCTGGCCGGGGGCAGCGAGCTGGCCACCGGGTGCGACCTGGTGTACGTGGCCGAGGACGCCCGCATCGGCTACCCCGCCGTGCGGTTCGGCGTGCCCGACATGCAGTTCCATGCCTGGTTCATGGGCATGCGGGCCGCCATGGAGATGATGGTCACCGGCGACTCGATCACGGGCGTCGAGGCCGCTCGGCTCGGCTGGGCCAACCGCGCCGTCCCCGCCGGCGAGCTCGAGGCCACGGTGATCGCCGTCGCCGAGCGCATCGCCAAGGTGCCGCCCGACATCGTGCAGCTGAACAAGCGCACGGTCCACCGGGCGATGGACGTGATGGGCCTGCGTGCGGCGATCCGGTCGGGCACCGAGCTGTGCGCGCTCGGGGTCCACCAGCCGAGCTTCCGGCGGTTCATCGAGGACATGCGGACCCGCGGTCTCACCGCCGCCCTGTCCGAGCGCGACAAGCCCTTCGGCGACTACCGCACGGGCGAGCCCCACGACGGCGAGGTGTGAGCCCCCGGGCCGGAGGCCTTGACCGCGCGGTCAAGTGATGGTCGACTGAACACGTGACCGGCGCCGGCGACGGCCGGCCGGACGAGGGGGATGTTCCGTGCACGACCTGGTGATCCGGAACGGGAGCGTCGTCGACGGCTCGGGAGGACCCGCCCGCCACGCCGATGTCGCGATCGACGGCGATCGCATCGTCGAAGTCGGCGCGGTGGAGGCGCAGGGCCGGCGGGAGATCGACGCCGACGGCCGCCTCGTCACCCCCGGGTTCGTCGACATCCACACCCACTACGACGGGCAGGTCACCTGGGACCCCGACGTGAGCCCGTCGAGCTGGCACGGGGTGACGACCATCGTCATGGGCAACTGCGGGGTGGGGTTCGCACCCGCCGACCCGGCGAAGCGCGACTGGCTCATCCAGCTCATGGAGGGCGTCGAGGACATCCCGGGCACGGCCCTCGCCGAGGGGATGACCTGGAACTGGGAGACGTTCCCGGAGTACCTCGACGAGCTCGACCGCATGGCCCGCACCCTCGACGTGAGCGCGCTCGTGCCGCACGGGGCGGTGCGCGCCTACGTGATGGGCGAGCGCGGCGGCGCCAACGCCGAGGCCACCCCCGGGGAGATCGACGCCATGTCCGCCGTGGTGCGCCAGGCCCTGGAGGCCGGCGCAGTCGGCTTCTCGACCACGCGCACGATCCTCCACCGGGCGAAGGACGGCGAGCTCGCCGCCGGGACCACCGCGTCGGCCGACGAGCTGATCGGCATCGGCCGGGCCCTCGGCGACACCGGCACCGGCGTGTTCGAGGTGGCGAGCGACATGTTCGACGCCGAGGGCGAGGTCGCCTGGATGGAGGCGATCGCCCGCGAGACCGGCCGGCCCGTCACGTTCGGCTGCCTGCAGGACGACATCCGGCCCGAGCACTGGCAGCACATGATCGAGCTGGCCGAGGATGCCCGCCGCCGGGGGGCTCGGGTCGTGCCGCAGGTGGCCGGCCGGCCGGCGTGCCTGCTGCTCGGCTGGGAGTCGACGGCCCATCCGTTCATGTTCCACGAGTCGTACCAGCCGCTCGCCGACCTGCCGCTCGACGAGCGCATCGCACGGCTGCGGCGCGCGGAGGTGAGGGAGGCGATCGTCAGCGAGCGACCGGCGCTGACCGGGGTGGCCGCCTTCATCCTGGCGGCGTTCCACAAGCTCTTCCCGCTCGGCGACCCGCCCGACTACGAGCCGGCACCCGAGTGCAGCGTGCAGGCGATCGCGGCCCGCGAGCGGCGGACCCCCCACGAGGTCGCCTACGACCTGATGATGTCGCACGACGGCCGCGGCCTGCTGTACCTGCCGGTCCTCGGCTACAGCCACGGCGACTTCGGCGCGCTGCAGGCGATGCTCGAGCGGCCCGACACCGTGCTCGGGCTGGGGGACGGCGGGGCGCACTGCGGCCTGCTCTGCGACGCCAGCCTGCCCACCTACATGCTCAGCCACTGGGTGCGCGACCGGGCGCGCGGCCCTCGGCTCCCGCTCGAGCAGGTCGTGCACAAGCAGACCCGGGACACGGCCGCGCTGTACGGGTTCGACGACCGCGGCCTGCTGGCGCCCGGGTACCTCGCCGACGTCAACGTGATCGACCTCGACGCGCTGCGGATCGAGCCGCCGGAGATGGTGTACGACCTGCCGGCCGGCGGGCGGCGGCTGGTGCAGCGGGCCCGGGGCTACGCGGCCACCGTGAAGCGCGGCGTCGTCGTACGCGAGGCCGACGAGGCCACGGGCGAGCGGCCGGGCCGGTTGCTCCGTGGGGCGCAGCGCGCGCCCGTGGCCGGCTGACATCGTCCTCGGGGTTCCGGCAGGGGCCTGCTCCGGTCAGGGCCGGCTTTGGTCAGGGCTTGTTTTCTGGCAGCGGCGGTTCGCGGTGGGCGAAGTGAGCGCTGCCAGAACGCCGGACGGGCCACGTGGACGGGTGGGCGTGTGAGCATGGGGGCATGGCCCGGTTGCTGATCGTGCACCACACGACCTCTCCCACGCTGCACACGCTGTTCGAGGCGGTGCGCGAGGGGGCGACCGATCCCCAGATCGAGGGGGTCGAGGTCGTGGCCCGCGCAGCGCTGGGCGCCACCGCGGTCGACGTGCTCGAGGCGGACGGCTACGTGCTCGGGACCCCGGCCAACCTCGGCTACATGTCCGGGGCGCTCAAGCACTTCTTCGACACCATCTACTACCCCTGTCTCGACGCCACGGTGGGCCGCCCGTTCGGCGTGTACGTCCACGGCAACAACGACACCACCGGCGCCCTGCGGGCCGTCGACACGATCACCACCGGGCTGAAGTGGAAGGCCGCCCAGGCGCCGGTGTCGGTGATCGGCGAGCCGTCCGCGAGCGATCGGGACGCGTGCTGGGAGCTCGGCGCGTCGTTGGCGGCCGGCCTCATGCCCTGATCCGCGCGGTAGAACTCGGGCATGCCGGCGCCCCGTCCCGCCCCCGGTCGACCCTCGCTGTGGGTCAACCACGACATGTCGCCACTGCCGGCGTCCGCCCGGCCCGGGCCCGAGGTGCGCGACTTCCACCGCCGGCTGCCCGGCTACGGGCCCACCCCGCTGCGCGACGTGCCGGCGCTGGCCGAGGCCGGCGACGTGGGCCGGGTGCTGGTCAAGGACGAGTCGGCGCGCCTGGGCCTGCCGGCGTTCAAGGTGCTCGGCGCCTCGTGGGCGACGTACCGCCTGCTGTGCGAGCGCCTGGGCGGCGAGCCCGCCTGGGACTCCCTCGACGACCTGGCCGCCATCGTCGCCGACCGCCTGGGGCCGCTGCGGCTGGTGACCGCCACCGACGGCAACCACGGGCGGGCCCTGGCCCGCGTGGCCCGGTGGCTCGGCCTCGACGCCACGATCCTGGTCCCCGAAGGCACCGCGCCCGCCCGCATCGAGGCGCTGGCGGCCGAGGGTGCCGAGGTGGTGGTCGAGCCGGGCACCTTCGACGACGCGGTGGCCATCGCCGCGGCGATGGAGGGCCCGCAGAGCGTCGTGGTCTCCGACACCTCGTGGCCCGGGTACGAGGACGTGCCCCGCTGGGTGATCGAGGGCTACTCGACGCTGTTCGACGAGGTCGAGGAGCAGGTCCCGGCACTCGACCCGCCGGGGGTCGTCGATCTGGTGGTGGTGCCGCTCGGGGTCGGCGCGCTCGGCGCGGCCGCCGCCTCGTGCCTGCGCGCGGGGTTGGAGCCGGGGGACGGGCCGGTGCTGGTCGGGGTGGAGCCGGCGGGCGCCGCGTGCGTCGCGGCCGCCGTCGCCGCCGGCCATGTCGTCGAGGTGCCGGGGCCGCACCGGTCGATCATGGCCGGCATGAACTGCGGGCTCGCGTCGATCGTGGCACTCCCCGCCCTGGTCGCCGGGTTCGACGCCTTCGTCGCCATCGAGGACGACCGTGCCGGTGTCGCGCTGCGGGCGATGGCCGATGCCGGGCTCGACGTGGGGGAGACGGGTGCCGCCGCCCTGGCCGGGCTCATGGCCGTGACCAGCGACCATCGGGAGGCGTTCCCCGTCCCCGGCGAGGCCACCGTGCTGCTGCTCGCGACCGAGGGCGTCACCGATCCCGCCGGGTTCGAGCGGATCGTCGGCCGCCCGCCCCGCTGACCTGCGCGGCGTGGTTTCCTGGGGGTGTGGCGACGCGCCGCACCAACCTGGCGCTGCTCCTGCTCCTGCTCGTCGCAGTCGTGAGCGGTGCCGGGATGTACGCCGTGGGCTCGGGGTGGAACCGGTGGCCGACCCTCGCCCACGGGACCGCGGCCATCGCCGTGGTGGCGCTCACCCCGTGGAAGTCGGCCATCAGCAGGCGGGGGCTGGCGCGTCGTGGCGCGGCCGCTGGAGCGCCGTCGCTGGCGCTGGCCGTGGCGGTCGGGGCGGCGCTCGTCACCGGGTTCGCCCACCGGGCCGGCGCCCGCGACCTCGGCCCCCTGCTCGTCCAGCAGGTGCACGTGGGCGCCGCCCTGGTGGCCGTGCCCCTCGCCGCGTGGCACGTGGTGTCCCGACCGGTGCGGGTGCGGCGCGCCGACCTCGGGCGGCGGGCGGTGCTGCGGGGTGGCCTGGTGGTTGGGGCCTCGGCGGTGGCGACCGTGGCGCTTCCGCACGCCAGCGGCCGGTTCACGCGGTCGCTGGAGCGCGGCTCGTACGACCCCGCCGCCATGCCGGTCACCCAGTGGCTGAACGACGAGGTGCCCGTGGTCGACGGCGACGGTTGGCGCCTTGCCGTGGCCGGGCGGCTCTGGTCGCTGGCCGAGCTCGAGGGGCTGGTCGACGAGCGTGGCCGCGAGATGCTCGCCACCCTCGACTGCACCGGCGGCTGGTACGCGCACCAACGCTGGTCCGGGGTCGGGGTCGACACGCTCCTCGCCGCCTCCGGGGCCGCCGTGGGGCGCAGCCTCGAGGTCCGGTCGGTCACCGGCTACGCCCGGCGACTCCCCGGTGGCGACGCCGGGCGGCTCCTCGTGACGACGGCGGTGGGGGGCGACCCCCTGTCGCCCGGCCACGGGGCCCCGGCCCGCCTGGTGGCGCCGGGCCGCCGGGGCTTCTGGTGGGTCAAGTGGCTGGCGTCGGTCGAGCCGTCGGACACCCCGTGGTGGTGGCAGCCGCCGTTCCCGGTGACCTGACGACGAACGGTTCCCGAGGCCTGGTGTCCGGTTCCCGGTCGTCTGGCGGCCGGTCGCCCGTCGGCGATCAGGTCCGGTCGGGCGGCGAGGGTCCGACCAGGGCGCCGACCAGCTCGTCGGCCACGGCGACCGGGTCGGCGGCCGTCAGCGCCCGGGTGCGGCGCCCGGACGCGGCCGCTCCCGGGGCGGGCCCGTCCACCGCGTCGGCGGTGACGATCGTCCGCTCCTCGCCCGGCGGTCCCACCACCGCGGCCCGTCCCCACGCGAACGTGGCGCCGATGTCGGCCCCGACGCACACCATGGCCGCCACCGGATCGTGCAGCGGCAGGCTGCGGGTCCCGCGCCGGGCCTCGACGGCCTCGACGTAGGCGCTGGCGATGGTGCCGGCGAGTCGCCCGGCCGGGCTGGTGGCTGTCGCCAGGCGCGCGAGGCGGCCCGGGCCGGCGGTGGTGGTGGCGACGGCGAGCGTGATGTCGAGGCCGACCATCGTCACGGGCGTGCCAGTGGCGGCGGCCACCAGCCGTGCCGCCTCGGGATCGTGGACGGTGTTGGTGTCCCGCGGCGGAGGAGCCGGGGGAGCCGGGGCGGCTGGGCGAGCCGCGTCGTCGTCGATGCCGGCCCCACCCGGCTCGGCGGCCGAACGATCGGTGACGCCCGTGGGGCCCGGGTCGGCACCGGTTCCGGCCGTCTCGATGCCCGTCCCGCCCACGATCGTGAGCGAGCGGAAGGCGGCGAGCAGCCCCGGCTCGCTGCGCAGCGCTGCTCCGAGGTTGGTGAGCGGTCCGAGGGCGAGCAGGTCCAGCTCGCCGGCCTCCGCCTCGGCCCGGCGGAGCAGGTCGGCGACCGCGTCCTCGCCCGGTGGGGCGGGGGGCCACGGGTCCGGGGCCAGGCCGCGGTCGCCGAGCCCGTCGAGCCCGTGCACGCCCGAGCGGGGGCGCGACGACCCGCTCAGCGGGCCGGGCCGCCCGGCGATCACCGGGACGTCGTCGCGTCCTGCCAGGTCGAGCACGTACCGGGCGTTGGCGGCCGCCTGGCCGGTCGCGCAGTTCCCGTGGGTGGCGTGGACGGCCACCAGGTCGACGTCGCTGCGGCCGGCGAGCCAGAGCAGCGCCAAGGCGTCGTCGATGCCCGTGTCGGTGTCCGCCAGGAGCCGCACGGGCCGGACGCTAGGTCACCCGCGAGCCGGCGCCGTCGGCCACGCGGTCGCGCACCGGATGGGGCCGGCGGTCGCTCACCCGGGCCGTTCGCTGGGTCTGACCTGGATCCACGCGGGACCGTGCCGCCGCATGCGCGAGGCGAGGGCCCGCCCGGCGCCGGCGACGGCCGGCGCCGGGCGCCGGTGGTGGGCACGGATGGCCGGGGCGCGGTCGTGCAGGGGCAGCTCGCGGCCGTCGTCGCCGGGTCCGATCACCACCGAGGCGAGCGCGGTGGTGATCGGCACGGACGCGACCAGGGCGATGGAGCCGACGAGGATCCGGACGATCTCGACCGAGATCAGCTCGCTCGTGAGCAGCCGCCCCACCGGTTGCCCCTGGGTGAAGAACAGGATCAGCGGCAGCGAGGCGCCGGCGTAGGCGAGCACCAGCGTGCTGACCGTGGCGGTCATGTGGTCGCGCCCCACCTGCAGGGCCCCGTGGTAGAGCAGCCGCGGCGACAGGCCGGGGTTGGCACGCCGGATCGCAGCGACGGTCGTCACCTGCCTGATCGTCACGTCGCCGAGCACGCCGATGACACCGATCACGATGCCGGCGATCAGCAGGCCGCGCATGTCGAGCGACGCCGCGGTGAGCCGCAGGATCTCGGCGTTCTGGTCGGCGAGGCCGCTGAGCTCGGCGAACGCGGCCACCGCGACGGCGCCGACCGCGGTGAGCGCAAGGGCGATGATGCTGCCGGCGAGCGCGACGGTCGTCGACAGGGTCACACCGTGTGCCAGGTAGAGGACCACGAAGGCGATGAGGATCGCACCGGCCAGGGCCACGGGCAGCGCTGGCCGGTCGTGCAACAGCGCCGGCACGACGAACGCGACCAGCACGGCCCCGGCGCCCACCAGCCCCACCAGGGCCCGGGCACCCTGCCAGCGACCGAGCATGACGACGAGGGCCACGAAGATGGCGGCGAGCCAGACCAGTGGCCGCTCGCGCTGGACGTCGGCGAACGAGTAGCGGTAGTCGCTCGGGTTGCCCGGGACGTCGAGGAGGACCACCTCGGACCCCTCACCGAGGGAAGGGGCGTCGGATTGCGCCGTCGCCCGGAACTCGACGACGTTCCCCTCGTCGGGCCCGGAGGTGAGGCGGGCGGTCGCGATCTGGCACGGCGTGGCCGCCAGCCCGCCGCACGTGCCCTCGTCGACGCTGGTGACCGTGGCGTCGACATAGTCGTTGGGCCGGCCGTCCAGGTCGGGCGCCGACCCCCGGGGCCAGAGGCCGATGAGCGCCAGGACGGCGAGCGCCCCCACGATGCTGACGCCGGTCACGAGCTGCTTCCCGGGTCGCCCCGACCACCGTCCCATGCCGTCCTCCCCGAGGATTCGCCACCCGGATGTCACCGTATGTGACTTATTGCTGCGTTGAGTGGCCCCCAGTCGCGGAATTTGCGGCGTTGTCGAGCCAGGCGCCGACGTTGGCCCCGAGCACCGGGAGGCTGACCGTGGCGGCGCCCAGCACGGCATCGTGGAAGGCCCGGATGTCGAAGCGGTCACCCAGCGCCCGACGCGCCTGCTCGCGCAGGCGCAGGATCTCGTGCTGGCCGACCTTGTAGGCGAGGGCCTGGCCGGGCATGCCGATGTAGCGGTCGACCTCCACCACGATCTCGTCGTGGTTGAGCGGGGCGTGCTCGACCATGAACTCGATCGCCCGGGCGCGGCTCCAGCCCCGGGCGTGCAGGCCGGTGTCGACCACCAGGCGGCAGGCCCGCCAGGCGTCGCTGGTGAGCATGCCCAGGCGGTCGAGCTCGCTCGGGTACAGCCCCATCTCGTCGGCGAGCCGCTCGGTGTAGAGCGCCCAGCCCTCGACGAACGCGGTGTGGCGGAACGACAGGCGGCGGAACGCCGGGAGGTCGGTGCGCTCGGAGGCGATCGCCAGCTGCAGGTGGTGGCCCGGGATGGCCTCGTGGTACGCGATCGACGCGGTCTCGGCCCGGCCGCGGCCCGTCGGGTCGTGGAGGTTGACGTGGTACTCGCCGGGGCGGCTGCCGTCGGGCGCCGGGGGCGTGTAGTAGGCGGCCGGTGCGTCGGCCGCCAGGTAGTCGGGCACCGGGGTGAGCACGCACGGCGCCTGCGGCAGGATGCCGAACCAGTCGCCGATCGCCGCCCGGGCGGCGTCGAGGCAGGTGCGGGCGTGCTCGAGGATCTCGTCGGCGTCGCGGTAGCGCAGCTCCTGGTCGTCGAGCAGCCGGGAGAAGATCGCCGGCAACTCGGCCGTGCCGAACTGGCGCTCGCCGACCGAGGCGAACTCCTCGGGCAACGTCCCCGTGACCTCGGCCAGGCCGGCCTCGTGCAGCTCGTCTGCGGTCAGCGGCAGGCCGGTGTGCAGCTCGACCAGCGCCCGGTAGAGGGACTCGCCGTCGTCGCCGAGCCAGCACAGGCCCGGGCGGTCGTCGGGCCGGGCGACGGTGTGCAGCTCGCCGGCCAGCACCTCGCGGTAGCGGGCGAACGCGGGCCGCAACCCGTCGCGCACGGCCTCGGTCATCTCCGCCCGCCACGCGTCGGTGCCGTCCCAGTCCTCGGGCCCGGCGAGGTGGGCGAACGGGTCGCGCTCCAGGGGCGAGGCCAGGTACTTGTCGATCTGGCTGAGCGAGCGCTCGACGTTGATGCGGGCCGGCGTGCGGCCGGCGGCGAGGCCCTCCCTGAACCGCTCGGTGGCCTGGTCGAGCATGACCCCCAGGGCCGGCACGCGGGTGAGCGCCATCCGGGCGTGCTCCGGCTCGGGCGCCCGCAGCTGGCCGGCCATGATCAGCAGGTCGGCGTGGGGACCCTGCATCTGGTCGCACGCCAGCTCGGCGAGGCGCAGGTCGATGCGCCGGACGTTGTCGTCGAGCTCGTCGAGCAGCAGCGCGTGGGTGACGCGGTCGGTCTCGTCGAGCCCGTCGGCGTCGACGGCAGCCGCCCGTTCGCGCAGCGCCGTCCAGGCGCTGCGGAGGCGTTGCTCGGCGGCGGCGGTCAGGTCGTCGGCCCGGTCGTCGTAGCGGTGGTCGCCGAGGAAGCTGGCGAACAGCGGGCTCGCCTCGAGGGTGGTCTCCCAGTACTCGTCGCAGATGGCGTGGAGGTCGTCGCTGGCGCTCATTCCGTCATCATGGCGCGACGGACCCTGCCGACGGCGACTGCGAATCCAGGACGCGCCGGGGGTGGCGCCCGTCGACGTAGCCGAGGAACGGTGGGTGCACGTTGTAGCCGAGCAGCTCCTGGAGCCGTTCCGGCAGCTCGCCCACGACCTCGGGCGGGACGGCGAGCAGCTGGGTCTCCTGCGGTCGCAGCCACGACACGACGTACTCGAGCAGGAGCCCCGGCCGCGGCCGGTCGGTGGTGTTGGCGCCGCCGCCGTGCCACAGACCGCCCTGGTACAGGAGGACCGACCCCGCGGGCATCTCGGCGGCCACAGCCTCGGACTCGCCGGGCCAGCGGTCGTCGCCGTCGGCCGGCCAGCGGTGGCTGCCCGGCACCAGGCGGGTGGCGCCGTTCTCGGCGGTGAAGTCGCACAACGCCCACATGCTGTTGAGCACCACCGGCGGGTGGGGGCGGGGGAGCGGGTAGATGTCCTCGTCCCGGTGCAGCACCTGCGCGGCCTCGCCGGGGCCGATGCGCAGCGCCACCGGCGCCGAGAACTGATGATGCTCGCCGAGCACGTGGCGGAGCGCGCCGGTGAGCAGCGGGTGCACGGCGAGGTCGTCGAACGCCCGCGTCTTGGCGAACACGGCGTAGATGCGCCGGGTGCGGTAGCCCTCGAAGGCGTTGCGGCCGGTGGGCGTGGCCGCGAACAGATCGTCCAGGGCGGCCGCGCGCCGGGCGACGTCGTCGCGGGCGAGTACCCCTTCCACGAGGGCGTAGCCGTGCTCGTCGAGCGAGGCGGTGACCGCTCCGAGAGGTGCGTCGGGGCCCAGCCGGTGCAGGCTCACAGAGACGACGGTAGCGGCCGACCCAGGCCGTCCGTCGGGGCTCTCAGTCGCCCGGGTGGAGCACCGCGTGCAGGAAGTCCTTGGTGCGCTGCTCGTGAGGCTCGTCGAACATGCGGCCCGGCGGGGCCTCCTCGATGATCCGGCCCTCGTCGAACATGACCACCCGGTCGGCGACCTCGCGGGCGAAGGTCATCTCGTGGGTGACGA
>JBKHJZ010000136.1:0-8754 GCA_046537875.1 Acidimicrobiia bacterium | reverse complement strand
CCCCTACCGCCCGGCTCGCTCCCCGGCGGGCTGCTCGTCCGGCTCGCCGGCGTCAGCGGGGCCGTGCTCCTCCTCGGCCGGCTGGTCGGCTGGTTCCCGCGGGTGGTCGTCCACCGGTAGCTCGATCTCCTGGCTGACCGGTTGCTCCGGCAGGGGCTCGTCGCGGGGGTCGACCAGCACCTCGGCCTGCGCCCGCACGCCGAACCAGCCCACCGCCGGATGGCGCAGGGCGACCCGCAGCTCGTAGCGGCCGGTGCGGCCGGGCACCTCGAGGGGCAGCTGGACCCGGGTCCTCGTCCCGGGATGGACGACGCGGGGGAGCGGCACGAGCGGGTTGCGGACGAGCGGTGAACCGTCCGTGTCGCTGCCATGGTCCACCCGGATCCACCGGGCGCCGAGCCGCACTGGCCGGGGTGGAACCGAGCCCAACAGCCGCGACGACCGGTTGAGCACCTGGACCGTCACCGTGAGCACGTCGCCGGCCGTGGCCTGCGCCGGCAGCTCGGCACGCACTCCCACCAGGCGGGCGGCCACGTCGCTGAAGGGGCGGGCCATCCCGGCGAGCTCGGCCGCCACCCGGCCCGGGACCAACCGCACCGCTGCGGCGTCCGGGGTCGACCGGCGCTCGGCCGGGCGGCCGGCTCGACGCTGCTGGTCGACAGCCCGCGCCGCGTTCGCGCCGAACCCGACCGCCAACCCCCGGGCGAGTGGCGCCGGCACCGGGAGGATGTCGTACACCTCGAGGCACGGCATCGGGATCCGCGACACGATCTCGAACGAGTCCATGTCGATGACCACGATCTCGGCCCTGTCCTCGGCGCGCCGGCGATGCGCGTTCCCGCCGACGAGCGCCCACTGACCCACGATGGCGAGCCCCCGCGTGAACCGCTGGACCGGCACCCGGCGCAGCACCCGGCCGACCGAGTCCAGCACGGTCAGCTCACCGCGCGCCGACTCGCACACGTACCAGCGGTCCTCGTGGTGGCGCGGCGTGTGGGGGTGGGCGAGCCCGGTGAGACGGTCGCGGCCGGCGGACAGGTCGTGGACGAACCCGGCGGGCGGCCCGCCCGACCGCGACAGGCCGTCCTTCCACGCCTTGTGCCGGTCGTATCGCCCGAACGCGCAGACGTTGAGTGCGCCGTCGACCACCACGAGCGAGTTGACGTGCCACGCGTCGGCCACCTCGGATCCCTGCCAGATCCGCTCGGTCCGGCCACCCCGGTGCACCCGCCAGATCGCGTCGTCCCAGCTGGACGTGATGTGCGGTGCGTCGTCGTACCAGCACACGTCGTGCGGGTCGCGGATCTGGTCGAGCCGTTCGTAGCTGCGCAGGCCGCGGCTGTCATACGACAGCAGCTCGCAGGTGCCGGTCTGGTCCCCGGGCGACCGGAGCACCCGCCAGAGCCGCTCGCCCCCGACGGCGGCACCGGCGGTGGCCAGATCGTCGAGCGCCACGGGGATCCCGTCGGTCAGGTCGTACGCACCGCCGCCCCAGCGACCGAAGCCGGTGACGATCAGCCGTTGGCCATCGAGCGCGGCACGCCACGGAGGCGCCGTCCCGTCGTGCATCGTCCACAGACGGTAGTGGCTCGGCGGCCCGCCGCCGCGGGATCCTGACACCGGCGCACGGTCGTAACGTGTCCGCCGTGCTGGCCGGCCTCCGCCGACTCCCTCCCCTGCGGTTCCGCCACCCCGGTCAGTACATCGCCACGGCCTTCGTGGGGGCGAGCCTGGTGGGCACCGGGCTGCTGCTCCTGCCGCCCGCCTCGCACGACCCGGGCCCCGCGCCCCTGCTGACCGCCCTGTTCACCGCGACATCCGCGGTCTGCGTGACCGGCCTCGTGGTGGTCGACACCGGCACGTACTGGACCGGGTTCGGCCAGGTGATCATCCTCGCCCTGATCCAGATCGGCGGGCTCGGCATCATGACCATGTCGTCCCTGGTCGCCGTGCTGCTCGCGCGGCGCATCGGGCTGCGCCACCGCCTGGTCACGGCGGCCGAGAAGAGCATCCTCGAGCTCGGCGACGTGCGCGAGCTGGCCGTGCGGGTGGCCGTGTTCAGCCTGCTCACCGAGGTGGTGGTGGCCCTGGTGCTCGGGCTCCGCTTCTGGATGGCCCACGATGCCGCCGCCGGTCGCGCAGCCACCCTCGGTGTGTTCCACGCCGTCTCCGCGTTCAACAACGCCGGGTTCTCGCTGTTCCGCGACAGCCTCGCGGGCGTCGCCCTCGACCCGTTCCTCCTGCTGGTGGTGGCGGCGGCCGTCATCACGGGCGGCCTCGGCTATCCGGTGTGGGTCGACATCGCCCGCCGGCCCCGGCGCCCGGGCCAGTGGAGCCTGCACGCCAAGCTCACCGTGTCGTCGACCCTCGTGCTGCTCGTCGCCGGCTGGGCGCTGCTCACGTGGTTCGAGTGGACCAACCCGCGCACCCTCGGCGGCATGTCGGTGGGCGACAGCATCGTCAACGCGTTCTTCCACAGCGTGACGCCCCGCACGGCGGGCTTCGAGACCTTGCAGATCGCCGACCTGCGGGAGCCGTCGCGCCTCTTGACCGAGGTGCTGATGTTCATCGGCGGGGGCAGCGCCTCGACCGCCGGCGGCATCAAGGTGACGACGTTCGCGCTGCTGGGCTGGGTCATGTGGGCGGAGGCCCGGGGCGACCCGGACGTGGTGGTGTTCGATCGGCGGGTGCCGGGCACGGCTCAGCGCCAGGCGCTGACGGTCGCGCTGCTGGCCGTGGGCGTGGTGGTCGCCGCGACGATGGCGCTCATGTCGCTCGGTGGCCTGCCGCGTGACGACCTGTTCTTCGAGACCGTCTCGGCCCTCGGTACCGTGGGCCTCTCGACCGGGGTGACCCCGTCGCTGTCCACGGGGTCCCAGCTCCTGGTCGTGGGGCTCATGCTGCTCGGGCGCGTCGGGCCCGTCACCTTGTTCGCGGCGCTGGTTCTGCGCGAGCGCGTGCGCCGCTACCGTCATCCCGAGGAGAGGCCGATCATTGGATGAGAGACGTTCCCGGTCGCTCGCACGCGTGGCGACGGCGCTCGAGGGCCGGCGCGACCGGTCGAACCGGCAGGTCCTGGTCGTGGGCCTTGGCCGGTTCGGCAGCTCGCTCGCCCAGGAGCTGGTGAAGCTCGGCTTCGAGGTGCTCGGGGTCGACGCCGACCCCCGGCGCGTCCAGGCGCACGCCGAGCTGCTCACCCACGTGGTGGAGGGCGACACCACCGATGCCGAGACGATCCGCCAGATCGGGGGCGGCGACTTCAGCACCGCGGTCGTCGGGATCGGCACCGACGTCGAGGCCAGCATCCTCACCACCTCGGCGCTCGTCGACCTCGCCGTGCCCAACATCTGGGCCAAGGCGGTCACCGACTCCCACGGGCGGATCCTCCAGCGGATCGGGGCTCACCACGTGGTGTTCCCCGAGCACGACATGGGCCAGCGGGTCGCACACCTGGTGAGCGGGCGGGTGCTCGACTGGTTCCAGCTCGACGAGCAGTTCGCGATGGTGGAGACCGTGGTGCCCGACGAGCTGGCGGGGCGGACGCTGGCCGACGTGGGGCTGCGGGCCCGCTACGGCGTCACCGTGGTGTACGTCAAGCCGACGCACCAGGGCTTCACGCACGCCACCGCCGACACGGTGCTGGCCGAGGGTGACGTGCTGGTGGTGGCGGGCCCGACGAAGAGGGTCGAGGCGTTCGCGCAGCTCGCCGGCTGACGGTCGGCCGCACCGCGGTCAGCGCAGGGTCGGCGCCGGGCGGCAGAGCATCGACTGGTCGCCCGATGCCAGCAGCGCACCCGAGCGGCCCCACACCCTCACCGTGGCGGCCACGAGACCGCCCGCGGCCACGGGCGACACGGCGTCGCACAGCAGCCACTCCTCGCCCGCGGCCGGGCGGTGGAAGCGGGCCGAGAGGTCGACGGTGGGGGCGATCACCTCGGGCGGGTCGACGTGCGCATGGGCCTGGACGGCGGCGGGCCAGCCCATCGTGTCGACGGGGATCAGCACCCGGCAGGCGTCGACCCACGGGTCGTCGAACTGCGGTGTCGGCCGGAAGCGGAACCACCACCGTCCCTCGGGCGATACCGGCCCCGGTGGCGGCCAGTCGTCGCGCCACCGGAGAGGTCGGTGCTCGATGTTGTCCCAGAACCGGAACGGCGGCCGGTCGGCCGGGTCGACGTCGGCCATGCGCTCCTCCCACGACGGCACCTCCGAGGGTGCGGGCACCTCGGGCACCGGCGCGATGTCGTGCTCCAGCGCAGCGCCGCCGGGGTCGACCCCCCAGACGAGCGCCTCGAGCACGGGGCGTCCACCCTGGGCGATGCTCACCCGGGACGAGGTGGCGAACCGTGAGCCCCGCAGCACGGCCACGTCGACGTCGACCCGGTCGAACGCCGCGACGCCGAGGAAGTGGGCGACGATGCTGGCCGGCCGGGCCCGGCCGGTGGCGAGTCCTGCGGCCCGCAGGGCGATCGACGCCACGTAGCCGCCGTTCGGGCCCCAGATGTTCCAGTCCTCGCGCAGCTCCGCCGTGTACCGGCCGTCGCCCACCGGGTCGAGTGCCGTGTCCTTCTCGAGGTCGCCCATGGTCTCTCCAGCGGGATCAGGTCGGGACCACGAGTCTCGCCCCGGCCCGCCCGGGCGACGCAACGAATTCGCCGGTCTGGCCGCTCAGGCGACGCGACCGTCGAGGCTCGTGACGAGGTGGTGGGTCGCGGACGCGAGCACCTGGCTGGCCGGCGACGGCGGCAGCCGGTCGAGGGCGGCGAGCGCATCCCCGACGTAGCCCCGGGCCGTGTCGGCCGCCTCCGCCACGCCGTCGCCGGCCCGGACGATGTCCAGCGCCCGGGCACGGTGGGTCTCGCCCAGCGGGCCGCCCAGCAGCGCCCGCAGCTCGTCGCCGCCGCGACCGGCGAGCGTGCGGAGCACCGGGAGGTTGTACACGCCCTCGGCCATGTCGTGACCGGCGGGCTTCCCCAGCTCGCTGTCGGTCGCCACCACGTCGAGGATGTCGTCCACCACCTGGAACGCCATGCCGTAGCTGTGCCCGAACTCCGCCAGCCCGTCCACGTGGTCGCGCTCCAGACCGGCGACCAGGCCGCCGATGTGGCACGTGGTGCTGTAGAGGGCGGCGGTCTTCCCCTCGATCGCCGCGGTGTAGTCGTCCTCGGTGCGGTCCAGGTGGTAGGCGTGCTCCAGCTCGCGCACCTCGCCCTCGCACAGGCGGCTGATCGTCGACGCGAGCAGCCCGGCCACCTCGGTGCCCAGCGAGGCCGCCAGCTCCGAGGCGCGGGCGAGCAGGAAGTCGCCCGACAGGATGGCCCGCAGGTTGCCCCACCGGATGTTCACGCTGTCGACGTTGTGACGGGTCCTGGCCTCGTCGATGACGTCGTCGTGGTGCAACGAGCCGACGTGCACGAGCTCGCACGCGACCCCGCCGGTGACCGCGTCGTCGCTCACGGTGTCTCCGAGCGGCCGCTCGCCGGTGCGTCCCGGCCGCCCCACCGCCCGCCCGGTGACCGACGACAGCGCTCCGAGCAGGGGCCTCAGGCGCTTGCCGCCCGCCTTGACCAGATGCGACGCCATCGCCGCCATGGTGGGATCGTCGGACTCGACGGCCGCCATGAGTCGCTTCTCGACCCGCTCGCGCAGCGACTGGATGCCCGGCAGATCGACGAGCGGGTGGGGGGGAGTCACGCCGCCACGGTAGGTGACCGGTACGCGTGCCGGAAACCAGCGGGCCCGCTCGCGCCCGGCGGACGCGGGAGGAGCCCAGCCTTGCTACCGAGCGTGGCCGGGCCCGCGCGATCGAGTTACGAACGACGCCACGCCCTCGCGGCGGGGTTGTGAGACGGAAGCGGGCTGTACACTCGACCCACGGATCCCCCGAACCAGGTGGGAGGCAGGTCCTTGTTCGAACGGTTCACCGACCGGGCTCGCCGGGTGGTGGTGTTGGCCCAAGAGGAAGCCCGGCTCCTCAACCACAACTACATCGGCACCGAGCACATCCTCCTGGGTCTCATCCACGAGGGCGAGGGTGTCGCGGCCAAGGCTCTCGAGTCGTTGGGCATCAGCCTCGAGGCGGTGCGCCAGCAGGTCGAGGAGATCATCGGCCAGGGTGGTTCCTCGCCGTCCGGTCACATCCCGTTCACGCCTCGAGCCAAGAAGGTCCTCGAGCTGTCGCTGCGCGAGGCGCTCCAGCTGGGGCACAACTACATCGGCACCGAGCACATCCTGCTTGGTCTCATCCGCGAGGGCGAGGGTGTCGCCGCGCAGGTGCTGGTGAAGCTCGGCGCCGACCTGTCGCGGGTCCGCCAGCAGGTCATCCAGCTGCTCTCCGGCTACCAGGGCTCCAGCGGCCCGGCCGGCGAGAAGGCCGGCGCCGCCGCCGGGGGGTCGTCCGAGTCGCAGCCCACCGGCTCGCTGGTCCTCGACCAGTTCGGCCGCAACCTCACTCAGCTCGCGCGCGAGAAGAAGCTCGATCCGGTCATCGGCCGCATGCGCGAGATGGAGCGCGTCATGCAGGTGCTGTCGCGCCGCACCAAGAACAACCCGGTGCTCGTGGGCGAGCCCGGCGTGGGCAAGACCGCCATCGTCGAGGGACTGGCCCAGAACATCGTGGCCGACGACGTGCCCGAGACGCTCAACGGCAAGCAGCTCTACACGCTCGACCTGGGTGCGCTGGTGGCCGGCAGCCGCTACCGGGGCGACTTCGAGGAGCGCCTGAAGAAGGTGCTCAAGGAGATCCGCACGCGGGGCGACATCATCCTGTTCATCGACGAGATCCACACGCTGGTCGGGGCGGGAGCCGCCGAGGGCGCCATCGACGCGGCATCGATCCTGAAGCCGATGCTGGCCCGGGGCGAGCTGCAGACCATCGGCGCCACCACGCTCGACGAGTACCGCAAGCACCTCGAGAAGGACGCCGCGCTCGAGCGCCGCTTCCAGAAGATCACGGTCGACGAGCCCACCGTGTCCCACACCATCGAGATCCTGAAGGGCCTGCGCGACCGCTACGAGGCCCACCACCGGGTCACGATCACCGACCAGGCGCTCGTCGCCTCGGCCAACCTGGCCGACCGCTACATCTCAGACCGGTTCCTGCCCGACAAGGCCATCGACCTCATCGACGAGGCCGGTAGCCGCCTGCGCATCAAGCGCATGCAGACCCCGGCCGACTACAAGGACCTCGAGAACGAGCTGGCCCAGGTGGTCGAGGCCAAGAAGAAGGCCGTGGAGTCGCAGGACTTCGAGGAGGCCGGCCGGCTGCGCGACGCCGAGAAGGAGCTGCTCGCGCGCAAGGAGGGCAAGGAGCGCGAGATCAAGGACTCCGGGGTCGACCTGTTCGACGAGGTCGACGAGGAGGCCATCGCCGAGGTGCTCTCGGTCTGGACCGGCATCCCCGTCTACAAGCTCACCGAGGAGGAGACGCAGAAGCTCCTCCGCATGGAGGACGAGCTGCACAAGCGGGTCGTCGGCCAGCAGGACGCGATCAAGGCGGTCAGCCAGGCCATCCGGCGCACCCGGGCGGGCCTGAAGGACCCGAAGCGTCCGAGCGGTTCGTTCATCTACCTCGGCCCCTCCGGCGTGGGGAAGACCGAGCTGGCGAAGACGCTGGCCGAGTTCCTGTTCGGCGACGAGGCGTCGCTGGTCCAGCTCGACATGTCCGAGTACATGGAGAAGCACACCGTGTCGCGGCTGGTGGGCTCGCCTCCGGGCTACGTCGGCTACGAGGAGGGCGGTCAGCTCACCGAGGCCGTGCGGCGCAAGCCGTTCTCGGTGGTGCTCTTCGACGAGATCGAGAAGGCCCATCCCGACGTGTTCAACACGCTGCTGCAGATCCTCGAGGAGGGCCGCCTCACCGACGCCCAGGGACGCTCGGTCGACTTCCGGAACACCGTGCTGATCATGACCTCGAACCTCGGCACCGCCGACCTGCGCAAGGCCAACGTGGGCTTCGCCAGGGCCGACGAGGCCGTGTCCTACGAGAAGATGAAGGACAAGGTCAACGAGGCCCTGAAGCTGCAGTTCCGGCCCGAGTTCCTCAACCGGATCGACGACACCATCGTCTTCCACGAGCTCACCAGGGAAGAGGTCACCCAGATCGTCGACCTGATGGTCGCCCGGGTCCAGCGCCAGCTCGAGGGCCAGGGCCTCGGCCTGCAGCTCACCCCCGAGGCGAAGTACTACCTCGCCGAGAAGGGGTACGACCCGCAGCTCGGCGCCCGGCCGCTGCGCCGGGCGATCCAGCGCCTGGTCGAGGACCCGGTGTCCGAGAAGCTGCTCATGAAGGAGCTGCGGGCCGGCGAGATCGTGGTGGTCGACGCCGAGGACGATCCCGAGACCGGCGAGCGGGTGCTCGTGTTCCGCTCGGTCGAGGGGTTCACCCCGCCGACGATGGAGCTGGCCGAGACCGGAGGGTCGCCGCCCACCGAGGGCTGACAGCCGTCCGGTGAGCGCACCGCCCGCCGGGTGGCCACGTCCATGTCGCGGCCCTGCCTGATCCGCCTCCGCCGGCTGGCGCCCCTCCTCGGGGTGGCGCTGGCCGCGGCGGGGTGCCAGGTCCGCACCGAGGTGGTGGTCAGCGCCGCGGAGGACGGGTCGGGGTCCGTGGACGTCGTGGTCGATCTCGACGCCGACGCGGTGGAGCGGGTGCCCGACGCCGACCGTGACGGCGAGCGCACCGCCGACGACGTCGCGGCGCTGGTGCGGGTCGACGACCTGGAGTCGGCGGGATGGCGGGTCCGCCCGCCGGCC
>JBKHJZ010000135.1:0-8796 GCA_046537875.1 Acidimicrobiia bacterium | reverse complement strand
GCCCGGTGCCGGGCCCGGGGGGCGCGGGCGCGGCGGGCGGTGGCGCGGGGCTGGGCGCGGCGGGGGCCTCGCCGGCCAGGATCTCCCGCTCCAGCTCGTCGACGGCGCCGCTCGGGTCGAGACCGGTCTCCTCGACGAGCCGACGGCGGTACGCGTCGCCGGCCCGGAGCGCGTCTGCGGAGCGGCCACACAGGTGCAGCGCCCGCATCAGGAGGATCTGGGAGCGCTCCCGCAGCGGCTCGCTGGCAGCGGTCCGCTCGATGTCGGGCAGGGTGGTGGCCGCCTCTCCCGCATCGAGCCGTGCGTCGTGCAGCTCGTCCACCAGCGTCCGTCGCAGCTCGTCGAGCCGGGTGGCATCGGGCAGGAAGGCGGGGTGGTCGGCGAACTCGACCAGCGACGGTCCCCGCCAGCGGGCGAGAGCCTCGCCGCACAGGCGCGCGGCGGTGGCGGGGTCGCTCGCGCGCGAGGCCTGGGCCTCGGCAGCGAGGCGCTCCACCTCCTCGACGTCGGTGCGGCCGTCGCCACCGTCGAGCCGGTACCCGCCGTGGTCCAGCACGATGGCGCCGTCACCGAGCTGCGAACGCAGCCGGGAGACATGGCTCTGGAGGTTGCCCCGGGCGTTCGCCGGCAGGGCCTCGCCCCACAGCGCCTCACAGAGAGCGTCGACCGACAGGGTGGTGCCGGGCCGGAGCGCGAGCGCGGCGAGCAGGGCACGCCGGCGAGCGCTGTCGACCCCCGCGACCTGCCCGTCCACGACCACCTGCACCGGTCCCAGGAGGTGCACCTCGAGCGCTCGCGCCATCCTCCGCCGTTCCGTCCTCCGGGCCGATCGCCCGCCGTCGCCGAACCCTCTCGAACCGCCAGTCTGCCGCCGGCTCCCGCGAGGCCACCACACGTGGCGCGCACGGGCACCGCAAGCGAGGGCCGCCACGCTGCCGGCATCGACCCAGTCCACGAGGAGGAGCCATGAGCCAGACCGTCCAGACCGTCCAGACCGACCTGCCTGCCCCCACCGGGCAGGGGGAACTGATCTACCGCTTCGAGGGCAGCCTGTCGGACCTGTACCCGATCGGGGTCTTCCCCGAGGGCATCCGGTACCACAACGAGTTCTCGGCGCGCATCACCGCCGGGCCGTTCGCGGGCGGCCGCCTCAGCGGCATCGACCACTTCGTGCTGCGGCCCGACGGCGTCGGGGTCATCGTCGCCCCCGAGGTCATCGAGCACGACGGGCGCCGGGTGAGCGGGGACGTGCGCGGGTACGTCGTGCCGCCGGAGGGCGCTCCGGTGCCCCCGCTCGAGGCCGTGATCGATCCCACCTTCACGTGGCCGGAGGTCCCGTTCCGGGTCACCGGGTCGGTGCTGTTCCGCACGGCCGTCCCGGAGCTCGACCACCTGAACCGCACGGTCGCGGTCGTCGAGGGCACGGTCGTCCTCGCGACCGGCGAGCTGCGGGTGGAGGCCCGGGCGGTCCCCGCCCCGTGAGCCATCGCGGCCCCGTGAACCATCGCCGCCCCTGATCCGCTGCGAACCGCGTGCGGAGCCTGGCCCGGGTGCCACGGTCGGCCCGCCGATCGAGCGCCCGGGACCGGGCGCGTCCCGGGCAGGGTGTCCCTCAGGTCTCGAAGGCCTCCGGCGGCGGGCAGGCGCACACCAGGTGCCGGTCCCCGTACGCGCCGTCGATCCGGGCCACGGGCGGCCAGTACTTGGCGGCGCGTGGCCCGGCTGAGGGGTACGCACCGAGCTCGCGCGGGTACGGGCGGTCCCACTCGCCGGCG
The DNA here is from genome assembly GCA_046537875.1 of Acidimicrobiia bacterium. GTDB lineage: Bacteria > Actinomycetota > Acidimicrobiia > Acidimicrobiales > VFJN01 > JBKHJZ01. The sequence continues at coordinate 7,021 of JBKHJZ010000135.1, read as the reverse complement.
AGCAGGTCCTCGGCCGTGTGCGGCGCGTGGCGGAGCGGGCTGTCTTCGACGGCCCACTCGCCGGCCGCGACCCGGTCGATCTCGCCCTTGATCGCGATCATGGCGTCGCAGAACCGGTCGAGCTCGGCCAGCGGCTCGGACTCGGTCGGCTCGATCATCAGCGTGCCTGCGACCGGGAAGCTCATCGTGGGCGCGTGGAAGCCGTGGTCGATGAGCCGCTTGGCGACGTCGTCCACGGTCACCCCGGTGGCCCGGGTGAGCGGCCGCAGGTCGATGATGCACTCGTGCGCGACCCGGCCGGTCTCGCCCGTGTACAGCACCGGGATGTGGGGGGCGAGCCGGGCGGCGATGTAGTTGGCCGACAGGACGGCGACCTCGGTCGCCCGCCGGAGGCCCGCGGACCCCATCAGCTTGGTGTACGTCCAGCTGATCGGCAGGATCGCCGCCGAGCCCCACGGGGCGGACGCGACCGGCCCGGGGCCGGTGTCCGGCCCGGCCTCCGGGGCGGCGGGATGGTTCGGCAGGAACGGGGCGAGATGCGCCCGGGCGGCCACCGGCCCGACGCCGGGCCCACCGCCGCCGTGGGGGATGCAGAACGTCTTGTGGAGGTTCAGGTGGCTCACGTCGCCGCCGAACCATCCGGGCCGGGCGATGCCGACCAGCGCGTTGAGGTTGGCCCCGTCGACGTAGACCTGGCCTCCGTGCTCGTGGACGATGTCGCACACCTCGGTGATCCCGGCCTCGAACACGCCGTGGGTCGACGGGTAGGTCACCATGAGGGCGGCGAGGCGGTCGGCATGCTGGGCCGCCTTCGCCCGGCAGTCGTCGATGTCGATGTTCCCGGCGTCGTCGCAGCCCAGCACCACCACCCGCATCCCGGCCATGACCGCCGACGCGGCGTTGGTGCCGTGCGCCGATGCGGGGATGAGGCAGACGTCGCGCTCGGGCTCACCCCGGCTGCGGTGGTAGCCGCGGATGGCGAGGAGGCCGGCGAGCTCGCCCTGCGACCCGGCGTTCGGCTGGAGCGACACGGCCTCGAAGCCGGTGATCTCGGCCAGGATCGCCTCGAGGTCGTGGACCAGCTCGAGGTAGCCGGCCGCCTGGTCGAGCGGGGCCAACGGGTGGATGTCGGCGAAGCCCGGCCACGTGACCGCTTCCATCTCGGTGGTGGCGTTGAGCTTCATCGTGCACGAGCCCAGCGGGATCATGGCCCGGTCGAGCGCGACGTCTTTGTCGCCGAGGCGGCGCAGGTAGCGGAGCATCTCGGTCTCGCTGCGGTGCTCGTGGAACACGGGGTGCGCGAGGTAGTCGCTGGTGCGTCGCTCCCGATCGGGGATGCCGGGGCCGGTCACGACGTCGCCGGACATGAGGCCCCCGGGGGAGTAGCGGAACCAGCCGGGCTCCTCCACACCGAAGGCCCGGGCGACGCGGGCGAGCACACCGTGGTCGGTGGCCTCGTCGAGCGACAGGCCGACCGTGTCGCCGTCGACCCGCCGCAGGTTGATCCCCAGCCCGAGGGCGCGTGCCATCAGGTCGGCGGCCTGCCCCGGCGCGCGCACGGTGAGCGTGTCGAACCAGGTGTCGTTGACCAGCTCGTAGCCGCCCACCCGGAGATGGTGGGCCAGCAGGTTCGCGTCGGCGTGCACCCGCTCGGCGATGGCCCGCAGCCCGTCCGGCCCGTGGTACACCGCGTACATCGCGGCCATGACCGCCAGCAGCACCTGGGCGGTGCAGATGTTCGAGGTGGCCTTCTCGCGCCGGATGTGCTGCTCGCGCGTCTGCAGCGCCAAGCGGTGCGCGGGCCGGCCGGCCGCATCGATCGACACGCCGACGAGGCGGCCGGGCAACGACCGCCGGAAGCGGTCGCGGGTGGCCAGGAAGCCCGCGTGCGGTCCGCCGAAGCCCATCGGGACGCCGAAGCGCTGCGAGGAGCCGACGGCCACGTCCGCCCCCAGCTCGCCCGGCGGCGCGAGGAGCGTGCAGGCCAGCAGATCGGTGGCGACCACGGCCAGGCCGCCGGCCTCGTGCACCGCGTCGATGACCCGCCGGAGGTCGCGCACCACCCCGGAGGTGCCCGGGTGCTGGAGCAGCACCCCGAAGCACTCGCCGGGGGTGAGGTCGGTGGCGGGGTCGCCCACCGCGATCTCGATGCCCAGCGGCTCGGCCCTGGTCGCCACCACCGCGACGGTCTGCGGATGGCACTCGGCGTCGACGAAGAACACGTTGCCGTCGTGCCTGGTCGATCGGCGGGCGAGCGTCATGCCCTCGGCGGCCGCCGTTCCCTCGTCGAGCAGCGAGGCGTTGGCGATCTCGAGCCCGGTGAGGTCGCAGACCATGGTCTGGAACGTGAGGAGCGCCTCGAGTCGCCCCTGGCTGATCTCGGGCTGGTAGGGCGTGTACGCGGTGTACCAGGCGGGGTTCTCCAGCACGTTGCGCCGGATGACGGCTGGCGTGTGGGTGCCGTAGTAGCCCTGGCCGATCAGCGAGGTGAGCACCTGGTTGCGCCCGGCCAGCTCGCGCAGGCGGTCGATGGCCGCCGGCTCGCTGAGCGCGCGCTCGAGCGCCAGCGGCTTGTCGTCGCGGATCGCCGGGGGCACCACTTCGTCGATGAGCTGATCGAGCGAGCCGACCCCGAGCGTGGCGAGCATCGTCCGGATGTCCGCCTCCGACGGCCCGATGTGCCGGCCGGCGAACCCCGGGGGCGGCGAGCCGGGGTCGGCGGAAGCCGCTGACCCGGTGGCGGCACGCGGATCGGCGGCACGGACATCGGTGGCTGTCCGCGGATCGGTTGCGGTGCGGGGATCTGTGGAGGTGCGGGGATCGGTGGCGGCGCGGGGATCGGTCACGAGATGCTCCCGGAGGTCGCTGGCCGGTGACGCCCCCCTCTGTCGCCGCTCGATGGCGTCTCCAGAGCTGCCTCGCCCTCGCGGTCCCTGGTGCCTGAGAGGTTCCGGGGTCGTTGCCCCTTCGGCGCCCGGGCCGGCACCCGCCGGCCGGATCTCTCCCACGTGGGGTCGTCGGCACCGCCAGGTTAGTGCCGCAGCCGGCCGGCTCGCGCGGCACGCCCGTGCCCGGCGCCCCGGGGTTGGTCCCGCCCGGTCCGCGCTGGTCAGTCGCGGTCCGCGGCGGGGGAGAGGTGGGCGACCCGCCAGGCGGCGACCGCGAGCGCGACCGCAGCGATCAGCCCCAGCCGGACCACTGCGCCCCAGCCGTTGGGGGTGCCGTCCCGGAGCAGCCGCCAGCCGCCGGCGTCCTCGGCGAGCCCGGCGTAGACCTGCTGGGCCTCCCACAGCGGCGACACCTGGGCGATGGCGGAGAGGACGCCGCCGAGCAGGCGCTCGCCCAGCAGCACGAGCGCGAGCGCCCACACGGCCGACCGCCGCACGAGCGCTCCCAGCAGCACGAACACCGCGACGTAGGCCGCCGAGCCGGCCGCGCCTGCGATGGCCATCGCCGGTGCGGCCTCGGGCAGGCCGGCGACCATCGGAGCCAGAGCCAGGGCGGGCACCAGCGTCAGCAGCGCGACCACCCAGCCGCCGACCCACCGTCCGACCATGATCATCCAGAAGGGCACCGGCGACAGCCAGGTGAACGTGAAGGTGCCCGCTCGCAGGTCGGCCCCGAGGACGGCGTCCCCGATGACCAGGCAGGTGAGCGGCAGCACGATCGCGAAGATGCCGGCCTCCGCGATGGAGGCGAACGTACGTTCGACCGACCCGTCGTCAAGGGTGGTCAGCCAGCCGAAGGCGATCGCCCCCAGGCAGGGGAGGAGCACGCCCCACCAGCGCCGGGCGGGCAGGCATGCCCGGAGCGCGTAGCCGACGATCGCCACCGCAGGATGGGCGAGCGGACGCGACCGGCTCCGGGCGCCGGCCTCCGGCTGGGAGACGTGGGCGCTCACCGCAGCAGCTCCCGGAAGACGCTCTCCAGTGAGTCGTCGAGCGGCCGCACCTCGAGCAGTCTGGCGCCGCACCTCCGGGCGGCCACGGGCAGGGCCTGCGCGAAGGCGCCGGCGTGGGAGGTCCTCACCACCAACGAGGCGTCCTCGATCGCGACGCCCTGCACCGCGTCGGTGCCGACGAGCCCGGCGGCCAGCGGGCGCGGCGCTGGTGTGCGCACCAGCACCGATCGGGGACGATCGGCGAGCGCATCGCGGATGCCGTGGTGGTCGCCGGCGGCGGCGAGCCGCCCTCGCACGATCACGATCTGGCGGCTGGCCAGGCGCTCCACCTCGTCGAGGATGTGCGAGCTCACGATCACCGTCCGGCCCTGGGCCCCGAGCGCCTGGAACAGGTCGATGAGCGCCAGCCGCTGCGCCGGGTCCGCGCCGTTCAACGGCTCGTCGAGCACCAGCACCAAGGGATTGGTCACCAGTGCGGCGGCGACCTTGGCCCGCTGACGCATGCCCTTGCTGAACGTGGCGAGGCGCCGGTCGGCGACATCGAGCAGGCCGACCGTCGCCAGGCAGCGCTCCGGCAACGCCGGGTCGGCGATCCGGTGCAGCGCCGCCGTGTAGCGGACGAACCGCCGAGCGGTCAGCGGGCCGGGCACCGCCTCGTCCTCGGGCACCAGGGCGACGGAGCGCTGGACCGCACGCTCGCGCCGCGGGTCCCCGCCGAGCACGCGCACCTGGCCCTCGTTCAGAGGGAGCAGGCCCACGAGGGCGCGCATCAGCGTGGTCTTCCCGGCGCCGTTCGGACCGAGCAACCCCGTGACCCCGGGTCCGAACGAGCAGGAGAGCTCGGTGAGCGCCACCTTCTGCCCGAACCACACGGACGCGCTCGCCACCTCGACGGTCGGATCGGCGACGAACGCGGGGTCGCCGGGTGTCGGCCGAGCGGTCTGTGCCGGGGGCGCCGGTCGCCCGCCGTCGCCGGCGTTGCCGGCGTTGCCGGCGTGGACGGTCACAGGTCCACCGCCCGGTACCGATGGAGCAGCACCGCCAGGGCCGAGCCCACCACGACGAGGTACGCGGTGACCGCCAGCGTGCCGGCGCCGGCGACACCCGAGACCATGGCGTCCTGGTGGATGTGACCGAGGAAGATGAGGTCGCGGACGAGGAGCGGCAGGGCGAGGAGGTTGAGGGCGGCGAGCGGCGTGCCGTCGTCCCCGGCGACGCCGGCGAGCACGGCTGCCACCGCGGCGGTGACGAGCATGACGCCGAGCAGCGCGACCCCGGCGACGATCCGCCGGTCGGTGAGCGAGGCCACCGCCACGGCCACCCCGGCGAAGTAGACCGCGAGCACCGCGGCCGCCGCCGGCACCTGCCAGAGCACCGCGGCATTGTCGACCAGGTACTCGAGCGCGCCGTCGCTCACCAGCATCTGCCCGACGAACAGCACCACCTGGGGGAGGAAGGTGAAGCCGAACACGATCGTTGCCACCGCCGCCACCTTGGCCGCCACGTAGTCGACGCCGGTCAGGGGCCGGGAGAAGATCAGCGGGAGCACCCGGTGGGCCCGATCGGGACAGACGACGTCGGGTGCCGTCACCGCCACGAACAGCAGGAGGGCGGTGGAGACACCGATGTACTCCCGGTAGGTCGTGAACGAGAAGTCGGCGAAGGCCTGGGGGTCGTCCTTGATGGCCCAGGCGACCCCCACCTGGATGACGGCGGGGAGCGAGGTGACGCCGAGAAGGCTCCACGGAAGCACCTTCTGACGCCACGAGCGCCGCAGGCCCAGCGCCCGGCGCAAGGAGAGCCGCCAGAGGGCGGCACGTGCCTCGCGGCGTCCGCCGCGTGGGCCGGCGTACGGCCGGTAGCCCCGGTCGTAGACGGCCCCGGTGGCGGTCGTGGGCGGCAGGGCGCTCACCGGGCGGCCTCCCAGGGCGTCGGTGCGGCGTGGGTGGAGCGGTAGACGTCGCCGAGCGATCGGTGCCGCGTCGAGAGCGCATACAAGCGGAGACCGAGGTCGGCCACGGCATCTCGGACCGCGTCGACCGCGTCCTCGCCGTGCCGGCCCGTGTCGACGTCGAGCGTGCGAGCGTCCACGATGCCGGCCGCCAGGCCGCGGGCAGCCAACGCCTCGCGCAGCACCGAGGGGGCATCGGGCGCACCGCCGATCTCGATCCGCAGAGTCCCCGTCCGCTGGGTCAGCTGGTCGACCGGACCGGCGAGCATCACCCGGCCCCGGTCGATCATCACGAGGTGCGTGCAGACCCGCTCGACGTCGTCCAGCAGGTGGGTGGCGAGGATCACCGACGTGCCGAACGAGGAGAGCCGCCCGACGAGGGCGAGCATCTCCTCGCGGCCGACGGGGTCGAGCCCGGCGGTGGGCTCGTCGAGAAGCACCAGGCCGGGGTCCGCGACGAGCGCCTGCGCCAGCTTGGTTCGCTGGCGCATGCCGGTGGAGAACCCACCGATCGGGCGGAACCGGGCCTCGTCCAGCCCGACGAGGTCGAGGACGTCGGAGGCGCGCTGCCGGGCGGCGCGAGGAGGGAGGCCGGCGAGCTCGCCGAACGTGGCGACGACATCGGACGCGGACTGGTCGGGCGGGAGGCAGTCGTGCTCGGGCATGTAGCCCACGCGTGTGCGCACGCCGATCGGGTCGGACACCACCGGGTGCCCGGTCACCTCGATCCAGCCGCCGGTCGGCTCGATCAGCCCGAGCATGAGTCGGAACAGGGTCGTCTTGCCGGCCCCGTTGGGACCGACCAGCCCGACCGCACCGTGGGGCACCTCGAGCGTGATGCCGGCGAGCGCCCTCGTGCCCCCGGGGTACGTGAGGGAGAGGTCGTGTGCGCGCATGCTCGCGGCGTGGTCGGGCGCGAGGGGCTGCGGGAGCACCGGGGACGAGGCGGCCACCGACCCCGAGTCTCGCACGCGCGCCGGCGTGTCCGGGCAGACACCGGGCGTGCGCCAGGCGGATCCGTCGAGAAGCCGTCGGCCGGTCGACGGACGGGTGGGCACCGCGGCGAAGGGAGGGGAGGGGAGTGGAGGAGGGTTTCACCCAAAGCGTGAATTGACGAAATTCCACCAATCGGAGTGGGGTCGGAGAGGGGCCGGCCGATGCCTGCATCG
>JBKHJZ010000017.1:0-32457 GCA_046537875.1 Acidimicrobiia bacterium | reverse complement strand
CTAGTGTTCGTCACGAGCCGCGGGCGCACCCGAGGATGGTCAGATGAGCACCGATCCAGCCGACCTCGTCAAGCTGCTGGCCGAGCTCGTCGGCGAGGACGCCGCCGCGGCGGGCGACGCCGTGAGCGACGACTACGCGCGCGACGAGGCTCTCTCGGTGCCACCCGTCCGGCCGGCGGCGGTCGTGTGGCCCTCCACCACGGAGCAGGTGGCCTCCGTGCTGCGCCTGGCCGACGAGCGGCGGATCCCGGTCACCGCCCGCGGATCCGGGACCGGCATGTCGGGGGCCGCCACCCCGGTGCCCGGGGGCATCGTCGTCTCGTTCGAGCGCATGGACCGCATCGTGGAGATCGACGAGGACAACTTCGTGGCCGTGGTGGAGCCGGGGGTGCAGCTCGACGAGCTCGACGCCGAGCTTGCGGCCCGGGGCCTCGTCTACCCGGTCTTCCCGGGCGAGTACAGCGCCAGCCTCGGTGGCAACGTGGCCACCAACGCCGGCGGCATGCGGGCCGTGAAGTACGGGGTCACGCGCCACCACGTCCTCGGGGTCGAGGCGGTGCTGCCCTCCGGTGAGGTGATCCGCAGCGGCGGCAAGATCGTCAAGGTCTCGACCGGCTACGACCTGACGCAGCTCGTCGTCGGGTCGGAGGGCACGCTGGCCCTGGTCACCCGGGCCTACCTCAAGCTGGTTCCCCGCCTCCCCCACCAGGCGACGCTGCTCGCGCCGTTCCCGGCGCTCGAGGCGGTGACCGCCGCAGTCCCGAGGATCGTGGCAAGCGGCGTCGGCCCGCTCGTCCTCGAGTACATCGACATGCTGACGATGGCGGCGGCGACCGCCCACGTCGGCATCGACCTCGGCATCCCCGACGACGTCCGCGAGCACGCCCTCGCCTACCTGGTGGTCGCCCTGGAGAGCACCCACGCCGACCGGCTGGACGCCGACACCCAGTCGGTCGCCGAGCAGCTCTCCGAGCTGGGCGCCATGGACGTCTACGTCCTGCCCGCCGGTGCGGCGGCCGGGTTGATCGACGCCCGCGAGAAGGCGTTCTGGGTGGCGAAGGCCAACGGCGCCGACGAGATCATCGATGCCGTGGTCCCCCGGGCGTCGGTTCCTGGGTTCATGGCGCGCGTCGGGGAGATCGCCTCCGAGCACGGCGCCTGGATCGCCGGCTGCGGGCACGCGGGCGACGGCAACGTGCACATGGCGGTCTTCCAGCAGGACACCGGGATCCGTCACCGCATCATGCACGAGCTGTTCGCGGCCGCCACCGCGCTCGGCGGCGCGATCTCCGGCGAGCACGGGCTGGGCGTCGAGAAGAAGCCGTACTTCCTGGAGATCGAGGACCCGGCGAAGATCGCGCTGATGCGCCGCCTGAAGGCTGCGTTCGACCCGAACGGCATCCTCAACCCCGGCAAGATCTTCGACCGCGACCCCGGCGAGAGGTGAGATGAGCGAGACGACCGACATCAACGGCGCCCAGGCCCTGATCCGCACGCTGGTGGCCTGTGGCGTCGACACGTGCTTCACCAATCCGGGCACCTCGGAGATGCACTTCGTGGCCGCCCTCGACGCGGTCCCCGAGATGCGCGGCGTGCTCGGCCTCTTCGAGGGTGTGGCCACGGGTGCCGCCGACGGGTACGCGCGGATGGCCGAGCGCCCCGCCGCCACGCTGCTGCACCTCGGCCCCGGCCTCGGCAACGGGCTGGCGAACCTCCACAACGCCCGCAGGGCGCGCGTGCCCGTGGTCAACATCGTCGGTGACCACGCCACCTACCACAAGCGCTACGACGCGCAGCTCGAGTCCGACATCGAGACGGTCGCCAGGAACGTGTCGCCGTGGATCCGCTGGTCGGACGACCCGGCGAGCGTCGGGCGCGACGCCGCCGAGGCGGTGGCGGCCGCCACCGGGCCACCGGGACAGGTCGCCACGCTGGTGCTGCCCGCCGACGTGAGCTGGTCGAGCGGTGGCGTCGTCGCCCAGCCCCTTCCCGTCGCCCCGCCGTCGCCGGTCGACGCCGATGCGGTCGAGGCCGCCGCCAAGGCCCTGCGCTCGGGGGAGCCGGCCGGGATGCTGCTCGGCGGTGCCGCCCTGCGCGAGCGCGGCTTGGTGGCCGCTGCGCGGGTCGCCGCGGCCACGGGGGCCCGGGTCATCGCCGAGACGTTCCCGACCCGCCACGAGCGCGGTGCGGGGCTGCCGGCCGTCGACCGGCTCGCCTACCTGGCCGAGTTCGCCGCCAGCCAGCTCGACGGGCTGCGCCACCTCGTGCTCGTCGACGCCAAGTCGCCCGTGAGCTTCTTCGCCTACCCGGACAAGCCGAGCGACCTGGTCCCCGAGGGCTGCCAGGTGCACCCGCTCGCCGCCGCCGGGGGCGACGTGGCGGGCTCGCTGGAGGCGCTGGCGGAACGGGTCGGGGCCCCCGGCGAGGTGGCCCGACAGCCGGCGACCCGGCCCGACCTCCCCACCGGCGAGCTCACGGCCCAGGCCGTCGCCCAGGCGGTGGGGTCGCTGCTGCCCGAGGGGGCGATCGTCTCCGACGAGGGCAACACGTCCGGGCTCTTCGCCCCGGGCGCCACCGCCGGCGCGCCCCGGCACGACTGGTTGTGCCTCACCGGTGGCGCGATCGGACAGGGCCTTCCCCTCGCCACCGGCGCCGCGATCGCCTGCCCGGACCGGCAGGTCATCAGCCTCGAGGCCGACGGGAGCGCGCTCTACACGCTCCAGGCGCTGTGGACCCAGGCACGCGAGTCCCTCGACGTGGTGACGATCGTCTACAACAACCGCTCGTACGCGGTGCTCACCATGGAGCTGGCGCGCGTGGGGGCCGAGGGCGGCGGCCCTCGGGCCCAGGACCTGCTCGACCTCTCCCGGCCCGACCTCGACTTCGTGGCGCTCTCGCGCGGCCTCGGGGTGCCCGCCACCCGGGCCACCACCGGGGAGGAGCTCTCGGACCAGCTCCGGCGGGCGCTCGCCGAGCCGGGCCCCTCGCTCATCGAGGCGATGGTCCCGCCCATCATGTGATCGCGCGGGGCGCGGTCCCACCGCCACCGAGGCTCTAAGGTCACTACTCGTGACCCGCTACGCGCGGGCCACGTCGACATCCCCCGTGGGGGAGCGCTGGACCCACACCCGCCGTGCCCGATGTCCTGACCATCCTGATGACCCACGGGGCGCACCGGCCGACACCGGCCGGCGCGCCCGGCTCCCGCGCGCCAGCGGACGACCCGGTGGCCACCGCCGTGGCCGCCACGGGCGGCACGCTGGCGGCCACCGCCCCGCGGACGGCCTGCGCGGTGTTCCACCTGGCCAGCGACGCGGCCGCGGCGGCCATGAGCATCGTCGGCCAGGCCCGGGGCCGGGACCACGCGAGCCGGACACGCCCCCGGGTCGCGCTCTGCACGGGGGAGGTGACCGGCGCGCCTGACGCACTGGGAGGCCCGGCGCTCGACCGGGCTCGCGCCCTGGTCGCGCTCGCGGCGCCCGGACAGATCCTGGTCAGCGGCACGACCGCGGTGATGGTGAGCCATGCGCTGCCGCCCGGCGCCGAGCTGGTCGACCTCGGTGGCGTGCTCACCGGCGACCGGCGGGGCGAGCGGGTGCACGAGCTGCGGCCGCCCGGCGACGTCCGTGCGCTCTCCGACGATGCGGGCGCCTCCAACCTGGGATGGGCGCGCCGCGCCGCCTCCGGTCCGGTGGTGGGCCGCGACGAGCCCATCGGCGCCCTCGAGCGCCAGTGGGAGCGGGTGCTGGCGGGCGACCGCCGCATGGTCGTCCTCTCCGGTGATCCCGGCATCGGCAAGACGACGGTCGCCGCCGAGCTCGCGCTCCGGCTCCACGCGACCGGCACGGTCGTGCTCTACGGGCGCTGGGACGAGGAGGCGATCGCCCCCTACCAGGCCGTGCGCGAGGCGCTCGGCACGTACGCGGCCGCCTGCCCGCGACAGGTCCTGCGTCGCGACCTGGCCTCGCACGCCGACGAGATCGTGCGGCTGCTCCCCGACATCGGCGCGGTGGTCGGCGGGGTCCGGGCCCCGTTGACCGACGACCCCGATGCCGAGCGCCAGCGGCTCTTCGACGCCATCGGCCACTGGCTCTCGGTCATCGCCGCCAGGCGCCCGGTGCTCGTGGTGCTGGACGACCTGCAGTGGGCCGATCACTCGTCGTTGCTCCTGCTGCGCCACCTGCTCGACGCCCCGGTCGAGCACCCGCTGCTGCTGGTCGTGACCCTGCGCGACGGCGAGGTCGAGGGCGCAGGCCTCCTCCACACCCTCGGGCTGTTCGAGCAGGGCGACGAGGTGGAGCGGCTCGAGGTCGAGGGACTCGCGGCCGGCGACGTGGCCCTGCTCGTCGAGCAGGCGGTCGGCCGGCCGATCGACGACGAGGAGGCCGAGCTGGCGCGCTGGCTCACCGAGGAGACGGCCGGCAATCCGCTGTTCGTGCGCGAGATCCTCCGGGGCGTCACCGGCGCCGAGGCCGCCGCCGCCCTCCGCGAGGTCCGCGACCGGCTTCCCGAGCGGCTCCACGACGTGGTGCGGTGGCGCCTGGGCCGGCTCGTGCCGGGAGCCGCCGGCACCCTGGCCGTGGCCTCGCTGCTCGGCGAGGAGTTCTCGCTCGACGTGCTCGGCGCCGTCACGGATGACACGCCGGGGGCGGTGCGCGAGGAGCTCGACGAGGCGCTGCGCACCGGCCTGCTGCGCGAGACCGCCGTGCCCGGCCAGCTCGGGTTCTCCCACGCGGTGGTGCGCCGGGCGCTCCAGGAGGAGCTGGCCGCCGAGCGGGCGATCGAGCTGCACGGACGGATCGCCGTGGAGCTCGCGGCGCGGGCCGGTGACGGTGCCGCGCCGGCCGAGGTGGCGCACCACCACCTCCACGCCGCCAGCGACGCCACCGCCGACACCGCCATCCGCTGGGCCCGGGCGGCGGCCGACCAGGCACGGCGCGAGACCGCCTACGAGGGTGCCGTGTGGTTCCTCAGCCGGGCGGTCGAGGTGCACGACCGGTACGGCGGCGGCGACGAGCTCGCCTGCGAGCTGCGCCTCGAGCTCGCCGAGGCACACGACCGCGCGGGCGAGTTCGCGGCCAGGGACCGGCGCCACCTCGAGGCCGCCGAGCGGGCACGGGCGCTCGATCGCACCGATCTGCTGAGCCGGGCCGCGCTCGGCTACGGCGGCCAGCTGCCGGCGACGCCGCCACCGAACCCGCTGGCCCGCCGGCTGCTCGGGGACGTGCTGGCCCGGCTTCCCGCGTCCGACGGCCGCGCCCGCGCGCTGGCACTCGCCCGGCTGGCTCACCTGCTCCACCTCGACGCCCCGCACCCCGAGCGGGCCCGGATCTCCGACGAGGCGGTGTCCATGGCCCGGCGACTCGACGCACCGGTGGTCCTGGCGTCGACGCTCGTGTCGCGGTGCTTCGCTCTCGACGGTCCCGACGACGTGGACGAGCAGCTCGACATCGGCGCCGAGGTGATCCGCATCGGCGAGCAGACCGGCGACGCCGACCTGGTGCTGCAGGGCGCCCGCACGCGCATGCAGCCGCTGCTCGTGGTGGGCGCGCACGAGGCGGCGAACGAACTGGCCGAGCGGTTCACCCAGCTGGCCGGCGAGCTGCGCCACCCCGAGCACCTGCGGCTCGTGGTGATGTGGGAGATCATGTGGGCGACCCTCCAGGGTCGGTTCGACGAGGCGACCGCGCGGGCCGAGGCGCTGCGCGACCAGCTCGCCCGCTCGGGCCACTCGCAGGCGGCGATCATCCACCTCGGCCAGACGCTCCCGCTGGCGTGGATGCGCCGGGAGAGCCACCGCATCCCCGCGCCCGTCGAGGGCAGCCGCAGCGTCGAGCCCTACGCGCTGCACCGCTGGTCGGTCGCCGCCTGGCTCGAGTCCTCGCGGGGGCACGCCCGAGTGGCACGCGGCCTGCTGGCCGAGCATCCGCCCGAGACCCTCGCAGAGCTCGACAGCAACTACCTGTGGACGCCGACGGTCGTGGGGTGCGCGATCGCCGCCGCGGCCGCGGGCGACGTGCCGTGGGCGGAGGCCGCGCACCGGGCGCTCGCCCCCCTCAGCGGCCGCAACTGCGTGATGGGGTACGCAGCGTTCCTCGGGGCGGTCGACCACCACCTCGGTGCGCTGGACGCCGTACGGGGGCGGATCGACGATGCGGTCACGTACCTGGAGTCGGCGCTCGAGCGTCACCGCACGATCGGTGCGCGACCGTTCGAGGCGCTGAGCGAGCGGTGGCTGGCGAGAGCGCTCGCCGCACGCGGTCGGCGCGGCGACGCCGAGCGGGCCGCCGCCCTCGCAGCGTCCAGCGAGGCGGTCGCCACCGATCTCGGCCTGCAGCACCTCCCGCCGGCCACGCCGGCCCGGCCGCTCAGCGGTTGAACCGGTCGAGGTGCGCCGCGATCCCCGGGAAGACGTCGCGCTCGGCGTCCCGGCCGACGAGCGCATCGAGGTGGGCGTAGCCCGGCAGCACCACCCGGTCGTAGAGGCTCGGGTCGTTGGCCGCCTGGAGCCACCGGAGCGTGCGCAGGCTGCCGCGGGGCCGGAAGATGTAGTTCCGCTCGCCCTGGACCAGCAGGATCGGGAGGCGCAGCCGCTCGGGGTGCGCCAGGTACGGCGACGAGCCGTCACCGGCGACCGCGGCACGGGCCGTCATCATCCGCCCCATGTGGTTCAGCGCCTTGACGTTGCCGACGTGGAACATCTCGTCGAGCTCGTCGTGGGTCGCGTCGTCGAGTTGCTCGTGGGCGTGCGTGCACCCGTAGATCGCGTTGATCCAGTGGCAGACCGCCTTGCCGCAGCGCTCCCGCCTGGGCATCGGGACGAACCGGAGGGCGAGGTCGGCGAGCGTGTTGCCCGGCGAGCTCCCGGTGAGCGGCGCCACGAAGCGCACCCCGAGCGCCCGCAAGGTCTCGCCGACGCGCAGCGCGGCCTTCACCTGGTTCAGGTACGAGGTCACCGGGTGGAGCGTGAACTGCATGCAGACCGCCGACCGCACGCCGGTCAGACCGGCGGCGAGGCCCATCATCAGCGACGCCGACCCGACGCAGTGGCCGAGGGCCTGGACGCTGTCGGCACCGGTGACCCGCCGGACCTCGGCCACGGCGGCCGGCCAGTCCTCGGTCGCGATGCTGTCGAGCGTGAACTCGGTGCGCGCCGAGGGGAGATCGATGCTGGCGCGGTAGTCGAAGAGCCAGACGTCGTAGCCGCGCGCCACCAGGTACTCGGTGAGGTTGGTGCCCACGGTGCCCACGAGGAACGATGTCGCCGACATGCCGAAGCCCGCCGCGAGCAGCACCGGGCCGCGCCGGCCCCCCTCGTAGCGGGTGAGGCGCAGCCAGGCGTCGTCGCCGTGGTCGTCGCCCTCGTGCCACCGGCCGGCGCCGTCGCACCAGCGCGGCTCGGGCGCGGGGACGCGCAGCCTGCGGGTGCCGTCGCCGGTGAGCGGGATCGGGGCGGGCGGGCCGGCCGGGAAGCGCCCCACGTCGTCGAGCGGACCGCCGTAGACGGTGAGCAGCCCCTGGCAGAAGCGATGCCCGAAGCGCCCGAGCCACCGGAGCTGCTCGGCCGCTCCATCGACGCCGGTCACGCGCATCGTGGCGAGCTGGCGGGCGAAGTCGCCCGGCGTGAGCCGCATCACCCCGGCGACCGCCGGCTCGTCCGCGGCCGGCGGCTCCCCGTCGGCCGCCTCCGGGACCACCGTGACCGCCAGCGTCGTGGTGTCGGACCACGCGTCGAGGCCGGCGCGGTCGTGCAGCGTCTTCGAGCCCGTGAAGCGGAAGCGGCGGCCGTCCTCGGCCACGAGCGACATCTGGTACCGCATGTGCCAGGTGTCGACGTGCGTCGGGTCCTCGACCATGAGCTGGAAGCGGCCGTCGACGACGCGGAGGCGGCGGGGTGAGAGCAGGGGCGCCACCACGGTCCCGGCCAGCCGGCCCGGGGTCGCGGGATCGGCGAGCAATGCCGGCAGGTCGTCGATCACCACGGTCAGCACGAACTCGATCGACGTGCCGTCGGCCTCGCCGCGGGCGGCGCCCGCGGCCGGGTCGCCGTCGGGCGTCGGCGCCACCCATCCGGCCATCCGCTCGGTGAACCGCACACCGGGGCGCTGCACCGGAGCGGGAGGCAGGGGCGGGGTGGGACCCTCGTCGACCTCCCACCCGCGCGCCGCAGCGAGCAGGGCGCTGGCGCGCTCCGCGAGCGCCGAGATCGTGAGCAGCGGGTTGACGGCGAGCGGCCGCGGAATGATCGCCCCGTCGGCCACGATCAGCCCGTCGTGGACCTCGCGCCCCTCACCGCTGAAGACGCGCCCGCGGTGGTCCACGACGCCCCGGCGTCCGTCGTCGCCCATCGCGCAGCCACCGAGCGGGTGCACGGTGACCAGCGAATCACCGAACATCGGCGACGACACCGGGTTGCCGATCAGCGTGGCGCCGAGGGCGTCGGTCGCCTCGTCGAGCGCCACGTCGTTGCGGGCGAAGACGGGCAGGTCGCCCACGCCGGTCCAGTCGACGTGGATCGACCCGTTGTCGAGCACCAGCCTCCCGTCGCCGGCGTCGTCGCTCATGACCAGGTAGGTGAGCGTGTCGTCGGCCGCGCCGCCGCGCCGCCGCAGCACCCGCGGCGAGCTCGTGATGCGGCGGGCGAGGCGCCGGGCGAAGCTCACCGGTCCCCCGCCGCCCGACAGCTCGGCCGCGACCGCGAAGGTCGCCGGGAGCAGCGGGCGGAGCGCCCCGGGGATGGCGCCCTCCTCCATCAACAGGCCCTGCCCCGGTGCGGGCTCGCCGGTGAGGTCGACGACACCGGTGATGCACGGGCCGGCTCCGGTGGTGGGGTCCACCGGGTCCGCCCCGGTGCCGATGCCCCGCACCGGCACCGAGGCGTCGTAGGCGAACGCGAGCACGTCGCCGTTGCCGCTGAACCGGGCGCCCAGCCGGGGGGAGACGGCCAGGCCCTCGGCCCGCGATCGGAGCAGGATCTCGGTGCTGCCGAGCGTGCCGGCGGTCAGCACCACCGTGTCGGCGTGCACGAACGTCGACGGCGCATGGAAGCTGCTGCGGCCGTCGCCGGTGGCGTCCACCGTGACGACCCAGCCGCCGGCGGCGGCCGGCCGCACGGTGCGCACGGGGGCCTCGCAGAAGATCTCCGCACCGTGGGCGACCGCGTCGGGCAGGTAGTTCACGGCCAGCGTGCCCTTGGCACCGTGGTTGCACCCGGAGACGCAGTCGCCGCACAGCAGGCAGGCCACCTGCTCGACACCCGCCTGGGTGGGCCCGTCGCGGAACGCGACGTTGATCGGCGGGTGGTGGGCGGCCGCGCCCACGGCCGTTCCCGCCGTTGCCAGTGCCTCGTACTTGGGCAGGGTCCGGAAGTCCTGCGGGTACGGCGTCGAGCCGAGCATGCGCTCGGCCCGCTCGAACCAGGGCTCGAGCTCCGCGGCGCCGGTTCCGCGCAGCTCGCTCGGCCAGCGGTCGTCGTCGTACACCCACGCCGGCGGGCGCAGGGCGACGCCCGCGTTGATCAGCGACGTGCCGCCGAGGCCGCAGCCCACCAGGATGCTCAGGTCGTACGCGGTGTGGAGGTCGAAGAGGGCCGACGCGCGGCCGAGGAACCGCCGGCCCCGGGCGCGCACCTGCAGCTGGCGCAGCGCCTGCCACGCGGTGTCGGGGAACGAGCCGAGCGGGAACTCGCGACCGCGCTCGAGCACGCAGACCGAGCGCCCGGCCCGTGCGAGGCGTGACGCGGCGATGGCGCCGCCGTAGCCCGAGCCCACGACGACGACGTCGTAGTGGGCACCGAGCCGGTCGATCGGCAGGGCGAGCCGCGGCTGGGACACCCGCCGGCCGCCGGCCGACCGTCGCGCCGTCGTGCCGCCGAGGCGCCGCGCACCGGGCAGCGGGACGATGTGCCTGCGCACGGCGCGCTCGCGCCGCGGTGCGGCGTGCGATCGGTTGTCGTGCACCTGGCCTCCCCCTGTTGCCTCAGCTGACCCCTGCTGTCCGCGCGAGGTGGGTCGACCCCGCCGCAGGCCGACCCACTCGCTCGGAGTGACCAGTAGCCCGACCGTCCCGTCTCGATCTTCCGCCTGATCTTGCCGCCGGCCGAGCCGTGATCCTTCCGTGGACCCACATGGTGCACGCTCCCGCGCAACGCCGGCGCAACGCCGCACCGGGCTCGCCGTGATGAGTGGTGGCAGACTGACCCGGCGTGGCAGTCGAGATCACGATCGTCGGCGAGGTCGGCGCCCGGTGCGGTGGCGAGCCAGCGGTCCGCCGGCTGGCGGGCGCGCACCCCCGCACCGCCCTCGCCGTCCTGGCGATCGAGCGTCCGAACGGCGTTGTGCGCGAGGATCTCGCCGACGTGATCTGGCCCGAGGGCCCACCCGCCACGTGGGACTCGGCCCTGCGGACGGTGATCTCCCGGGTCCGCCGGTTCCTCACCTCCGTGCTGGGCTCGGACGACGACCCGGTGATCGCCCAGCAGGGGCGCTACCAGCTGCGGCTGCCGGAGGGGACGACCATCGACGTCGAGGTCGCCGAGGAGGAGGTCGTCACCGCCCGGCGGGCACTGTCGAGCGGCGATCTCGCGACCGCGCGGGCCGCCGCGGAGTCCGCCGCCCTGAGGCTGGCGGCCGACGTGCTGCCCGGTGCGGTGGGCCCGTGGGTCGACGACCAGCGGGGCCGGCTCCGCGACCTGGCGGTGGACGCGCTGGAGGTGACGAGCGAGGCGGCGCTGGCCGCGGGCGACGCGGCCGGGGCCCTCGCCGCCGCCGCGCGGGCCGCCGACGGCGCCCCGTTGCGGGAGAGCGCGCACCGGCTCCAGATGGCGGCCCACGCCGCGGCCGGCAACCGCGCCGAGGCCCTGGGGGTGTACCAGCGCCTGCGCCGCCGCCTCGTCGAGGGGTTCGGCGTCGACCCGTCGCCCGAGACCAACGCCGCCTACCTGGCGCTGCTCGGGGGCGCGCCGGACACCGACCGGCCGGCGCCACCCCTCTCGGCCTCTCCGCCGCCGCGGCCCGCCCGGCCGGCGCGGCACGGAGCGCTGCCGTTCGTGGGGCGCGAGGCCGAGCTGCGCGTGCTCTCCGACGCCTGGCGGGACGCCCGGGCGGGCAACCGCCTGCTGGTCCTGCTCAGCGGCGAGCCGGGCATCGGGAAGACCCGCCTGGCGACCGAGGCCGCCCGCCGTGTGAGCGCCGACGACGGCCTCGTGCTCTTCGGGCGGTGCGACGAGCAGGCCCTCGTCTCGTACCAACCCTTCGTCGAGGCGCTGGACGCCTATGTGGCCGCGACCCCGGTCGACGAGCTGCCGCGCCTGGGCGACCACGCCCTCGCCGAGCTGGCGGGTCTGCTGCCCTCGCTCGATGCGCCGGCCCGACCCGGAGCACCCGGCGACCGGGCGGCCCTGTTCGATGCCACCAGCGACCTGGTGGCGGCGATCGCGGCCGAGCGCCCGCTGCTGCTGGTCCTCGACGACCTGCACTGGGCCGACGACGACACGCTCCTGCTGGTTCGCCACGTCCTGCGGCACAGGGGCCGCAGCCCGATGCTCGTCGTCGCGACGTCACGGGAGGATGCGCCGGGCAGCCCGTCGGGCGAGGTCCTCAAGGGCCTCGACCAGGACGGGGGGTTCCGGCGCCTCCCGCTGGCCGGGCTGTCGGAGGGCGACGTCCGCGCGCTGCTGCGCGAGACGCTGGGCGCCGGGCGGCGCAACCACGCCGCGCTGGCCCGGCGCCTGCTCGCCGAGACGGCCGGGAACCCCTTCCTCCTCGGCGAGCTGCTCCGTGCCGAGGCAGGCGCCGCCGTCATGCCGTCCATGCCGGCTGCCGGGGAAGGCGACAGGCGGGCCGGCGTCAGTGGACCGGCGGGGCCGGAGGTCGTGGCCGTCGGCGAGCCCCACGGGACGGCCGCTGCCCGGGGAGCGGGCGATGCGGCCGTGGTCGGCGCCGGCCGGGAGCCTGGTCCCTCGCCGCCGGCGCGGAACGCTCCCGAGCCCCCCGGGCAGAACGCCGACCTGCCGATCCCGCCGGCCGTGGCGGACCTGGTGGCGGCCCGGCTGGCGCCGCTCGGGCCTGCGGCGGTCGACCTGTTGCGCGCCGGGGCCGTCGCCGGGATGCGCTTCGACCTCGCGCTCGCCGCCGACACGGCCAGGCTCAGCGAGGACGAGACGCTCGACGCGGTCGACGAGGCCCTGGCGACCGGCCTGCTGGCGGAGGAGACGGCCGAGCGCTACCGCTTCCACCACGACATCGTTCGCCGGGCGCTGGAGGCGCAGCTCTCCGGGGCCCGGCGCCGGGCCCTGCACCGCAGGCTGGCCGATGCGATCGAGCGCGCCCGTCCCACGGCATCCGCAGCCCACGCCGCCGCACTCGCCCATCACGCCGCGGCCGGGGCGGCGGCGGGCGGTGACCGGCGGGCGGTCCACTGGTCCTGCGTCGCGGCCGAGCAGGCGGCGTCTCGCGCCGCGTTCGCCGAGGCCGTGCGGCTGTACGGGCAGGCACTGCAGCACATCCCCGAGAGCGACCGGGCACTCGAGGCCGGCGTGACCACCGATCTCGGCATCACCCTCGCCCGTGCAGGGGATCCGCGGGCCGAGTCCGCGCTGGTCGACGGCGCCACCCTGGCGCGCCGCCACGGTCGGCCCGGGGTGCTGGCGCGGGCCGCCCTGCACCTGGCGGACCTCAGGGCCGGCCGCCCGGCGCCGGCGGTCGAGGCGCTCCACCTGGTCGAGCTTGCGCTGGCCGCGACCGCTCCGACGTCGCCGGGCCCCGCCGTGGACGACCCCCACCCCGACCGGCGTGGGCAGCCAGGCGACGGGGCCGACGAGCCGCTGCTGCACGCCCGGCTGCTCGTGCGACGCCACCGCCTGCGGGCGGGGACCGGGGCGCCCGCCGACGGCGGGGCTCCCCGGCACGCCCGGGATGCGCTGACCGCCCGGTTGACCCGGCTCGCCGGGCCCGATCACCTCGACGAGCGGCTGGTGCTGGCCGACGAGCTTGCCACGCTCGCCGGGCTGGCGGACGACGCGCGCGACGAGGTCGTGGCGGTCCACGAGCGGGCGATGGTGGCGGCGATCGGCCACGACCAGCCGGCGCTCGATGCCGCCCTGCGCTCGCTCGCCGCCCTCGTGGCCGACAGCGGTGATCCACTGGGCCGCGCGCTGCTCGCCGAACGGCGTGCGGCGGCCCTGGTCGAGGAGGGTCGGTTCGCCGACGCGCTCGCGGCGGTCGACGAGGCGTCGACCGCCAGCGCCGCCATGGGCCGGGATCCCGCGGCGGTGCGCCGCCGCCACCTGGCGGTGATCAGGCTGCTCGCTGTGCCACCGGGTGCTGCGGACGGCACGATCACCGGTGGCGGCGCGATCGGCGGGGATGATGGGAACGGCGGGGACGGCGGGGACGGCGGGCACCGCACGTCCGGCGGCGCGCCGCGCGGGCCCGAGGATCACGCGGCCGATGCCACCGACGCGCTCGCACTGGTCGTCGACGGCGAGCACGCCCGGGCCCGGATCGTGCTGCGGGAGCTGGTGGCGGGCCTCCGGCCGCTGCCCCAGGACGACCGGCGGCTGCACGATCTGGGTGTCCTGGCGTTCGCGGTGAGCGAGCTCGGGGACCCCACGCTGGTCGCCGGCGCCCGCCGCCTGCTGGCCCCCCACGCCGACCTCCGCTGCGGCGACGGCTACCTCTCGTTCGTGGGATCGGCCGCGTTCCACCTGGGCCGCCTCGCGGCGCTCGACGGGGCGTGGGCCGATGCCGAGCGGCACCTCCTGGTGGCGCTCAGGCGCCACGCCACGGTGCCGGCCCGGCCGTGGGTGGCGCTCACGCAGGCGGCGCTGGCGGACGTGCTGGAGGCCCGCGGCCGCCCATCGGACCGCGAGTGGATCTCGGCGCTGCGGTCGGAGGCCCGCTGGGTCATCGGCGACGTGGGACTCCGACGCCCAGGCCGCCCGGGACCGGGCGTCGCCGGCTGACGTGCCGGGCTACCCCGGGGCTCACCCGCCGCCGAGCGGGTCGGCGAAGGGGTCCGCTCCCGCCGGGCCGCCGAAGGGGTCGTCGATCTGCGGGCGCCCGGCGACCGTGGCCTCCTCGCGTCCCGCCAGCTCCGGTCCGAGCATCCCGACGTAGCCCTCGTGCTCGAGCTCGACGGCCAGCTCCGGACCGCCGGACCGCGCGATCGCACCGCGCGCCAAGATGTGGACGCGATCGGCGTGCAGCTCGTGGAGCAGCCGGCTGTAGTGGGTGATCGCCAGGACGCCGAGGTCGATCTCCTTGGTCGCCGCCTCGATGCGCCGGGAGCACGCGCGAAGGGCGTCCACGTCGAGACCGGAGTCGAGCTCGTCGAGGAGCGCGATGCCCGGCCGCAGCACGGCGAGCTGGAGCGTCTCGTTCTTCTTCTTCTCGCCGCCGGAGAGGTCGACGTTCACCGGGCGGTCGAGCAGCCGGGTGTCGAGCGCGAGGCGCTCGGCCTCGGCGCGGATGCCCGCGCCCACGTCCGCCGCGACGCCCCCTGAGGCGCGCACGGCCGAGGTGAGCATCGCCTCGAGCGACACGCCCGGCACCTCGGTCGGGTACTGGAGCGCCAGGAACAGGCCGGCGTGGGCCCGCTCCCACGGCTCCATCGCGAGCAGGTCCGCCCCGTCGAGGCGCACCTCACCGCCCAGCACCTCGTAGCCCGGCCGCCCGGCCACCACGTGCGCCAGCGTCGACTTGCCCGACCCGTTGGGTCCCATGACCGCGTGGACCTCGCCGGAGCGGACGGTCAGGTCGATCCCCCGGAGGATCTCCGTGCCCGCCACCCCGGCCCGGAGGCCCGAGATCTCCAGCACGTGCTCAGCCATCGATCGCCACCATCACCTGGCCGTCCTGCACGCTGACCTCGTACCGGGGCACGGGGTGGGTCGCCGGCAGCGAGAGGGGCTCGCCGGTGTCGAGCGAGAACTCGCTGCCGTGCTTCCAGCACTCGACGGTCCTCTCCTCCTCGTCGACCTCGCCCTCGGCCAGCGAGACGTTCTGGTGCGAGCACTCGTCGCCGATCGCGTACACGTCGTCGCCGATGCGGATCACCGCGATGCGGTGCCCCGCCACGTCGAAGCGGCGCGCCCCGCCGTCGGGCAGCTCGTCGAGCGCGCACAGCCGCTGGGTCGTCATCTCGGTCACGTCACGCCTCCCGACGCTCGAACTTGGCGGCGACCGTGGCCCGCAGCGCCGGCACCACGGCTGGCACCGGCAGGCGGCCGAGGACCTCGTCGAAGAAGCCGCTCACGATCAGGCGCTCCGCCTCGTCGGTGGGCACTCCCCGGCTCTCGAGGTAGAAGCGCTGCTCCTCGTCGATCGGGCCGACCGCGGACGCGTGGCTGCACCGCACGTCGTTGTTCTCGATGATCAGGTTGGGGACCGACTCGGCCCACGCGTGGTCCGACAGCTTCACGTTCCGGTTCGTCTGGAAGGCGTTCGTGCCCCTCGCGTCCGGTGCGACGCGGATCATGCCCGTGTAGACGGAGCGCGAGCGGCCGCCGACTGCGCCCTTGAACAGCAGGTTGGAGGTGCAGTCGGGTGCGATGTGCTCCTGGAACGTGCGGAAGTCGAGCATCTGGTCGCCCTCGCCGAAGTACACCGCGTCGAGCTCGCCGTAGGCGCCCCGGCCCACCATGCGGCAGTCGGTCCGGAGGCGCGAGTAGTCGCCGCCGAACCCGATGCTGGTGCTGCGCAGGGTGGCGCCGGCCTCGACCCGGCTGACCTGCAGGCCCAGCTGCCAGGTGGCGAACCCCAGCTGCTGGAGGGTCACATGGCCCACGCGGGCGGCCCGGCCCACCAGGATCTCGGTCACCGGCACCGCCAGACCCCGCTCCTCGCCGGAGGCCTGGATCTCGAGGACGGCGACCTCGCTGTCGGCGCCGGCGTCCACCACCAGCCGGGGGAACGCCGCGACATCCTCGCCCTCGGTCACGTGGACGACGATCACCGGGTCCGCCACGACCACACCGTCCGGCACGTGGACGACCACGGGCTCGACGGTGAACGCGTCGTTCAGGCTGGCGAACTGATCGGGCGGCTCGTCGAACGCCGCACCGAGCCGACCGCGGTCCGCGTCCCCGACCACGCCGGCCCGCACACCCTTGGCCGCGAGCTCGTCACGGACCTCGCTGCGGACGACCCGACCGTTCCGCACCACGAGCACGGCGGCGGCCTCGGCGATCGCGTCGAGCAGGGGGCGCACCGGGCCCGGCAGGTGCCCGGGCACGCCCCTGAGGGCGGGCGCCGGGACGAAGGACCCGAGGTCGAGGTCGTCGATGCGGCTGTAGCGCCAGACCTCGTCGCTGGTCGACGGGAGTCCCGCGTCCACGAACGCCCGGGCGCCCTGGGCACGACGCGCACGCAGCCAGTCCGGTCCCTCGAGCCGGGCGGATGCTTCGGGGGTGAAGGCGCTCAGGTCGCGTGTCCTTTCGCAGGTCGCAGGCGGCCGGCACGGTGGCCGTGGCTCACCCTACCGGCGGCCGGCACGGGTGCCCACCGACCGTTGGCGCCGCGAAGCGCGGGCACCGATGAGCGTCCCGCGCGGCCGGAGAACGGGCGTCCGATCACGGCCGCATTCGCCGGTCGCGACGCGATGGCCGCCGGATCAGCGATCATGGCCGGCATCGAGGACACGCATCTCTCAACCCCGACACGATCCGCCTCGGACCGCGCCGGAGACGGGCCGGGCGAGCCGCCCGCGGCTCACCCTGCGTCCGCCCTGCGAGACCTGGGCCGGCGCACCCTGCGCGGTGGCCGCCGGTGGGCGCACGACCTCGTGCACGAGTGGCAGGACGACCGCGTCGGCGGCCTCGCGGCGGAGATCGCGTTCTTCGCGCTGCTCAGCATCTTCCCGGGCCTCGTGGCCGTGGCCGGCATCCTCGGCGTGCTCCAGGGCGTCGTCGGCGAGGACCTCGCCGCGGACGCGGAGAGGGAGGTCGTGGGCTTCTTCGAGCGGATCCTCACCGACGAGGCGTCCGACACGGTCGACGCCGTGCGCGGCCTGTTCCGCGACGCGACGCCCAGCGCGCTGACGCTCGGCGGCGCCGCGTCCATCTGGGCTGCGTCCCGGGCGTTCGCCGCGGTGACGCGTGCGATGGACGTCGCCTACGACATCACCGAGCGCCGGAGCTACGTGCGCCTGCGGGCGCTCGCGCTCGGGCTGGCGCTGGGCAGCGTGCTCGTCGGCGCGTTGATGCTGGCGATGCTCGTGGTCGGGCCGTTGCTCGGCACCGGCCAGGAGGTCGCCGACGACCTGGGCTTCGGCGGCGGCTTCGCCACCTTCTGGACCTTCGCCCGCTGGCCCCTCATGGCGATGGTGCTCACCGCGTGGGCGGCGACGATGTACCACGTGGCCCCCAACCACAGCACGCCCTGGCGGTGGGACCTGCCGGGCGCCGTGGTGTGCGCCGTCGGGTGGGGCCTTCTCTCCCTGGGCTTCAGCACCTACCTGCAGGTCGCGGCGAGCACCAACCAGGTGCTCGGGGTGCTCGGCGGCTCGGTGATCCTGGTGCTGTGGCTGTACCTGCTGGCGATCGCGCTGCTGGTCGGGGGCGAGATCAACGCGATCCTGGCCGTTCGCCGCGGCCTGGTCGTCGGGGCGAACGGCGACATCGCCGGCACGGACGGGAGTACCGGGACCGGGGCCGGCCGGCTCGGCGCCGACAGCGAGACCTCGGCCGCCGGCCGAAGTTGACGCCGTCCGGTGCCGGGTCGCCCCGTCCCGGCCGGCAGGACCTCTCTCGGCCTCGGGCTCGGTCTCAGTCGTCGCGGCGGAACCAGCGGCGCAGCCGGCGCGCGGCCGACCGCCCCCGCGCCTCGTGCACCTCGGAGAGCACCTGCGGCCCGGCCTGGTTCACGATCTCCTCGGCCTCGTCGAGCAACCGGGCCACGGACCCGTCGCCGCGGTCCAGGGCGTCGAGCGGCTCGTCCGGTGTCTCGGGCGTGACCAGGCTGCCGTAGCTCCAGTTGACATCCGCGTAGCGCCGCTCGTACCGGGGGCAGTCGTCGGGGCAGCGCCACGGTGCCTCGGGCGCGAGATCGAGATCGCACTTCCGCACGGTCTCACCGTTGCGGTAGGTGCGGGACTCGAAGTGCTTGCAGTCCTGACGCATCGGCACCCGGACAGTCTGCCAGCACCGGCGCCCCGATGCGCCCGGACCCGTCGGGCGACGCGACGGCCCGAGGTCATGGGTTCCACATCCCACAGCCGGCCTCCCCGCCGGGTCAGCCGACCGAGCCCTCCATCTGGAGCTCGATCAGGCGGCTCCACTCCACCGCGTACTCCATGGGGAGGGTGCGGGTGACCGGCTCGATGAAGCCGTTCACCACCATGCTCATCGCCTGCTCCTCGGAGAGACCGCGGCTCATCAGGTAGAAGAGCTGCTCGTCGGCGACCTTGGAGACGGTGGCCTCGTGCCCGATCCGGGCGTCGCGCGCCCCCACCTCCATGTACGGGAACGTGTCGCTGATCGAGTCCTCGTCGAGGATCAGCGCGTCGCACTGCACGTGCGACTTGCAGCCGTAGGCGTCGTCCTCCACCCGGACCAGCCCGCGGTACGAGGTGCGGCCCCCGCCCTGGGAGATCGACTTCGACACGATCTTCGAGCTGGTCTCGGGGGCGGCGTGCACCATCTTGGCGCCGGCGTCCTGGTGCTGGCCCTCGCCCGCGTAGGCGACCGAGAGCACCTCGCCGGTGGCCTTGGGCCCGACCATGTAGACCGAGGGGTACTTCATCGTGAGCCGGCTGCCGATGTTGCCGTCGATCCACTCCATGTGACCCTCGGCCTCGACCTTGGCCCGCTTGGTGACCAGGTTGAACACGTTGTTCGACCAGTTCTGGATCGTGGTGTAGGTCACCCGGGCGCTGGGCTTCACCACGATCTCCACGACCGCCGAGTGCAGGGAGTCGGTGGTGTACACGGGGGCCGAGCAGCCCTCGATGTAGTGCACCTTCGCACCCTCGTCGGCGATGATGAGCGTCCGCTCGAACTGGCCCATGTTCTCGGCGTTGATGCGGAAGTACGCCTGCAGCGGCATCTCCACCTCGACGCCCGGCGGCACGTAGATGAACGACCCGCCCGACCAGACCGCGGTGTTCAGCGCGGCGAACTTGTTGTCGTTGCGGGGGATGATCGTGCCGAAGTGGGGCTTCACCAGCTCCGGGTACTCGCGGAGCGCGGTGTCCATGTCGCAGAACACGACGCCCTGGCGCTCGAGGTCCTCGCGGTTGCGGTGGAAGACGACCTCGGACTCGTACTGCGCGGTGACGCCGGCGAGGTACTTGCGCTCGGCCTCGGGGATGCCCAGCTTCTCGTACGTGCTCTTGATCGAGTCGGGCAGCTCCTCCCACTCGTCGACCTGCGAGTCGGTGGGCTTGATGTAGTAGTAGATGTCGTCGAAGTAGATCTCCGACATGTCACCGCCCCACGTGGGCATCGGGCGCTTCTCGAAGTGCTTCAGCGCCTTCAGCCGGCTGCGGAGCATCCAGTCGGGCTCGCCCTTCATCCACGACATCTCGCGGACGATGTCCTCGCTCAGGCCCCTCTTGGGCTTGAAGATGTAGTTCTCCTCGTCGGACCAGCCGAGCTTGTAGCGCCCCAGGTCGAGGTCGGCAACTGCCATGTGCGGTCCCTTCGTGGTCTCGGGTGATCACGAGCGGTGTGCCCGGGCCGCGTCCCGGGCCTGAATTTCTCCTACGGCGATAGTAGCAATCGCTGCGGCGCGAGCCACCCTCGGGGGCCACACGCCGGTCGTTCGCGCCCGGTCTGCCACGATGGTCCGCATGTCGCCGCAGCCACAGCCGGCGCGCTCAGCCTCTCGGAGCGCCACCGAGGCGGCGCTCCAGCGGTCCGCGCTCGAGCTCCTCGAACGTCACGGCGTGCTCGCCGGGCTGAACCTGCGGGAGGTCGCTGCCGCCGCCGGCGTCAACCGGGGTCTCGTCTACCACTACTTCGGCTCGAGGCGCGACCTGCTGCGCGCCGCCCTCCGGTCGGACGTCCGCAGTCGCCTGCGCGACTTCGTGCCCACGCTCCCCCTGCCCACCCGGGCCCGCTACACACGGTTCTTCCGGACCATGCTCGGCCACCGCCGTGCGGCGGTGCTGGCCGCTCTGCTGATCCTGGACGGAGACAAGCACGTGCGCATGATCCCCGACGTGGCGGGAACGAGGGCCCGCCTCGCCCGCGACGCCGCAGAGGGCGCCGTCGAGGCCGAGGTCGCAACCGACGCCTTCCACGCGGCGCTGGCGTCCCTTGTCTACGGCTACATGATCCTCCGCGACCGGCTCGCCGAGGAGCTGGGCACCGACGTCGAGCGCCTCGACGACGAGGTCGAGTCGGTGGTGGACCGGCTGCTGGCCGGCGTGGAGCCGCAGCCCGGACGGCGTACCGACGGCACCGGCTGAGCAGTCCGGCCACCGTTGGCCCGTCCCCGCGTGCAGACCTCCCGGCCACGAACGGCCCTGGCGCAGCTGGCTGCGGTCTGCGACACTCGACCGAACCCGAATTCGGCTTTGGATGACGGGGAAGCCGAACACGGCGTTGCCCGGTGACGGCTTGCCGCACGTCTCCGGGTGCCGTTAGCGTTCTGGCAGCCCGCTTAGCGTTTCGCTAATGCAGCCCGGGGGCGAGGGGCTCATCACAACAGGGGGGAACCGAGGTGCGGACCATCCACGACGCACGGGCTCGACACGTGCTCCGTGCAGTCCTGCTGGCAGCGGCGATCTCGCTGATCGCGGCGAGCTGCGGGGGAGACGACGACGCGGGTGAACCGGGGGACGAGCCCGAGGGCGCCGCGCCCGACATCTCCGAGCAGGGAGACCCGGTCGAGGGCGGCTCGATCACCGTGGGCCTGGAGGCGGAGACCAGCGGCTGGCTGCCCGGCAGCGGCAACTTCGCGAACTCCGGCGTGACGGTGGCGTTCGCGATCTACGACCCCCTGGCGCGCCTCGACGAGAACGGCGAGGTCCAGCCGTACCTGGCCGAGTCGATCGAGCCCAGCGAGGACCTCACGGAATGGACCGTCACGCTCCGTGAGGGCATCGAGTTCCACGACGGCACGCCGCTGAACTCCGAGGCGATGAAGACGATCTTCGACGAGTACCTGAAGGATCCCGCCGCCAACACGGCCGGCGCGCTCGAGGGCGTCGAGATGGAGATCGTCGACGACCTGACCTTCACGTACGTCCTCGACAGCCCCAACTCGGGGTTCGCGGACAACCTCGGGTTGGCGATCGGCTGGCCGTTCTCCCCCACCGCGGCGGCCGCCGCAGGCGAGGATGCCGGGTCCCAGCCCGTGGGTACCGGCCCGTTCGTCTTCGAGAGCTGGGAGCGGGACAACCAGCTCGTGGTCACCAGGAACGAGAACTACTGGCAGGAGGGCCTGCCCTACCTCGACGAGATCGTGTTCCGGCCGATCCCCGACGAGGACACCCGCCTCTCGAGCCTGTCCTCCGGCGACATCGACGTGCTCCAGACCCTCCGGCAGGCCAGCGTGCTCCGGGCGCGGGAGATCGACGGGGTCGACAGCTACGAGGCCCTCGGGAACACCACCGGGGTCAACATCTTCAACACCACCCGGCCGCCGCTCGACGACGTCCGGGTGCGGGAGGCGCTCGTCCGGGCCACCGACCAGGAGCAGGTCATCGAGGTGCAGGGCGGAACGGGCGCCGTGCCGCCGTCGACCCAGATCTTCAGCGAGGACGATCCCTACTGGTCGGAAGCCGTCGCCGAGGCGTGGCCAACCTACGATCCCGAGGCCGCCTCGGAACTGATCGCCGAGTACGTCGACGACCCCGACCGGTCGGACGGCAAGCCGCCCGGCTCCCCGGTGAGCTTCCGCTACGACTGCCTGCCCGAGCCCGCCCTCGTCGACATGGCGCAGCTCTACCAGTCGCTGTGGGGCGCCATCGGCGTCGACGTCGAGCTGCGGCAGGTGGAGCAGGCCACCCACGTCACCGAGGCGATCGCCGGAGACTACGACGCGAAGTGCTTCAGGGCCGGGCTCAACCGGGATCCGTACCCGACTCTCAGGGACGCGTTCACCGAGGAGAGCAACATCAACTTCACCCGCTTCACCGACCCCTCGATCGACGAGAACCTCGAGAGGCTCGCCGCCTCGAGCGACCTCGAGGAGCGCCGGGCCCTCGTCGAGGAGATCTCGATGACGGTCAACGAGAACTTCCCGATGAACTACCACGGGTCCACGCTGTCGGTCCTCGCCGCCCGCGACGTGGTGAAGAACCTCGACGGCTGGACGTTCCCCGACGGCGCCCCGGGCAGCGGGGTTCCCGGCGCCACGACGATGTGGGCGTTCGTCTGGACCACCGAGTAGCCACCATTCACCCGGCCCGGAGCAGGCGCGTCAGGACGTGACGGAACGATGCGAGTGCTGCTGAGACGGCTCCCGACGATGGCGGTGACGCTGCTCGTCGTGTCGTTCCTCACGTTCCTCCTGACCAGCCTGCTGCCGGGTGACCCGGCGGTGCAGATCCTCGGCGGCGGCGAGGGGGCGACACCGGAGGCGATCGCGGCCGTCCGGGACGACCTGCACCTCGACGATCCGCTCCCGGCCCGCTACGCGCGCTGGCTCGCCGACGCAGCCACGGGCGACCTCGGCCGCTCGTACCGCACCGGCCAGGAGGTGACCGACGCGATCGGCGACCGGCTGCCCGTGACGCTGGAGATCGGGGCGCTGGCGATCGTGATCGCCCTGGCGGCCGCCGTCCCGCTGGGGACGTGGTCGGCCTTCCGGGCGGGAGGGCGGGCCGACCGGATCGTCACCGGCGCCAGCTTCGGCCTGCTCGCGATCCCCAACTTCATGGTGGCGATCCTGCTCATCCTGATCTTCGCCGAGACCTTGTCGTGGCTGCCGGCGACGGGGTGGGTCCACGTCCGCGACGACCCGGTCGGCAACCTGCGCGTCGCGATCCTGCCCGCACTGTCGATCGCCGTCGGCGAGCTGGCCGTGTACACGCGCCTCCTGCGCGCCGACATGATCACCACGCTCCAGCAGGACTCGATCACCATGGCGCGCGCCAAGGGCATCCCGACCACCCGCGTGCTCTTCCGGCACGCGTTGCGCCCCAGCTCGTTCTCGCTGATGACCGTGGTCGGCCTGCAGGTCGGTGCGATCCTCGGGGGCGCGGTCATCGTGGAGACCCTGTTCGCGCTCCCGGGCGTCGGGCGCCTGCTCGTCAACTCGATCCAGCAGCGCGACCTGATGATGGTGCAGGGCGTGGCGCTCGTGATCGCCGTCTCGTTCGTGGTGATCAACTTCGTCGTCGATCTGCTCTACACGCTCCTCGACCCCCGGATCCGCCTTGGCCGCGCTGCGACCGCGTGACGAGGGCGTCGCCCCGGTGGCCGTGCCCCGCGGCCGCCTCCCGTTCCGGTCGCGCACTCCCCGGGACATGCCCCGGGCGCGACGGCGGGGGATCGCGTTCTGGCTGGCCGTCGGGTGGCTGGTCGTGGTGGCCGTGTGCGCGGCGGGCGCCGACTGGCTACCGGTGGCGGATCCGGTCGCCCCCGACGTCTCGGCCCGCCTCGAGGGCCCGAGCGTGGACCACCCGCTCGGGGCCGACGGGCTCGGTCGCGACCAGCTCGCCCGGTTGGTGCACGCGGCACAGGTGTCGTTGGTGGTCAGCCTGTCGGCGGTGGGCATCGGCCTCGCCGTGGGTGGCACGCTGGGCACCGCCGTCGGCTACCTCCGGGGACGCATCGAGACCCTCGTGATGGCGGCCATCGACGTGATCCTCGCCTTCCCCGGCCTGGTGCTCCTGCTCGCGGTGCTCGCCTTCGTGGGCAGGAGCCTCACCGTCATCTCGCTCGTGATCGGCTTCCTGTCGATCCCGATCTACACGCGCGTGGCCCGGGCGAACACGCTGTCGATCGCCCAGCGCGAGTTCGTCCACGCCGCGCACACGTTGGGTGCACGCCGCAGCCGGATCCTCTTCCGCGAGATCGTGCCCAACGTGGTGCCCTCGGTGGCTGCCTTCGCCCTCGTCGCGATGGGCATCGTCATCGTCCTCGAGGGTTCGCTGGCGCTCCTCGGGCTCAGCGTCGAACCACCGGACCCCACCTGGGGTGGGATGATCGCCGCCAGCAAGCCCCACCTGAGCGAGGCACCGCACGCGGCCCTGGTGCCCTCGGCCGCCATGTTCCTCACCGTCCTGTCGCTCAACTTCGTGGGCGACACCCTGCGGCGCAGCCTGGATGTGCGGGACGTCAACCTGTGACACGCCTCACGGTCCGGCACCCACTCGCCTCGGCCACCGGAGGTGGCACTCCGCCCCGTGAGGCCCAGGGGAACGGTCCGCTCCTCGAGGTCGACGATCTCCGCACCACCTTCGACATCTCGCGCGGCACCCTCGTGGCGGTCGACGGTGTCTCGCTGTGGCTCGAGCAGGGCCAGACGCTGGGCATCGTCGGCGAGTCCGGCTCGGGCAAGACCGTGCTCGCCCGGTCGATCATGGGCCTCCTGGTGGGACGCAACGTGACCACCACGGGAAGTGTCCGCCTCCACGGGCGCGAGCTGGTCGGCCTCTCCCCCCGGGCGATGCGCGACGTGTGGGGCGTGGACGCGGCGATGGTGTTCCAGGACCCGATGACATCGCTCAACGCAACGATGCGCGTCGGCGAGCAGATCACCGAGTCGCTCCGCTACCACCTCGACATGGGCCGGTCCGAGGCCAACGCCACGGCGGTCGCCCTCCTCCGGTCGGTCGGCATCCCGGAGGCCGAGCGACGCATCCGCGCCTACCCGCACCAGCTCTCCGGGGGCATGCGGCAGCGGGTCACGATCGCCATCGCGCTGGCGTGCGGCCCCCGCCTGCTCATCGCCGACGAGCCCACCACGGCCCTCGACGTCACCATCCAGAAGCAGATCCTCGACCTGCTCGCCCAGCAGACGACCGAGCGTGCGATGGGCATGATCCTGATCACCCACGATCTCGGCGTTGTCGCCGGCCGCACTGACCAGATCGCGGTCATGTACGCCGGTCGCATCGTGGAGCGCGCACCGACCCGCCGGCTGTTCCACGAGCGCCGGCACCCCTACACCGACGGCCTCCTCACCTCGATCCCGCGCCTGGCCGACGCGGGCCGGGGACGCCTCAGCGTCATCCCCGGCCGCCCACCCGATCTCGTCGACCTGCCGCCGGGGTGCCCGTTCGCACCCCGCTGCCGGTCGGCGCAGCCGCGCTGCCTCGACGAGACCCCCCACCTCGTCGAGGTGCGTGGCGGGCACGAGCACGCCTGCTTCTTCCCGCTCGGCACCCCGGAGGGCGACGAGGCGCTCGCCCGCAACCGCGCGGCCGGTGTGACGGCGACGGGACTGCCGGTCGACGCCGACAGCGAGGACGTCTCCCCGCCGCGGGGCGGACCAGGGACACCCCGCGGGCGGACGGAACCCGGGACGGTGGATCCCCCCGCCAGGGCGGAGATGGGGCGCTGATGGCGGGGAGCGGCGACGCGGCGCTCCGGGACCGCGACGACATCATCCTGAGCGTCGAGAACCTGGTCGTGGAGTTCCCGCTCGGCCGGCGGTCACGCGTCCAGGCGGTCTCCGGCGTGACGTTCGACATCGCGCTGGGCGAGACCCTCGGCCTCGTCGGCGAGTCGGGGTGCGGGAAGTCGACGACGGCGCGGGCGATCATCCACGCACCGCGACCGACGGCGGGGCGGGTGACCTTCGCCGGACACGAGCTCGGTGCCCTCGACGACGGCGAGGTCAGGCGGCTCCGCCCCCGGATGCAGATGATCTTCCAGGATCCGATCTCGTCGCTGAACCCCCGCCGGCGCGTGATCGACATCGTGGGAGAGGGGCTGTCGATCTGGGGACGGCCGGACGCGGCCGACCGGGTGGCCACCGTCCTGTCCGACGTGGGCATCGACCCGGGGGTGGCCGGACGGCGCCGGCCCCACGAGTTCTCCGGCGGCCAGTGCCAGCGGATCTCCATCGCCCGGGCGCTCGCCCTCGAGCCGACCCTCCTGATCTGTGACGAGCCCGTCTCGGCGCTCGACGTGTCGGTGCAGGCGCAGATCCTCAACCTGCTGGGGGACCTGAAGTCACGCCACGACCTCACGCTGCTGTTCATCGCGCACGACCTCGCGGTCGTCCGCAACGTCAGCGACCGGGTGGCCGTCATGTACCTGGGCAAGCTGTGCGAGGTCGGAGCGTCCGACGCGGTCTACGGCGAGCCGGCGCACCCGTACACGGCGGCGCTGCTCGACGCGGTGCCCGAGCCCGACCCGGATGTCCCGCTCTCGCAGGCATCGCTCCAGGGGGAGCTGCCGTCGCCTCTGTCCCCGCCGAGTGGATGCCGGTTCCGGACGCGTTGCCCCCGCGCCGCGGAGCGGTGTGCGCTCGAGGAGCCCGTGCTCCGACCGGTCACCGCCGGGGCGAGATCGGCAGGCGGCACCGGCGACCACGTCGTCGCCTGCCACTTCCCGCTGGTCCCTGCCGCCGAGGCCGGTGAACCCGGCACCGGCGCACGCACCGCCTGACACACCGGGACGAAGGTCCCAGGCGCGACCGGCGCTTCGGCCCTGCCCCGGGTGTCCCGGCGCCGGGAAGGCTCGGGGCGAGAGTGGCGTCGGGGTCGCGGCCGTCCCGCGACCGGCCCGCAGCCGGGCGGTCGGGGCCACCGGAGAGGACAGCGATGAGCATGGACGTCGGATCCGCCAGTCCCCGCGAGGACGCCCCCCGGACGCCGGAGCCGTCCGGGGACGGAGCGTCCTCGGCCCGGGCGCCGCATCAACCGGCTGCGCGGCAGTTCGATCGGGGCACGCAGTGGTGGCTGCTCGTCGCCGCGCTGGGCTCGTTCATGGCGCTCGCCACCGCGCTCGTGGCGGTGACCATGGCCGGCGCCTCCGACGGCGACCCGGCCGTCGACGGCGCCGCGGCCTCGGCCACCGGCGCCGGCTCGCCCCAGACGGTCGAGATCGAGCTCGGCGACCTGTACGTGGAGCCGTCCTCGATCGAGGTGCCCGCCGGCACCGAGCTCACGCTCGAGATCACGAACGCCGGTCAGATGACCCACGACCTCAAGCTCGACGGCACGACCGGCTCGGGGATGCTCGATCCCGGGGCGAGCGAGACGGTGGAGCTCGGGGTCATCGAGGCACCCGCCCAGGCCTGGTGCACCGTGCCCGGGCACAAGGAGGCGGGGATGGTGCTCGACATCCAGGTGACCGGGGCGCAGGCGGCGGCGGGCGCCGCAGCCGTCCAGGGCGATCCCGGCGAGGACGACTCGGCCAGCATCGACTTCGGGGCCGAACCCGGCGACGGCTGGTCGGCGTACGACCCGGCGCTGGAGCCCGCGCCGGGCGGCGTGGAGCACGAGATCACGATGCGAGCGGTCGAGACCGAGATGGAGGTCGCCCCCGGGGTCACCCAGACCGTCTGGACCTTCGACGGCACCGTCCCCGGGACGATCCTGCGGGGCAAGGTGGGCGACCTGTTCACGATCGAGATCGTCAACGACGGCGGGATCGACCACTCGATCGACTTCCACGCGAGCAAGGTCGCGTGGAACGACGAGATGCGCTCGATCCCTCCGGGCGAGTCGCTCACCTACCAGTTCGAGGCCAAGCACGCCGGGGCGTTCATGTACCACTGCGGGACGCCGCCCGTGATCCACCACATCGGCAACGGCATGTTCGGAGCGATCATCATCGACCCGCCCGACCTGCCCGCGGTCGACCACGAGTTCGTGTTCGTGCAGTCCGAGTGGTACCTCGGCCCCGAGGGCGAGGTGGGCGACATGGACAAGATGGTGAACGACGCCTGGGACGCGGTGGTGTTCAACGGCTACGTCAACCAGTACCAGCACGAGCCGATCCGGGTGGAGCCCCACGAGCGCGTCCGGGCCTGGGTGGTGGACGCCGGGCCATCGGAGAACTCGGCCTTCCACGTGATCGGCACGATCTTCGACACGGTCTACCGGGAAGGTGCGTACCACCTGCGCCCCGACGACGGGAAGGGCGGGTCGCAGGCCCTCGACCTGCAGCCGTCCCAGGGCGGCTTCGTCGAGTTCACCTTCGACGAGGCCGGGCTCTACCCGTTCGTCACCCACAAGTTCTCGAACGCCGGCAAGGGCGCGCTGGGCGTGTTCCAGGCCGGCGAGGTCGACACCGGGGAGGGTGCCTCCCACTGAGCGACCCACGGGGAGCGGACCCCGTCAGGCGACGCCGGCCATCCAGGTGGCGTAGAGGCGGGCGTAGGTGCCGCCACGGTCGACCAGGTCGCGGTGGCTGCCCAGCTCCACGAGGCGGCCGCCGTCGATCACGCCCACCACGTCGGCGCGCTCGGATGTCGACAGCCGGTGGGCGATGACCACCACGGTCCGGCCCTCGAGCAGCCGGTCGACCGCCCGCTCGACCACGACCTCGGTCCCGGGATCGAGGCTCGAGGTCGCCTCGTCGAGCACCAGCACCGCCGGGTCGGCGAGCGCGGCGCGGGCCAGCGACACCAGCTGCTTCTCGCCGGCCGAGAGGCGGCTGCCCCGCTCGCGCACCTCCGTGTCGAGGCCCTCGGGCAGCCGCGCGAACCGCTCGTACGCCCCCACCGCGCGCAACGCCTCGTCCACCTCGGCGTCGGAGGCGCCGGCTTGCGCCAACCGGACGTTGTCGCGGATCGACCCGTTGAACAGGAAGCCCTCCTGGGGGATGACGGCGATCCGCCGGCGGAGCGAGCCGAGCGTGGCATCACGCAGGTCGATCCCGCTGTACCTGACGGCTCCCTCCGTGGGGTCGTAGAGGCGGGCGATCAGCTTGGCGAGCGTCGACTTCCCGGCCCCGGTCGGGCCGACCAGCGCGAGCCGGGTGCCGGCGGGCACCGTCAGCGACACGTCGGACAGCACGGGGGCCCCGTCGCCGTAGGCGAACCACACCCGGTCGACCTCGATGTCGCCGGTGTGGGGCACGTCGACGGCGCCGGGTCGTTCCGGCACGTCGATGGGTTCGTCGAGCAGCTCGTAGAGCTTGTGCAGCCCGGCGCCCGCCGACTGGACCATGTTGAAGAGCTGGCTGAGCTGCTGCACGGGCTCGAACAGGTTCGACAGCGTGAGCACGAAGAACGCCACCGTTCCCACGGTCAGCGTGCCCTGGAGCACCCACCAGCCGCCGATGCCGACTGCGAGGGCCGTGGTTCCCCACCCCGCCAGCTCGATCACCGGCAGGTACCAGGCGGCGATGCGCACCGAGCGCATGTGGCTGTCGTAGAGCTCGCGGTTGCCCCGCCGGAAGCGGTCGACCTCGACGTCCTCGCGGGCGAAGGCCTGCACGACGCGGACCCCGGCGATGCCCTCCTGCAGGTGGGAGAGGGTCGAGCCGATGTGGTCGCGGACGTCGAGGTAGGCCTCGTTGGAGTCGCGCTGGAACTTGCGGCTGGCGATCAGGACGCCCGGCAGCGCGATCGCGCAGACGAGCAGGAGCTGCCAGGAGACCGACGCGAGGACGAGCAGCGACACCACCAGCAGTAGGGCGTTCGACACGAACATCGACAGGCCGAACTGCATGAGCTCGGCCAGCGAGTCGACGTCGGAGGTCATCCGCGAGACCAGCACGCCGGCCTTCGAGCGGTCGTAGAACGGCATCGACAGCCGCTGCAGGTGGTCGAAGACCCGCACCCGGAGCTCACGCAGGAACTGCTCACCGACCCGGCTGATCAGCGTGATCTGGCGGCGGTTGGTGACATACGCGAGCACGGCGACCACCACGTAGGCGGCGACCGTGGCGTTGAGGACGGCCGCATCATCCTTCTTGATGCCGTGGTCGATGCCGATGCGCACCAGGTACGGGCCGGCCAGGACGGTGCCGGTCCAGAAGACCACCATCCCGAGCGCCCCGGCCACCTGCCGGCGGTGGGGCCGCAGGAGCTGGAAGGAGCGCCGCAGGACGCGCCTGGCCTCGATCGCGTCGAGCTGGTCCTCGGCCCGAACGCCCGCCCCGCCCCACATCTACGAGCCCACCCCCTCGGCGGCGCGGCCCGGCCGGCCGGGCCACTCGCCGTTCCCGTCGAGCGATGCACCGGCGCTGGCCGCCTCGGCCTCCGCCGCCGCGAGGACCTGGCGGTAGCGGGGCTCGCTCCCGAGGAGCTCGGCGTGGGTCCCCTGGGCGATCACCCGGCCGTCCTGGATGAGGACGACCCGGTCGGCGAGGGCGATCGTGGCCGGGCGATGGGCGATGACGATGGTGGTGCGGCCCCGCATCACCTCGGCGAGCGCATCCCGGATCTCGTGCTCCTTCGTGGGATCGACCGCCGAGGTGGCATCGTCGAGGATCAGCACCCGCGGATCGGCCAGGATCGCCCGGGCGATCGCGATCCGCTGGCGCTGGCCTCCGGAGAGCGAGTAGCCCCGCTCGCCGATGAGCGTCGCGTAGCCGTCGGGCAGCGTCGCGACGAAGTCGTGGGCGCCCGACAGGCGCGCCGCCCGCTCGATCGCCTCGTGGCCTGCGTCCGGGTCGGCGAACGCGATGTTGGCGGCGATCGTGTCGCTGAACAGGAAGGTGTCCTCGAACACGATCCCGACCGCCCGGCGAAGCTCGCGCAGCGGCATGTCGCGCACGTCCACGCCGTCGAGCCACACGGCCCCGTCGTCGACGTCGTAGAACCGCGGGATGAGGCGGGCGACGGTGCTCTTGCCCGACCCGGTGGCGCCCACCAGCGCCACCGACTCCCCGGCCGGGATGTGCAGGTCGAACCCGTCGAGCACGTGCAGCCCCTGGCGGTAGGCGAAGTGCACCCGCTCGAAGCGCACCTCACCCCCACCCGGCGGCAGCCCCACCGGGTGCGCCGGATCGGTGATGTCGGGCTCGGTGCTGAGCACGTCGTCCACCCGCTGGGCGGCCGCGTTCGCCCGCTGCGAGGAGGCCACGATCATCCCCAGCATGCGGAGCGGCCAGATGAGCATGAAGACGTAGAGGTTGAACGCCACCAGCGAGCCGAGGCTCAGCGACCCCGAGAGCACCTGGTGTCCTCCGTAGCCGAGCACGGCGATGAGGCCGATGTTGGGGAGCACCTCGAGCGCCGGCAGGAACCGGGCACGGGTGAGCGCGGCGGCCATCGACTCCCGGTAGACGTCGTCGGCCTCGGCGACGAGCCGCCGGCCCTGTTCCTGTTCGGCACCGAGGCCCTTGACCACCCGCACGCCGGCGACGGTCTCCTCCACCACGGCGGCCAGCTCGGCCGACTCGCGTTGGATGCCCATGACGTGGGGGTACAGCGTGCGCGAGAAGCGGGTGGCGAGCACGTTGAGGAACGGCAGGCACCCGAGTGCAAGCACGGTGAGCAGCGGATCGATCAGGGCGAGCAGCACGGTCACCGAGACGACCGTCACCGCGTTCGAGACGGTCAGCGGGATCATCACGACGAACGCCTGCAGTTGCTGGAGGTCGGTGTTGCCGCGGCTCATGAGCTGACCGGTCTGCACGCGGTCGTGGAACGAGAAGTGCAGGCGCTGGAGGTGCGCGAACAACCGGTCGCGCAGGTGGGCCTCGACCCAACGCGCCTCCCGGAACGCGAGGTAGCGACGGAGGCCGGTGAAGGTGGCGGAGAACATTGCGACGACGCCGAGCACGACCGCCCAGTGGAGGATGGCGCCGGCATCGCCGGCCTCGATGCCCCGGTCGACGGCGGCCCGCACGATCAGGCCGGTGCTGACCTTGGCCGCCGTCCATGCCAGGCCGGTCAGCACCCCGAGCGCCAGGCCGGCGCGTCGCAGCCGGACCGATCGGGCGATGAGGCGCCAGCCACGGCGGCTGTCGACGGGCCCGGGAGCGCCGCCCAACCCTGGCAGCGTGCTCTCGGGGGATGCCGTCGTGCCGTTCGCCATGCCGTCCTGCATCCCCCTGTCACTTGACCCGGCGGTCAATTCTACCGGCTGTGGCGAGAGGGCAGCACGCGAATTCCGAGATCCGCTTCCCCGTCCGTGACGGAACGTATGGCCGGCGGCCCCTGGGGAAGGGCTAACCCGCGCACCGATCCAGCGGTGGGCGGACAGGCAACGGAAAGGACCCCCCATGAGACGAACCACGACGAGGTGGGGCGCGCTCGCGTCGATGATCGCCGCGGCGGTCGTGTTGGTCATCGCACTGGTGTTCGCACCACCGGTGTCGGCGCAGGAACCGACCGAGGACGACGTCACGGCCCAGGGCGATGGGAGCACCGGTTCCAGCGAATCGGATCAGCGCACGTCCACGGAGACGACATCCACCGGAAGCGATCAGGAGTCCACGTCCAGCGAAGGCACCGACACCGAGGGTGACGAGGGCACGACATCGTCCACGGAGGCCACATCCACCACCGCGGTCGATCCTGGCGGGTCCCAGGACGAGAGCGGCGTCTCCGGAGGCTGGGACCGGGACCACAAGGACCGGGACCAGGACCGCGACAAGGACAAGGACCGCGACAAGGACAAGGACCGGGACAAGGACCGCGACCACAAGGACCG
>JBKHJZ010000134.1:0-9297 GCA_046537875.1 Acidimicrobiia bacterium | reverse complement strand
CACGTTCTGCGTCGGCCGGGTCCGGTCGGTGGAGGTGACCGACGACCCGGTGGTGCGACCGGACGGGTTCGACCTCGCCGCCACGTGGCGATCGGTGCTGGCCACGATGGACGAGACGAAGCCCACCGGGGTGCGCGTCGTGGCCGGGGCCGACCCCGGGGTGCTCGGGCTGCTCCGGATGCACTTCGGGGGTCGCCTGGAGGTCCGCGGCGACGCCGACGGGGACGGCGGGGGCCTCGCCGCGCGTGCCCCCGGCACCGGCGTGCCCCCGGCAGGATTCGAACCTGCGACCTTTCGCTTAGGAGGCGACTGCTCTATCCCCTGAGCTACGAGGGCGCACGCGAGACGCTACCCGCCACCGCGCGGACGCGGACCACCGGACCGGGCCCGGCCGGACCCCACCGACGCCGCCTGCGCCGTGACCCGCGCGCCGGGCCCGTGGGCCTCCCGCGGGAGGCGGAGGACCGTGAGGTCCAGGTGATCCACCACCGGCGTCGGCGTGGTCTCCGCGGCGGCATCGCGGGCGAGAGCCTGGAGCCCGGCGGCGAACGTGTCGTCGCCGAGGGCGGCCAGGGTGGAGTCGGCACGGCTCGCCACCCTCCGGTGCAGCTCGTGCAGGCTGGCGGCGGTCTCCTGGGCCACCGTCACGGTCGTCTCCACCTCGAAGCCCGCCGCACCCAGGGCGTCGAGGACCCGGCGCCGTGTCGGGAAGGTGTCCTCGATGCGCCGGGCCGCCGGGAAGTAGCGGTAGACCGCGAGATCGGCGCTCGGCGTGCCGGTCGACCGGTCGCGGCCGTACGTGCCGCGGATGAGCAGGCGTCCACCCGGCCGCACCACCCGCCCGAGCTCGGACGCGGCCCGGTCCAGGTCGTCGATGTGATGGACGACCTGCGACAACCAGGCGAGGGCAACGCTGCGGTCGCGGAGCGGGATCGCCTCCGCCGCCCCGGCCACGACCTCGACCCCGGGCGAGCCCTTGTCCCTCGCCCGCCTGGCCATGGGCACCGCCGGCTCCACGGCGATCACGGCCACGCCCGACCACCGGGCGAGGAGGCCGGAGAACCGACCGGTGCCAGCACCGAGGTCGAGCACCGGCCCGCGCCCCACGTCGCCGACGAAGGGCCCGACCGCATCGGCCCACGCGTCGACGGCGGCGGGCGAGAGGCGCCGTCCCGCGTCGTACGCGCCCGCCATCCACCCCTGGTAGTCCGCGCGAGGCACCGATCCAGACGGTAGGCGCGCCTCGCCATCAAGCCCCGATCGCCGCGCCCGGTCGGTGGCGCCCGGATGCCACGATGCCGGGGTGGAGCACACGGGAATGCGCGTCGAGCAGCTGTGGCGGTACCCGGTGAAGTCGCTGGCCGGCGAGGCACTGACGCAGGCGCGCGTCGGCCACCTCGGTGTCGAGGGCGATCGGAGCTTCGGGCTGGTCGACCTGGACACCGGACTGGTGCTGACGGCGCGTCGCGTCCCCGAGCTGCTGTTCGCGACCCCGGTCTCCGGCGGGGTGGGCAGCGACACGCCCCGGATCAGGCTGCCGGACGGCACCGTCACGAGCGACGACGCCGTGCTGTCGGCATGGCTCGACCGGCCGGTGGCGCTGCGCAGCCCCGGGCCCGGCGAGCGGGGTCGCTACGAGGTCGCGCTGAACGACGACAGGCCCGACGGCGACTGGATGAGCTGGGAAGGCCCCGAGGGTGTCTTCCACGACTCCACGCGCACACGTGTGTCGATCGTCAGCGAGGACGCGCTGGCGGGCCGGGACGTCCGGCGGTTCCGGCCGAACATCGTGGTGGCCGGCGGCGACGAGCGCGACCTGATGGCCGGCGCGGTCCGCATCGGTCACGTCGAGCTCGAGGTGGTCAAGGAGATCGACCGCTGCGTCATCGTGACGCGGCCTCAGCCGGGGCTCGAGCGCGACAAGGACGTGCTCCTGCACGTGCACCGGACGCGCGGCGGCAACCTCGGGGTCGGCGCCACCGTCCGCGCACCAGGCACGATCGCCATCGGCGACCCGGTGCTGCTCTTCTAGCTGGTGTGCCGGTAGGCAGCTGCCCCGCCGGGAACGCCGTGACGGTCGCGCGGCGCTGGGTCGAGATCGCCCGCCTCCCGAGCGGGACAGCTGCTTGAATCGCGGCCGTGAGCCTCGACACCTCCAGCGTGGCAGCGCACGTGGACCGCACGTGGGACGACACGATCGTGCCCGCCCTCCTGGACTACATCCGCATCCCCAACGTGTCGGTCGCCTACGACCCCGACTGGGCGGAGGCGGGGCACATGGACCGGGCCACCGAGCTGCTGCGCCAGTGGTGCGACGACCGGGTGCGTTCCCTGCCCGGCGCCACCGTCGAGGTCCTCGAGCTGGAGGGGCGCACCCCGCTGGTGATCGTGGACGTTCCCGCCACGCCCGGCGCGGTCAGCACCGGCCCCGACGACACCGTGCTCCTCTACGGGCACCTCGACAAGCAACCCCCGTTCACCGGCTGGCGCGACGGGCTCGGCCCGTGGGAGCCCGTGATCGACGGCCCGCGGCTGTACGGCCGGGGCGGTGCCGACGACGGCTACGCCACGTTCGCGGCGCTCACCGCCATCGAGGCCGTGCGGGCCGCCGGCGGCGAGCACGGGCGCTGCGTCGTGCTGATCGAGGCCAGCGAGGAGTCCGGGAGCCCCGACCTGCCCGCCCACCTCGCCGCGCTCGGCGACCGGTTGGGCAGCCCCTCGCTGGTGATCGCCCTCGACTCGTGGTGCGGTGACTGGGACCGGCTGTGGCTCACCACGTCGCTCCGCGGCCTCGTCGACATGGTCGTCGAGGTGGAGGTGCTGACCGAGGGCGTGCACTCCGGCTCGGCGGGTGGCGTGGTGCCGTCGAGCTTCCGCGTGCTGCGTGCGGTGCTCGACCGCATCGAGGACGCGTCGACCGGGGCGGTGCTGGTCCCGGAGCTCCACGTCGAGGTGCCCGAGCAGCGGCGGCGCCAGATCGCCGAGACCGCCCCGGAGCTGGGCGACTTCGCGGCCCGCTTCCCGCTCGCAGAGGGTGTCCGGCCCGAGCGCGCCACCACCGAGGAGCTGCTCACCGCGCGCACGTGGTCGCCCGCCATCGAGGTGGTGGGCATCGCCGGTGCCCCACCGCCCCAGGCGGCCGGCAACGTGCTGCGGCCCTCGACCTCCGTCAAGCTGTCGGTGCGGCTGCCGCCGACCGTCGACGCCGGGGAGGCCGCCGGGACGCTGGCCGACCGCGTGGGTGACGACCCGCCCCACGGCGCCCGGGTGACCGTCACGCCCGGGACGGCGGAGGACGGCTGGCACGCCCCGCCCGAACCCCACTGGCTGCTCGATGCGCTCGACACCGCCTCCACGGCTGCGTTCGGCGGACCCCACCGGGCGCTCGGCGAGGGTGGCACGATCCCGTTCATGGGGATGCTCGGCCGCCGCTTCCCGGCGGCCCACTTCGTCGTCACCGGGGTCCTCGGGCCCGGGGCCAACGCGCACGGCCCCAACGAGTTCCTCCACCTGCCGACCGCCCGCAACGTCACCACGGCCGTCGCCCACCTGCTCGACGCCCACGCCCGCCGGCCGGGCTGACCCCTGCCCCCGGCGGAGGGTTCGCGGGGGCCTCTCCGCGGGGCGGTACTGTTCGCACCGATGGCTGGCGCCGGTCACGGAACCAGGGCGGTGATCGCGGCGATGCTCGCCAACGCCGGCATCGCGGCCGCCAAGTTCGTCGGCTTCCTTTTCACCCGGTCGACCTCGATGCTCGCCGAGAGCGTCCACTCTGTGGCCGACACCGGCAACCAGGGCCTGCTC
The DNA here is from genome assembly GCA_046537875.1 of Acidimicrobiia bacterium. Taxonomy (GTDB): domain Bacteria; phylum Actinomycetota; class Acidimicrobiia; order Acidimicrobiales; family VFJN01; genus JBKHJZ01. The sequence continues at coordinate 5,493 of JBKHJZ010000134.1, read as the reverse complement.
CTCTTCGGCGGCAGGCGGGCCCGGCGAACGGCCACGCCCCAGCACCCCTTCGGCTACGGGCGCGAGCGCTACTTCTGGTCGTTCGTGGTGGCGCTGATCCTGTTCAGCCTGGGCGGGATGTTCGCCCTCTACGAGGGCTACCAGAAGATCCGCGACCCCCACGAGCTCGACGCCCCCGAGGTGGCCATCGGCATCCTGGTGGTGGGCATCCTGCTGGAGTCGCTGTCGTTCCGCACCGCGATCGTCCAGGCCAACAAGGTGCGCAGCCCCGACACGAGCTGGTGGACCTACGTCCGCCGTTCCAAGCAACCCGAGCTGCCGGTCGTGCTGCTCGAGGACCTGGGGGCCACGATCGGGCTGGTGGTCGCGCTCGCCGCCGTCACCACGTCGGCGATCACCGGCGAGGCCCTGTGGGACGGGATCGGCACCACGGTGATCGGCGCGCTGCTGGTGATCATCGCCGTCTTCCTGGCGATCGAGATGAAGGGCCTGCTCATCGGCGAGGCGGCGTCGAAGCTCGACCAGCAGCGCATCGCCGCCGCCATCGAGATCGAGCCCAGCGTCGCCCACCTCATCCACATGCGGACCCTCCACATCGGCCCCGACGAGCTCTTCGTGGGCGCCAAGATCCAGTTGGTGGACGGGCTGTCGGTCACGGAGACCTCGGAGGTGGTCAACCGGGTCGAGGCGAGCGTGCGTCGGGCGGTGCCGAAGGCCCGGATCCTCTACCTCGAGCCCGACGTCTTCCGCACCGCCACGCCCGACGGCGACCACGATCGCGAGCAGGGCCGTGACGGAGGGCGGGCCCCCGAGGACGGCGGCCAACTCGCCCCCGAGGACGGCGGCGGGTCCCACGACCGCCACGCCGGCCAGCCGGAGGCCGAGCAGGCCACCGCGGACACCCCCCGGGGCTGAGGCCGGCAGCCGTGGCCGGCGGGGGCTCGCCCAGCGCCCGGGACATCGGGCGTGCCCACCTCCAGCGGCTCGGTCGGATCATACGGGAGCAGCGCACGCAGGCCGAGATGTCGCTGCGCGACCTGGCGGCGCGCACCAACGTGTCCAACCCCTACCTGTCGCAGATCGAGCGCGGGCTCCACCAGCCCTCGGTCCGGGTGCTCAGGGCCATCGCGAAGGCGCTCAACACGTCGGTCGAGACGTTGCTGGTGCAGGCCGGCCTGCTCGACGCGGGCGAGGACCGGCCCGTGCCCACCGTGGTCGATGCGGTGCGCGCCGACCCCCACCTCACCGACGACCAGAAGTCGGCGCTGCTCGCGGTCTACCGGAGCTACGTCGAGGCGAACCGCTGACCGCGGCGACCGGTCGCGACACGGGCGGTCAGTGGCCGGCATCGACGACGGCGGGCCGACGGCGTCACGGGCCGGGAGGCGCGACCGAGCCGCCCGGACCTGCCGAGCGGCTCGGTGCGACGACGGGAGTCAGGCCGCCTTGGACCTGCTGCCCGGGCGCGCCTTCGTGGACGTCGTGCCGCCGCCCTCGACGCCCTCGACCAGCGGGGACAGCGAGGACAGCACGGCCTTCACCAGGTCGCGCTGGGCGGCGAGCAGGGAGGTGAGGAACTCGTACTGCGAATCCACCACCTCGCTGGGCCGGGAGAGGCCCTCGGGGTACGTGAACCGGGGAAGCCGGCCCTCTGCCTTGTCGACGCCCTTGCGGACGGTGTCGACGACGGGATCCTGGAGGTTGCGAACGGTCTCGACGACCTTTGTCTCGGCCTCCGTGACGGTGTCGAGGAAGCTCATCGGGGTCCTCCTTCCGGGGACTCACAGGGGGAGTGCGCACGCAGGCGCTCCGCGCCTGGTGTGCTCATCATATCAAGCAGCCGCTTGGTGCACCACGTGACATCGATCACCGGCATCGGAGGCGTGCGGCCGGACGGCTCCCCGGCCACGTGCGGGGTCCGCCGCACCGGTCACCCCGCCGGGTCGTAGGGTTGTCAGACGTGACCGCACCCACCGAGCACGAGGCCCCCACGTCCCTGGTCGCCGCCGCCGCCCTCCACGCCACCAAGATCTACGGCTCCGGCGCCACCCAGGTCGTGGCCCTCGACGACGTCACCGTCGACTTCCCCGTGGGCCGGTTCACGGCGATCATGGGACCCTCGGGGTCGGGCAAGTCGACGCTGATGCACTGCACGGCAGGCCTCGACTCGCTGACGAGCGGCCAGGTCTTCGTCGACGGGATCGACCTGGGGACCCTGTCGGAGCGCGAGCTCACCAGGGTGCGGCGCGACCGGATCGGGTTCGTCTTCCAGGCGTTCAACCTGGTCCCCACGCTGACCGCCGGGGAGAACATCACGTTGCCCGCATCGCTGGCCGGTCGGTCGCCCGACCGGGAGTGGCTGGACACGGTGATCGACACGGTGGGGCTGCGGGAGCGGCTCGACCACCGCCCCGCCGAGCTGTCGGGCGGCGAGCAGCAGCGGACGGCTGTGGCGCGCGCCCTCGCCGGCCGCCCGGCGATCATCTTCGCCGACGAGCCCACCGGCAACCTCGACAGCCACTCCAGCGGCGAGATGCTGGCGTTCATGCGCCGGGCCGTCGACGACCTCGGGCAGACCATCGTGATGGTCACGCACGACCCGGTCGCCGCCAGCCATGCCGACCACGTCGTCTTCCTGGCCGACGGCCGCATCGTCGACGAGATGGCCGACCCGACCGCCCAGCGGCTGATCGACCACCTGAAGCGGGGCGACTGACCGGGGGCGGGCAGGAAGTCCGGTGCTCAGGCTCACGCTGCGCGACCTCCGGGCCCACATCGGGCGCTACGCCCTGACGTTCGTCGCCGTCGCCATCGGCGTGGCGTTCATCGGCGGTGTCAACACGCTCACCGACACGATCGGCCGCACGGTCGACGACCTGTTCGCCGAGGTCAACGAGGGCACCGACGTCGTGGTACGGGCCCGGGAGCAGTTCGATGCCGGCCCGGGACCCGGTCAGGCCCAGCGGGCCGGCATCGACGAGGGACTCGTCGGCATCGTCGAGGACGTCGACGGGGTGCAGGCTGCAGCGGCGTGGGTCGAAGGCTTCGCGCGCCCGATCGACCGGGAGGGTGACCCGTACGGCGACCCGACGTTCGGCGCACCGACGTTCGGTGGCAGCTGGATCACCGTCGAGGAGCTCAATCCCTTCGTCCTCACCGAGGGGTCGCGCGCGCCCGAGCCCCCCGACGAGGTCGTCTTCGACAAGGCCACGGCCGACGCCCTGGACTACCGGCCCGGCGACACCGCACAGGTCGAGACGTCGCGCGGCGTCCGGGAGGTCACGGTCGCCGGGGTGGCCCGGTTCGGCACCGCCGACAGCCCGGCCGGGGCGAGCTTCACTCTCTTCCCCACCGAGGTCGCCCAGGAGCTCTTCGCCCAGCCGGGACAGGTCGACGAGATCTCTGCCGTCGGCGTGAGTGGCACGACCCAGGACGGGCTGCGCGACCGGATCGCCTCTGCCCTCCGCGAGACCCGGCCCGACGCCGAGTTGGAGGTCCTCACCGGCGAGGAGGTGACCGAGCGCGACCAGAGCGACGCGCAGGAGGGATTCGGCTTCCTGCGCACGTTCCTGCTCGTCTTCGCGCTGATCGCGGTGGCCGTGGGCGCGTCCGTGATCTTCACCAGCTTCTCGTTCATCGTCGCCCAGCGGCAGCGGCAGATCGCCCTGCTCAGGGCGGTGGGGGCCAGCCGGCGCCAGGTGCTGTCGTCGATCGTGGTCGAGTCGCTGGTGGTCGGGATCGCCGCGTCGGCGGTCGGGTATGCCGCGGGCACCGGTCTCGCCCTCGGGCTCTCCAGCTTCGTCGATGCCGACCTGGCCGGGCTGACCATCCTGCCGGTCTCGGTGGTCATCGGCCTCGCGGTCGGTGTCGCCGTCACGGTGGCGTCCGCCTTCGTCCCGGCGTGGCGCGGGTCGCGGGTGCCGCCCGTGGCGGCCATGCGCGGGGTGTCGATCGACACCAGCGCCGGCTCGTCCGGACGCCTCGCGCTCGGGCTGGCGGTGCTCGCCCTGGGTGGCGTCGGGCTGGGCCTCGGCGTCACCGGTACCGAGCTCGCGGGCTACTCACCGATCATGATCTCGGGCGCCGGCATCTTCCTCGTGTTCCTCGCCCTCGTCATCCTCGGGCCGATCGCCGCCCGTCCGGCAGCGACGGTGCTGGGCAGCCCTCTCCCGGTGCTCCGGGGCGTGGTGGGGCGACTGGCCCAGCAGAACGCGGTGCGCAACCCCAAGCGGACGTCGTCCACCGGCGCCGCGCTGATGATCGGGCTCGGCATCGTGTCGCTCTTCCTGGTGATCAACGCCTCGGTGCGCAGCTCGATCGACGACGTGGTCGACAACCGCTTCACCGGCGACTTCGTCGTGGACAGCGGCACCGGCTTCCAGGGCGGCGGCTTCGAGGGACGGGTGGCGGACGAGATCAACGACCTGCCCGGGGTCGACGCCGCGTCCGGCGTCCGGTTCGGCCTGGCCGAGATCGACGGCGAGGTCCAGGGGGTTGGCGGCGTCGATCCCGACACCGCCTTCGACCTGTTCGACATCGGCGTGGTGACGGGTGATCCCTCGGAGCTCGACGACGACGGGCTCGCGGTGTTCGAGTCGGCGGCGGAGTCGGAGGGCTGGTCGGTCGGTGACACGGTGCCGGTCGCGTTCGCCGAGACCGGCGAGCAGCGGTTCACGATCGAGGCGCTGCTCGAGACCCAGGACCTCACCGGCGCGTTCCTCATGGGGAAGGAGGCGTTCGACGCCAACCTGCCCGACGCAGGCGACAACCAGATCTGGGTCCGGCTGGCCGAGGGCGCCTCGACCGGGGAGGTGGGCGCGGCGCTGGAACGGATCGTCGCCGACTACCCGAGCGCCGAGGTGCAGGACCTCGAGGAGTTCAAGTCGGCGACGAAGGCGATCTTCGACCCGATCCTCCTCCTCGTGAACGTGCTGCTGGCGTTGACGATCCTCATCGCGATGATCGGCATCGTGAACACGTTGATCCTGTCGGTGATCGAGCGCACCCGCGAGATCGGCTTGACCCGTGCCGTCGGCGCGACCCGCGGTCAGATCCGTGCGACGATCCGGTGGGAGGCGCTCATCATCGCGGTCTTCGGGCTGGTCGCCGCCCTCGCGGTGGGGGTGTTCTTCGGGTGGGCCATCGTGAGCGCACTGACCGAGCAGGGTCTGAGCCAGTTCCGCGTCCCCGTCGCCCAGCTCGTCGCGGTCACGATCGTGACCGCACTGCTCACGCTGCTCGCGGCCGTGCTGCCGGCCATGTGGGCAAGCCGCCGCCAGATCCTCGCGGCGATCGCGCTCGAGTGACCACTCCCCCTACCTGAGACCGAGGACCGTCAGAAGGGAATCGTCGACACCCCAGAGCTCCTCGCGGGTCAGGTGCCCGACCAGATCGCCGAGTCGGTGCACGTCGACCGCTCCGACCTGCTCCACGAGCACCCGGGTCGTCTCGCCGGCGATCTCGACGTCCGGGCGAAACGACGCACGGCGAGCA
>JBKHJZ010000133.1:0-9337 GCA_046537875.1 Acidimicrobiia bacterium | reverse complement strand
GGCTCGGAGCGGCGGCGTGATCCTCAGCGGGGACGGGTTTCGGCGTGGCGGGTCCAGCGCTCCGTGTCGAGCGCGAGGGTGGCGCCGGACTCGGAGATGGTCACGGTCGGCGACCCGAACGGCGTGGTGCCGAACGGGTTGTCGAACCGGTTGTCGCCGTGCAGCGCCACCTCGGTCCCGTCGACCGTGAACGGACCGGTCGTCCCGAACGCCAGGGAGCCGGACGAGGGTGAGTCGTAGGTGACGTCGAAGCCGCCCGGCAGCCCGTCCGCGCCCGCCGGCCGGGGCTCCACTGTCACGGCCGCCGACGTCACCGCCGCGGCGAAGTCGTCGAACGATCCCCACGTGGCGGCGTCGCCCACCTCGGAGATCCACACGTTGTCGGCGCCGCCCTCGGCCACCAGGTCGAACGGTTCGGTGAGCCCGTTGGTGAACGTCACGTCGGGGTCGTGGTCTCGCCACGAGGTCGGCCTCCACGACCACAGGGCGACGTAGCCGTCGCCCTTCCGCCCGAGCGTCCACCCGTCGACCTCGCGCACCTCGTCGAAGCGCTCCGTCGGGAAGTAGGCGTGCGTGAACGGCAGGTACGAGAACATCTCCAGCGGGCCGGGCCCCGGCGCGGCGAACCGGGGGGCGTAGAGGTGGATGGCGGCGGGGCCCGACTGGGCCGAGCGGGGCATGGCCCCGGTCCCCGACCAGTACAGGTCGGCGTCCACCCACTCGTCGCCAGGCCGGGGTTCGTTCCCCGGCAGGGTGGTGAAGACGACGGCGTCCTCGTCGAGCGTGGCCTGCCAGGCGTGGTACTGGTGGCCGAAGCAGCCGGGCCGGTAGTCCTGCGCGCTCGACAGCATGGCGTCGGGGCTGCGCCACGTGACCGTGTCGACCTCGCTGAGCACGCCGATGTTGATCATGCACCGCAGCTCGTAGGCGAGTTGCCGGGCCACGGCGGGATCGCCCCCGGTGGCATCCACCAGCGGCTTGAAGGGCCGGAACAGCGAGGTCTCGAACAGGTCGTGCCGGTCGATGGTGGCGAGCGTGGCGGGCACGGTCTGCCACGCGGTGAGCGCCCCGCGCTCCCACCAGAACGGGATGTCGTCGGGGTCGTCGTAGGACACGCCCGGCACCTGCGACGACGGGCTCGTCGTGAACGGCTCGTCGAGGTCGAGCGGCGCGCCCATGTGCGTCCGGTCCTCGTAGGTGCGCTCGCTCGTGGCGACGCGCCGGACGGCTTCGGGCGGCCGGTAGCGCTCGGCGGCGGCGAGGAACGTGGCCCCGGTGTCCGACCGCGACGTGTAGGGCTGGTCACTGGTCCCGAACACGAGCTTCGTCACGCCGAAGACGTCCTGGTCGGCGGCGCGGCTCTTGTCCTTCATGTACGAGCGGCCGTGGGTGACGCCGTTGTTGCCGTTCAGCGAGTGGAGGGCGAGGTCGTAGAGGAACAGGTCGAGCATCACCGCCGCCTTGCGAGCGACGGCGCGCTCCCCGTGCTCGGCCAGGAGCGTCAGGGCCTGGATGTCCTCCTGGTAGTACACGTCGCTGTGCCATTCGGAGAAGCCCCAGGCGGCCTTCTCGTCGAGCCAGGCCTCGACCCGCCGGCGGCCCCGCTCGGCGTGGACGGCGCCCGGCTCGCCGGTGATCGTGAAGGTCGCGTCGGGCAGTGCCCGCCCGGCGAGGTACTCGAGGCTGTGGACGATGATCCGGTGGTTCTCGCTCCAGAACCACTTGTCGTCGACCACGCCCTCGGGCAGCGGGTCTGTGTACCAGTAGCGGAAGCCGGTGAAGCGCTGCTCGATCGCCGCCCGCAGCTCGGGGGTGATCGTGCGGCGGTGGCCCTGCCAGATGGCGACGAGCCGCAGCATGTCGAAGTCGCTCGTGTCGCGATGGGCGTCGATCTCGTCGAAGACGGCGGCGAAGTCGTCCGGACCGATGGCCGCGGCGTCGAAGTCGAAGCGGTCGTCGCGCTCGGCCCGGGTGAGGTGGGCGAGGACGTTGGCGGGCGACGTCGCCGTCAGCTCCTCGGTGGCGAAGGCCAGGTACTCGTCCTGGGCGGCTCGCCAGTCCCGGCGGCCGACGTAGCCGTTCCCGGTGCCGAGCGCGTGCCCACCGCCCTGGCCCGGCCCGCCCGGGTCACCGGAGCCGCCCGATGACCGGCACGCGGCCAGCGCCGCCACCGCCACCAGCGCCCCCAGCACCGCGGCCCCTCGTCGCACAGGCTCGTCCCCCCTGGTCGTCGGCCGCGGGACCCTACCGCGGGGGCCCGGCGGGACGTCAGCGGGGGTGCGCCGCGGCGATCTCGTCGAACAGCGCGTACGTGTCGCCGGCGATCACCGCCCAGTCCAGTGCCCGCCGGCGGTCGACCGCCGCAGCGCGGGCCCGGGCGAGCATCGCCTCGTCGAGGGCGTCGACCGTGGCCGCCAGGTCCGCGGCCGTGCGACCGTAGGGGATGGCGGCGTCGCCCAGGACCTCGGTCAGGTACGGCCACGGCGACACCAGCGCCGGCAGCCCCGCCCCCACGGCGTCCGCCACCTGGCCGGTCGTCAGGTACGTGCCGCCCTCGAGCGGGAGCGCGAGCACGTCGATCGTGGCGAGCCGGCGGTCGTACCGGTCGCGGGGCACCTCCTCGTAGGGCAGGACCGTGATCCGCGGGTCGTCGGGCACGTGCTCGCCGTCGCCGCTCAGCACCAGCAGCTGGACGTCCCGACGGCTGGCGGCGTGGACGCCGTCGATCAGAAGCTGCGTGTCCTTGCCCGGCCGGGGCGCACCGACCAGTCCGATCCGCAGGCCCGCGGGCGCCAGGCCCAGCTCGGCCTCCGCGGCGGTACGGTCGATCTCGGAGCGCGGCGTCATCAGCGGGCCCCAGTGCCCGTGGGGGATCACGCGGTGGACGGCGTCGGCGGCGAACGTGTAGCGCGCCGTCACCGCCGCCCGCCCCCACTCGCTGTGGTGGATCACGCCGGCGGCGGTCTCGGCCCACGGCTCGTAGAGCGCGGCGGCGTCGGGCGCGGCGTGCGGGGCGAGGTTGTGCTGGGTCCACACGACCGGCACCCCGATGTCCCGCAGCGTCCCGGCGACCCGGCGGGCCCGGCTGGGCGACGTGCCCGTCAGCCACTCCGGCCAGTGGAGGTGGAACACGTCGGCCGTGGCCAGGGCGGCGGCCAGGCGATCCGGATCGTCGAGCAGGTGGTACGGGACCGGGCGCACGTCGACCCGGTCGCGCAGCGGGCCGTACAGGCACCGGTCGTACCAATGGTGGTGGGCGCTGGAGACCACCCGCAGCTTGCGCGTGACCGACCAGCGGACGGCGACCTCTGACGCGGGGGCCAGCTCGACCTGGTGGACGGCGGCGATCTCCCCGTTGACCGAGCGCCACTCGGCCAGCCCGTCCACGTCGACCGTGGTCACCCGCCCGACCCGGTCGCCCTCGGCCGTCACGTGGAGCGGCTGTGACGGCATCTGCGGCACGAGCACGGCGAGGGCCCCGGGCGGGCGCTCGGGGAACGTGAGGCGCTCGTCCACCGTCAGCGTCCGCCCCTCGACGGCGTAGCGGGCGCGGCGGGTGCCCGGCAGGACGTCGGGCACCTCGCCCAGCGGCGCATCGGTGGCGACGAAGCGGTCGTGGACGACCTCCAACACGCCGGGACGATGCTCGACGGCCGCGGCCCGGCCGCCGGGGGCGAACCGGGCCTCGCCCCGCCAGGCGACCGGCACGAAGCAGGGCAGCGGCTGGTCGGTGGGCGCCTCGAACACGCCCGGCCAGCGCGGCGACGGGGCGTAGTCGGCCCCGGGCCCGCCGACGACGGGCAGCGCGAACGGCACCCGTGGGTCGCGGTGCGCCCACACGCCGGCGCCGTCACCGAAGGCGATCCACTCGTCGCGGGGAGGGAACGCCGGCGCCGCCGGCAGGCCCGCCGGCTCGTCGCCGGCCCGGCGGAGGTCGAGCGCGGCCGCGACGAGCTTGCCGAGGCAGTCGAGGGTCATCTGCAGCCGCCGGAACGGGCCGCGGTAGCGGAACGGCGCCCGGTGCTTGTGGGCGACGACCAGCCCGCCGTCGAACCACCCGGCGGCGCCGGTCGCCGCGACCCGCGCCACGTCCCACCAGCGCCGGGCGTCGACGTCCGGCGCGCCCCGGTGCGCCCGCGCCAGCAGCAGGGCCGCGAGCTCGGCGCTGTGGCACACCGCCAGCACCCCGATCGACCGCCCCCAGGGCAGGGCGGCGCCGCCGGGGCTCACCACCGCGTCGACCAGCCGGGCGGCCGAGGCCAGGCCCCGGCTCCACACGTCGCCCAGCCGATCGGCGAAGGGTGCGGCGAACAGATAGGCGTCGACCGTGTACATGTCGACCTGGGCCCGGCCGGTCTGCGAGTCGTCGAGCCAGCCCTCCGGGTTCTCGCTCAGCAGCGCCGCCACCCGGGCGACGAGCCCGTCGACGGTGGCGGCGTCGACGTCGAGTCCCAGCGCGGCCCGGGCCAGCTCGCAGCGGGTGAGGACGACGGCGTAGTTGCGGGGCAGGACGCCGGTGTCGAGCAGCGGGATCCACTCGGTGCTGTCGGCCGCCGCCACCACGACGTCCCGGGTCGCGGGATCCAGCGCGTCGAGCCCGCCGAGGCGGGTCACCGTCTCGGCGATCCGGTACGAGAAGAACGTGTGGGTGCGGGCCGCATCGGTGGCCGCCAGCCGGTCGTGCAGGTGGGCCTCGACGTCGACATCGCCGACGTGGCGAACCCCCGCCTCCCACAGCAGGCCCAGGGTGAACACGAGGTCGGCGTGGGCGTCCGCGTCGACCCGGTGCCCGGCGAGCGTTGCCGGCAGCACCAGCCCGGGCGCCACGCCGGTGGCCGGGTCGCCCAGATCGCCCAGCACGCCCGTGGCCAGGGTGACGAGGTCGTCGGCGATGGTCCCCACGGCCCCCGCACGCTACCCAACCCTCTGTCACGCCGAGCCGCCCCAGCTTCACGCCTGACAGGAGCGCGAGGCGGCCCGTAGAGTCGCCGGCCGTGGCCCCCCGGCCTCGACCCGACGTCGACATCGTGCAGGTCCGCACCTTGCGCACCCCCGACGCCGTCACGGCCCGGCTGGCCGACCTGGGGCTCGACCTCGCCGTCGACCCGGAGGTGGACCCGCACGGCCCCCTGGCCCGGCCGCTCGGCGTGGCCGGCCGGGAGGCGGCCAACCGGTTCTGCGTGCTGCCGATGGAGGGATGGGACGGCGAGGCCGACGGCAGCCCGTCCGACCTGGTGCGCCGGCGGTGGCAGCGGTTCGGGGCGGGCCGCGCCGGCATCGTGTGGGCCGAGGCCACGGCCGTCCGCCCCGACGGCCGGGCCAATCCCCGCCAACTCGTCATCGGTGAGCACACGGTCGACGCCCTCGCCGCGCTGCGCGCCGACCTGGTGGCCGCCCACGTCGAGGCCGGCGGCGACGCGGCCGGTCCCGTCGTGGGACTCCAGCTCACCCACTCGGGCCGGTGGAGCAGCCCCGACGGCGCGCCCCGGCCCCGCGTCGCCTACCGCCATCCGCTGCTCGACGCCCGCGTGGGGCTGGGCGGCGGAGACGACGCAGGCGGGGACGCGAGCGGCGCGAGCGACGGCGCGGTCCTCGGCGACGGCGAGCTCGACGCGCTCGTCGACGACTACGTGCGCTCCGCGGTGCTGGCCCGGCAGGCGGGGTTCGACTTCGTCGACGTCAAGCACTGCCACGGCTACCTGCTCCACGAGCTGCTGTCCGCCGTCGACCGGCCTGGCCGCTACGGCGGCGACCTCGACGGCCGCACGACGTTCCTGCACCGCGTGCTCGACGGCATCCGGGCCGAGGCACCCGGGCTCGGGCTGGCCCTCCGGGTGTCGGCGTTCGACGTCGTGCCGCACGAGCCCGGTCCGGACGGCCGGGGCGTGCCCGTGCCCGGCGCACCCGACCCCTACCCCTACGCGTTCGGTGGGGACGGCACGGGCCTCGGCGTCGACCTGGCCGAGACCCACGATCTGCTGCGGCGGGCGGCGAGCTGGGGCGTCGACCTCGTGTCGGTCACCGCGGGCAGCCCCTACTCGTGCCCGCACGTGCAGCGGCCCGCGTACTTCCCGCCGTCCGACGGCTACGAACCGCCCCGCGACCCGCTGGTCGAGGTCGACCGGCTGGTGCGGGTCACCGCCGAGCTGGCTGCCGCCCACCCCGATCTCACGGTCGTCGCGTCCGGCCTCAGCTACCTGCAGCAGTGGCTGCCCCACGCCGGCCAGGCGCTGGTGGCCGCGGGCGGCGCCGCCGCGGTCGGCTACGGGCGCATGGCGCTCAGCTACCCGCACCTGCCCGGCGACGTGCTCGCCGGCCGCCCGCTCGACGTGCGCCGGATCTGCCGCACCCTCAGCGACTGCACGACGGCACCGCGTCTCGGCCTGGTCTCGGGGTGCTACCCGTACGATCCCTTCTACAAGGCCCTTCCCGAGCGGGACGTCCTGGTGGCGGCCAAGGCGGGCAAGGCGGCCGTGGGCCGGTGACCGGCGCCCGCCCGGCCGTCGCGCTGTCCATGTACCCCGGCCTCGAGCCGTACGCCCTGCGGCCCGAGCACCTGGCCGCCCTCGCCGAGGTCGCCGACCTGCTGGCCCCCGAGGCCGTGCAGTCCCTTCCCCCCGAGCGGGGGGACGAGGTGCTGGCGGCCGCCGACGTGCTCCTCGGGCACTGGGGGTGCGTCGTGCTCGACGACGCCTTCCTCGCCCGGGCGCCACGCCTGCGGATGCTGGCCTACGCCGCCGGCACGGTGCGCGACACGGTGACCGACGCGACGTTCGCCCGGGGCCTGCGGGTGACCTCCGGGGCGGCCGCCAACGCCGTGCCGGTGGCCGAGTACACGGTCGCCGCCATCCTCTGGGCCAACAAGGCGGCGTTCAGCGAGCGTGAGCGGTTGCGCGGCGTCGAGCTGCCCGACCTCCCCCGCCGCCATCCCGTCGGGAACTGGGGCAAGCGCATCGGGGTGGTGGGGGCGTCGCACGTCGGCCGGCTGGTGGTCGAGCTGCTGCGGCCGTACCGCTGCACCGTGGTGGTCGCCGACCCCTACCTCACCGCCGAGGCGGCCGCCGCGCTGGGCGTCGCCCGGGTCGAGCTCGACGAGCTGCTGGCGACCAGCGATGTCGTGACCCTGCACGCGCCGGCGCTGCCCGAGACCGCCGGCATGATCGGGGCCGCCGAGCTGGCGCGCATGATGGACGGGGCCACGCTGGTCAACACGGCCCGGGGCTCGCTGGTCGACCACGACGCCCTGGTCGCCGAGCTGCGCACCGGCCGGATCACCGCCGTCCTCGACGTCACCGAGCCCGAGCCGCTGCCCGCCGACCACCCGCTGCTGCACCTGCCCACGTGCGTGGTGACGCCGCACCTGGCGGGGTCGCAGGGCACCGAGTTGTCCCGCCTGGCCGAGCTGGTGATCGAGGAGATCCGCCGGTTCGCCGCTGGCGAACCGGCGCTGCACCCGGTCGTGGCCGACGACCTGGGACGGGTGGCATGAGCGAGCCGGAGGCGACGGTGGTGCCGCCCCTCCGGCCCGGCCGGCGGGTCACCGGGATGTCGGCGGTGCTGCTGCCGTTCACCGAGGCGGGTGAGATCGACTGGGACGCGTTCGCCGCCGGGGTCGAGCGGACCGCGGCGGCGGGCCTGGTGCCGGCGGTGAACATGGACACCGGCTACGGCCCCAGCCTGGACGGGGCCACCCGAGGGCGCGTCCTGTCCACCACGGCGTCGGTGCTGGGCGGCGCCGAGCCGGTCCCCGGGTGGTCGTTCGTGGGCGGCGCCCACGTCGACGGGCCCGGCGGCTCGGCCGGATCCGCCGGGTTCGACCCTGACGTCCACCGCGCCGCCCTCGCCACCGTCGCCGCGGCCGGCGGGGTGCCGATCGTGTTCCCGTCGGCCGGGCTGGCGGCGCTGCCCGAGGGCGACGTCGCCCCCGCGCACGCGGCCATGGCCACGGCGGTCGACCGGATGCTCGGCTTCGAGCTCGGCCGGCAGTTCCACCCGTGCGGGCGGATCTGGTCGCTCGACACCTATGCCGCGGTCCTCGAGGTCCCCCAGGTGGTGGGGGCCAAGCACTCGTCGCTGCGGCGGGCGCCCGAATGGGACCGCCTGGCCCGGCGCGACGCCGTCCGGCCCGGGTTCCTCGTCCTGACGGGCAACGACCTCGCCATCGACATGGTGCGGTGGGGCAGCGACTACCTCCTCGGCCTGTCGACGTTCGCCCCCGCCGCCTTCGCCGCCCGGGACGCCCTGTGGGCGGCGGGCGACCCCCGGGTCCACGAGGTGGACGACGCCCTCCAGGCCCTCGGAGCGCTCGCCTTCCGCGACCCGGTGCCCGCGTACCGCCACGACGCCGCCATCGTGTGGCACCGCCGCGGGTGGGCGCGCAGCGACCGGGTCCACCCGGCCAGCCCGGTCCGGTCTCCCGGCGAGCACGAGCTGGTGGCGACACTGCTCGCCCGGCTGGACGCCGCCACGGAGGGCGTCCTGTGACGCCGCCCGTCATCCGTGTCCGCGCCGGCGCCGGTGGGTGGACCTATGCGTGGGACCATCGCCGCAAGCCGCACGTGCATCCGCTGGCCACCCCGGCCGGCGTGGTCCTCACCCGGGTCGAGCCGCCCGACCACCCGTGGCAGCGGGGTCTGTGGTTCGTCGTCAAGTTCGTCGACGGCGACAACTTCTGGGAGGAGTGGGACCCGCAGGGGTGGGGCGTGCAGCGGCACGAGGGTGCGCCACGTGTCGACGGCACCACGGTGACCGGCGACCTGCGGTGGATCCGCCCCGATCGCACGACCGTCGCGATCCACGAGCACCGTGTCCTGCGACACGTGCCGCTGGACGACGACGCCTACGCGCTGGACTGGGACGTCGCTCTGGCGGTGCCCGAGGGCGTCGGCGGCGCCGTGCTCGACCGCACGCCGTACACGGGGGTCTGGGGCGGGTACTCGGGGCTGGCGTTGCGTGGCCGCGAGGACTGGCACGACACCCGCCTGCTCCTCGACGACGGCACCGCGCACACGCGGGTGGCACCGCAGCGCTCGCGCTGGTGCGACCTGTCGGGCACGGCCGACCGGCGGCCGGTCGGTGCGTGCGTGCTCGACCACCCCCGCAACCCCGCCCACCCCGTCCCGTTCTACGCCACGACCCGCGCCGGCGAGGGCTACGGCGAGGGCTGGGCCAACACCGTCTACCCCGCCTTCCTGTGGGACGGACCCCGCACCCTGGCCGCGGGTGAGGTGCTGCGGTTCCGCTACCGGGTCGCCGTGCACGACGGGCTGTGGGACGCGCACCGGTGCTCGGCCGAGTGGCATCGCTGGACGGCCGACGACGGGAAGCCCTGACGGCC
>JBKHJZ010000132.1:0-9337 GCA_046537875.1 Acidimicrobiia bacterium | reverse complement strand
GACAGCCCGGCGGCCGTCCCCGAAACCGAATGTCCGGGGCTCGACCGGGCAGAGGCCTCGGCGGAGGCGCTCAGAGATACAGGCCGGTCGAGGCCTCGTCGGCCAGCCGGCTGGCCGCCACCGCGTGGATGTCGCGCTCGCGGAGGATGATGTAGTCGTCGCCGCGGACCTCGACCTCGTAGCGGTCCTCGGGATTGAACAGCACGTGGTCGCCCACCTGCATCGCCCGCACGTTGGGACCGATGGCCACGACCTCGGCCCACGCCAGGCGCTTGGAGATCTGGGCCGTCGCGGGGATGACGATGCCGCCCGACGAGGTGCGCTCTCCCTCGTTCACATCGAGCCGCACGAGCACGCGGTCGTTGAGCATCTTGATCGCCAGCTTGTCGCCGCCACGGCGTCCGTTGTCGACGGTGGTCGCTGCGGACTCGGGCACGTCCACGACGCTACCGCCCCCCTCCCGCGACGCGTGACATCGCCCTCGGGATCTCGCGGCGCACGGCCGCCCGCGCCCGCGGTCAGACCGGGCGGACGGCGAGGCCGGCGTGCCGCAGCACGTCCTTCGCCTCGGCCACCGAGTGCTCGCCGAAGTGGAAGATCGAGGCGGCGAGGACAGCATCGGCGCCGCCCTCGGTCACCCCCTCCACCAGGTGCCGGAGGCTGCCGACCCCGCCGCTGGCGATGACCGGGACGCCGACCGCATCGGCGACCGCCCGGGTGAGCGGCAGGTCGAAGCCCTCGCGCGTGCCGTCGCGGTCCATCGAGGTCAGCAGGATCTCGCCGGCCCCCCGCTGCTCCGCGTCGCGCGCCCAGGCCACCGCGTCGAGCCCGGTGGGCGTGCGCCCCCCGTGCGTGAACACCTCGAAGCGGCCCGTCCCGTCGCGCCGGGCGTCGACCGCCACCACGACGCACTGGGCCCCGAACTCGCCGGCGAGCTCGCCGATCAGGTCGGGACGCTCGACCGCCGCGGTGTTCACCGACACCTTGTCGGCCCCGGCGCGCAGCAGGCGGCGGGCGTCGTCGACGGCCCGGATGCCGCCGCCCACCGTGAACGGGATGAACACCTCGTCGGCCGTCCGGTGGGCCACGTCGACCATCGTCCCCCGGGCGTCGGACGAGGCCGTGATGTCCAGGAAGACCAGCTCGTCGGCGCCCTCGGCGTCGTAGCGGGCCGCCAGCTCCACGGGGTCGCCGGCGTCGCGGAGGCCGACGAAGTTGACGCCCTTGACCACCCGGCCGGCGTCGACGTCGAGGCACGGGATGATGCGGACGTTACGCACGGTCGACCCCCGCAAGGGCCGCCACGGCCTCGTCCAGGCGGACGGCGCCCTCGTAGAGCGCACGCCCCACGATCACCCCGGCGAGCCGGCGGCCGCCCACGTCGAGGGCGGCGAGCGCCCGGAGGTCGTCGACCGAGCCGACGCCCCCGGACGCGACCACGTCGAGAGCCGTCGCCCCCAGCACGGCCGCGAGCTGGTCGAGCGCCGGTCCGGACAGCGTGCCGTCGCGCCCGATCTCGGTGACCACGAGCGCGGCCACCCCGGCGTCCTCGAAGCCGCGGGCCACGTCCACCAGGTCGCGCCCCGAATCCTCCACCCAGCCCCGGACGGCGACGTCGTGGCCCCGGGCGTCGAGCCCCACCGCGACCCGCCCGGGGTGACGGGCCGCCAGCCGGCGGACCCAGCCCGGATCGTCGAGGGCGGCCGTGCCCACCACGACGCGGCGCACGCCGTGGTCGAGCAGGGCGTCGGCCGACCGGTCGTCGCGCACTCCCCCGCCGGCCTGCACGGGCACGTCGACGGCGGCGGCGATGGCCGTCACGAGCCCACGGTTGCGGGGCACGCCGCTGCGGGCCGCGTCCAGGTCCACGACGTGGATCCAGTCGGCGCCCCGGCCGGCGAAGGCACGGGCCTGGGCCACCGGGTCGTCGGCGTAGACGGTCTCGCGGCCGTGGTCACCCTGGTAGAGGCGGACGCACCGGCCGCCTCGCACGTCGATCGCCGGATAGAGCTGCACGGCGCTAGGCCGCCTGTGCCGCGGCGGCACGCGCCACGAAGTTCGCCAGGATGCTCAGCCCGGTGGGTCCCGACTTCTCCGGGTGGAACTGGGTCGCCCACACCGGTCCCCGCTCGACGGCCGCCACCACGGGACCGCCGTAGTCGCACGTGGCGACGGCATGGTCCGGGCGCTCCGCGGCGAACGAGTGCACGAAGTAGACCCAGGTCGGCTCGGGCACGCCCGCCAGCAGCCCGCTCGGCGCCCGGCGATCGAGCACGTTCCACTGCATCTGCGGTCGCTTCACCCCGCCGGGCAGGCGGACGACACCGCCCGGCAGCACCCCCAGCCCGGGCACGTCAGGGTCCTCCTCGGAGCCCTCGTAGAGCAGCTGCATGCCGATGCACACCCCGAGGAAGGGCCGGCCCGACGCCGCCGCCTCGGCCGCCAGGCCGTCGAGACCCGTGGCCCGCAGCGCCTCCATGCACCGCCCGAACGCACCGACCCCGGGCAGCACGACACCGGCCGCGTCCCGGATCAGGCCCGGGTCGGAGGTGAGGCGGGCGTCGGCGCCGACACGCTGGAGCGCCTTCTGCGCCGAGCGCAGGTTGCCGATGCCGTAGTCGAGGACGGCGATGGGGGCCATGCGGCTCCCGATCCTACGTCCCGGCGCCGCGGGCTCCGACCCGATTGCAACTCCGCGTGCCCGACCCACGATCCATCCGTAACACTGGCGACATGCTGCTCGTGGGAACAGGTGACGGGGTGGTCGAGCTGGGGATCGACGGGCGCGAGCTCCGCCGTGCGCAACCCGACGTCGAGATCACCGCCGTCTCGGGCGACTGGGCCATCGGGTCACGCCGGCTGCTGGCGCTCGAGACCGGCGCCAGCGTGGAGCTCCCGGACGGCCTCGCCCCCCGCTGCGTGCTGGCGCTCGAGGGCGGCCGCGCACTGGTGGGCACGTCGGAGGCCCGGTTGGTCGAGGTGGGTGGGCCCGAGGGGCCGCAGGTCGACACGTCCTTCGACGAGATCCCGACCCGGGATCGCTGGACGACCCCGTGGGGCGGCCCTCCCGACACCCGATCGGTCGCCGTCGGTGCCGACGGACCCCTGGCCGGCGTCCACGTCGGCGGGGTCTGGCGCCACGACCCCGACGGGTGGATCGAGGTCGTCCCCGCGGAGGCCGACGACCACCAGGTGGTGGCGGTCGGCTCCACGGTGGGCGTGGCCGCGGCGGTGGGCGTCGGGCAGAGCGACGACGGCGGACGCACCTGGTCGTGGAGTGACGAGGGCCTGCACGCGCCGTACTGCCGGGCCGTGGCGATCGCCGACGACTGGATCCTGGCCAGCGCCGCCACCGGGCCGGGCGCCCGGGAGAGCGCGGTGTACCGCCGGCCGCTTGCCGACCCGGGGCGGCCGTTCGAGCCGTGCGGCTCCGGCAACGGCAGCGAGCCCGACCGGCTTCCCGCACGCTTCCCCCACCTCATCGACACGTTCGCCCTCGCGGCCGCCGGGGGGCTGGTGGCGGTGGGATCACCGACCGGTGAGGTCCACCTGTCCGAGGACAGCGGCGCCACGTGGCGGTGCCTCACCGAGAGCCTGCCGGGCGTGCACTGCGTGGACCTCGCGGCCTGAGAGGCCCAGCGGACCGGCCGGGCCTACAGGGCGCCCTTGGTCGAGGGCACCCCCCCGCCCTCGATCCGCACCGCGTCGCGCAGGCACCGGGCCACGCCCTTGAACGCCGCCTCGATGATGTGGTGGGTGTTGCGCCCGGTGCGGAGGCGCACGTGGAGCGTGATGCCGGCGGCGCCGCCGAACGAGTGCCAGAAGTGCTCGGCCATCTCGGGGTTGAACGGCGGGTCCCCCAGCGGCAGCACCTCGCCGATCGGCACGTCGTAGGCGACGTACGGGCGCCCCGAGACGTCGAGCGCGACCTCCACGAGGGCCTCGTCGAGCGGGAACGCGCCGCTCGCGAACCGCCGGATGCCGGCCTTGTCGCCCAGCGCCTCGCGGAAGGCCTCGCCGAGCACGATGGCCACGTCCTCCACCGTGTGGTGCCCGTCGACGTGCAGGTCGCCGCGGGCGTCGACGCTCAGGTCGAAACCACCGTGGCGGCCGAGCTGGTCGAGCATGTGGTCGAGGAACGGGAGCCCGGTGTCGGCGTGGACCTTGCCCTCGGGGCCGTCGAGGTCGAGCGTCACCGAGACCGAGGTCTCCCGCGTCGTGCGGCGGCGGGCGGCGGGACGGGTCATGACAGCACCTCCCGGAGCGCGTGAAGGAAGGCGTCGTCCTCGGCCCGGGTGCCGACGGTGACGCGCAGGCAGCCCTCGAGCCGCGGCCACGACGAGCAGTCGCGCACCAGCACCGACCGGTCGACCAGCTCTTTCCACACCTGGTCACCGGGGCGCTCGCGGGGACGGAACAGGACGAAGTTGGCGGCCGAGGGCCACACGTCCACGGGCAGGTCGGACAGCGCGGCCGAGAGCCGGCCGCGCTCCTCGACCAGGGCCGCCACCCGGGCGTGCATCTCCTGGACCAGTTCCACGGCGATCGTGCCGGCCAGCTGCGTGAACGCGTCGAGGTGGTAGGGCAGCACCACCTTGTCGAGCTCGGCCACCAACCAGGCGGGCCCGACGAGGTAGCCCAGGCGGGCCGCGGCCATCGACCACGTCTTCGAGTAGGTGCGGGTGACCACGAGGGGCCGGTGGTCGTCGACCAGCGCGAGCGCCGACCAGGGGGCGAACTGCGCGTAGGCCTCGTCGATCACCACGAGGCCGGGGGCCTCGGCGGCCACGGTCCGCACGACGTGCTCGGGCTCGATCATGCCGGTGGGGTTGTTGGGCGAGCACAGGAACGTGATGTCGGGAGACGCCTCGGCCAGCACCCGTCGGACCTCGCCGAGGTCGAGGGCCAGGTCGTCGTCGCGCTCGCCGCTCGCGAGCGCGGTCCCGGTGATGCGGGCGATGTGGCCGTGCAGCGCGTAGGTGGGCTCGAACACCGCGGCCGTGCGGCCTGGCCCCCCGTACGTGAGGCACAGGGTCTGCAGCACCTCGTTGGAGCCGTTCGCCGCGAAGACCTGCTCCGGAGCGACGCCGTGGTGGCCGGCGATGGCGGTGCGCAGCGCCCGGTACGCGCGGTCGGGGTAGCGGTGCCAGTCGATCGACCGCACGGCCGCGGTCAGCCGCTCGGCGAACTCGGGGGGCGGGGGCGCGGGCGCCTCGTTGGTGTTGAGGCGCACGGCCACGTCGAGCTGCGGCGAGTGGTAGCCGTCCATCAGCGCCAGATCGGCGCGCGGCGTCACGGGGGCCGTCATGCCCGCCCCTGGCGCAGGCGGACGGAGTCCGCGTGGGCCGGGAGCCCCTCGTAGGTGGCCAGGGTCACCACGTGGGGCGCAACCTCTGCGAGGCCCTTGTCGCCCACCGTCACGACGTGCACGTGCTTGCGGAAGTCGTCGACGCGCAGCGCCCCGGCGAAGCGGGCCGAGCCGTGGGTGGGCAGCACGTGGTTCGGGCCGGCCACGTAGTCGCCGATCGACGCCGGCGCCAGGGGGCCGCAGAACACCGCGCCCGCGTGGCGCACGAGGGGGACGAGCGCGGCGGCGTCGTCGACCAGCAGCTCGAGGTGCTCGGGCGCGATCGCGTTCGCCACCGCGATGGCCTGAGCGGGGTCGTCGCACACGACCGCGTAGCCGCCCTCGGCGAGCGTGGACTCGAGGTGCCTGCGGCGGGGCGACGCCGGGACGAGCGCGGCGACCGCCTCGGTGACCGCATCGGCCACCGCAGGATCCCACGTCACCAGCCAGGCCAGACCGTCGGGGCCGTGCTCGGCCTGGACGATCACGTCGACGGCCGCGAGCTCGGCCGGCGTGGACGCGTCGGCCACCACGACCACCTCGGACGGGCCGGCGAACGAGGACGGCACGCCGACGAGGCCCTCGCCGGCAACCTCGCGCTTGGCCTGGGCCACCCGGGCCGAGCCGGGACCCACGATCACGTCGACGGGCCGGATCGACTCGGTGCCGTACGCGAGGGCGCCGATGGCCGCCGGGCCGCCGATCCGGTACACCTCGTCGGCGCCGGCCAGCGCGGCGGCGGCCAGGATGCCCGCCGGCACCCGGCCGTCGGGGCGGGCGGGGCTCGCCAGCACCACCTCGGGGACCCCGGCCACCTTGGCGGGCACGATCGTCATCAGGGCGGTCGACACCAGCGGAGCGAGCGCGCTCGGCACGTAGCACCCGGCCCTGTCGACCGGCCGGGCCACCTCACGGATCTCGATCGCCCCGTTGTGGTGGACCACCTCGTGGCCGAGCTGCGCGGTGTGGTAGGCGGCGATGTTGTCGTGGGCGACCTCGAGCGCCTCGCGCAGGTCGCCGGGTATCTGATCGAGCGCGGCCGCCACCTCGGCCTCCGGCACCCGCAGGTCGTCGAGGCGGACCCCGTCGAACCGCTCGGCGAAGCGGCGCAGCGCGGCGTCGCCGTGGTCGCGCACCTCGCGCAGCACGGTGCGCACCTCGTCGACCGGTGGCTCGGCGCGATCTGCGGGCCGCGGCAACCGGCGACGGAGGTCGTCGGTTCCGAGTCCCCGCAGGTCGAGTCGCCGCAGCACGACCGATCACGCTACCGGCGTCACGGCCCGTCTCCGTAGCCGGTTGCGGTGCCGCACCGGTAGAACCGCGGCATGGACAGCGACCGCGCCGAGCTCAACGCGCTGGCGAACAGCCTCGAGGACCTCACGCGCCGGATCACGGCGGTGGCCGACCGCCTGCGCGGCACACCCCGCAGCGACGTCGCGAGCGGCCTGTACGAGGCCGAGCGCTCGCTCATCAGCGCCTCGCGGCAGGTCGAGCGCGTGGTCCGCAGCATGTGACGGCGCCTCTGCCCGCGCACACGGCGGCCGCGGGACGTGGCCGCCGTGAGTCCACGGCGGCCACCGGCCCGGAACGGCGACGGCGCCCCGCTGGGGGCGCCGTCGGGGCGACACCAGGCGGCGGATCCCGGCGTCGCATCTGAACCAGGTGGCGGGAACCTGGTCTTCACACACGTAAACGCTCGACCGCGCCGAGAGGTTGCGCCCCACGGAGACTTTTCCGTGACGTCCGCGATGCGCGCCGCTCCCACGCCGGGCGCGCGGCACCCGCGTCAGAACGTGAACGCCGAGGGGCAGATGTCCGCCAGCACGCACGCGTCGCAGCGCGGCCTGCGTGCCCGGCACACGGCCCGACCGTGGAGGATGAGCCGGAGGCTGAGGGCCCCCCGCTCGCTCGCTCGCACCATCGGCGCCAGGTCGTGCTCGACCTTCACGGGATCCGTCTCGTCGGTCAGTCCCAGACGCCGAGCCAGCCGCAGCACGTGTGTGTCCACCGGCAGCCCCGGTTCGCCCATCGCGACGCTGCGCACCACGTTGCCGGTCTTGCGGCCGACCCCCGGCAGGGTGACCAGATCGCTCAGCCGGCGGGGCACCTCGCCCCCGAAGCGCTCGACCAGCGCGGCCGCCATGCCGATGAGGCTCTTGGTCTTCGACCGGAAGAACCCGGTGGACCGGATGAGGTCCTCGAGCTCGGCCGGGTCGGCGGCGGCGAGGTCGTCGGGGGCGGGGTACCGGGCGAAGACCTCCGGTGTGACCATGTTGACCCGCTCGTCGGTGCACTGGGCCGACAGGATCGTGGCCACCAGCAGCTCGTAGGCGTTGGTGTGGCGCAGGGCACACAGCTCGGTGGCGGTGCCCGGGTACTCGGCCGCCAACCTGTCCGCGACGACGCGGGCCCGCCCTCGAGGGCTGCGGGGGCGACCGGTGGCCATCTGCCGGACACTACCGGCCCCGCCGCAACGGCCCGGACGCCGGGGAGACCACCACGACCGGTGCTCTTCCTGCTACACCATGCGGGGTGCGGTCGCTGCGGCTCCGGGGATGGGCACCCTCCCGCAACGCGCTGATCGGTGCGGCCGTCCTGGCCGCCCTGGTGGCCGGCGCACCTGCGAGCGAGGGCGATGCCGCGCGCACCGAGCGAGCCGACCGGGTGGCGGCGGCGCCGGGCACGAGCACCAGCACCACGACCACGACGGCGCCACCACCGCCGGCCAGCTTCACCCTGGTGGCCACGGGGGACGTGTTGCTGCACAGCCCGCTGTGGCACCAGGCGTCCGCCGACGCGGCGGCCGCCGGGGCCGAGGGATTCGACTTCCGCCCGCTCATCGCCGGCGTGAAGCCGGTCGTCGACGCGGCGGACCTCGCGATCTGCCACTTCGAGACGCCGGTGTCCGAGCCGGGCGGCCCCTACTCCGGCTACCCGTCGTTCTCCGTCCCGCCCTCGATCGTGCCCGCGATTGCCGACACCGGCTACGACGCCTGCACCACGGCGTCGAACCACACCTACGACCGGGGCGCCGAGGGGGTCGACCGGACGCTCGACACGCTCGACGCCGAGGGGATCCGGCACGCCGGTTCGGCGCGGACACCCGAGGAGGCCGAAGAGGTGACGCTGATCCGCGCGGGCGAGGCCAGCGTCGCCCTGCTCTCGTACACCTACGGCTTCAACGGCATCCCCCCGCCCGGCGGGCAGCACTGGCGCTCGAACCCGATCGACGAGGAGGCGATCCTCGCCGAGGCCGCCGCCGCCCGCATGCAGGGAGCCGACGTCGTGGTCGTGGCACTGCACTGGGGCAACGAGTACCAGCACGAGCCCAACCCCCAGCAGGCCGAGCTGGCGCCGCGGCTGATCCGCGCGCCCACGATCGACCTGGTGCTCGGCCACCACGCCCACGTCGTGCAGCCGATCGAGCTGGTCGATGGCGAGTGGGTCGTCTACGGCATGGGCAACATGGTGGCCCGCCACGGCACCCCGGGTGCGCCCAACGAGGAAGGGCTGCTGGTGCGGTTCACGTTCACCGAGCGACCCGGCGGCTGGCACGTCACCGACGCGGAGTTCGCACCCCTGCTCATGGTGAAGGACCGCGATCCGAAGCGCCTGGTCGACGTGGCCCGGGCGCTCGCCGATCCGTCCACGTCTCCTGACCTCCGCGACCGCCTCGCGCTCGCCTGGCAGCGGACGGTGGAGGTGGTCGGCTCACGCGGCGCGCTCGACACGGGGCTCACGCCCATCGCGACACCGCCGTGAGCCGGGCGGGCGCCCGTAGCCTGCCAGCGTGACCGCGCTCGAGATCGTGCACCAGCCGTCACCCGGCGACGGCGTCGAACGGCTGACCGCCCGGCGGGCCGGCGACGGTGCGGTGGCCGGCCATGCCCGGCTGGTTTCCCGCGGGGAGCGCTGGGACGTGGAGCTCCGTGGCGAGCTGCGCCCAGGCGGCGGTGTCGAGCCGGACGTGGCACCGGAGCTGCTGCGCGC
>JBKHJZ010000131.1:0-9339 GCA_046537875.1 Acidimicrobiia bacterium | reverse complement strand
CTCGCGAACCCGTGATCGCGCCCGCCGTACCACACGACATCCCGAGCACCGCCCGGGCCGTACCAGAACACGTCGTCCCGTCCATCGCCGTCGAAGTCCCCGATCACCGGCTCGTACGTGCCGTGCACCGCCCCGGCCTTGCCGCCGAACATCCGGTTCGCTCTCCCGTACCAGTGGTGGTCGGGTCTGCTGCCAGGCCCGTACCAGAACACGTCGTCTCGTCCGTCCCCATCGAAATCGCCGGTCAACGGCACGGCGGTGACGGTCCCGGTGAGCGGCTGGGCGGGCGGCGCGAACGGCGCGCTCGGCGACGAGGCACCGTTGGCGGGATCCTCCCCAGTCGAGGTCGTCGTCACCCGCAGGATGGCGATGGCCGCCAGACCTGCAAGCGCCGTCCCGACCAGACCGTTGCGGATCGCCGCCATGCCGACCCCTGCCGTTCGTCGCTCGAAGGCGAACGGACGCCAACGGACGACCGACCGGTTCGCCTAGCAACCCCAGATGGTGCCAATTGATACGGACGTGTTACGGAGTGAGCCGACCGTACCGAACGCGGATGCGCGGCTCAACGCGCCTGAGCGCCCGCTGAGACCGGCCCGGACACCGGATGGTGCCGGGGCCTTCACGACGACGGGACCGGAGCGATCGTGAGCCGCACGCGGGCTGGATCGCGGTCCTCCCGGGCCGTCTCGACCACCATCCCGGCCCGTGGCGGGAAGCTGGTCTCGTGGTCGACGACGACCCGGACGTCCGTTCCGGGGTGACGCAGCTCGAGGTACGACGCGAGCGCGTGGTCGACCAGGACCGTCGGCGACCTGACCTGGGGCTGCAGCGGCGGCGTGCCCGGCCCGACCCGGCGTGGCAGCTCAGGGACGTGCAGCGCTGCCGGGCCGCTCACGTCGTCGAGATCCCAGGCGTCGAGCACGTCGAGCGTCGAGGTCGAGAGCCTGCCCGCCACGTCCCACTGCTCGTAGCCACGGACCGCTGGCGAAGTGGCACCCACGGACGCGACCACGACGAGAAGTGCCACCCCGGCCGGCGCCGCCACCGCCGCCCGGCCGAGGCTGCGCGCGAGCGCCGTCGCGGCGGCCCCGATCAGCATGCCGAAGGCCGGCAGGGCACCGTAGAGCGTCCGCGACGAGAACTCTCCGGTGACCGCCATCAGGACGATCAGCCCCGCGATCCACCACGACGACATCGCCGCGACGGTCACGACCATGCGGGTGTCCCTCCCGGGACGACCGGCCACCGCCATGACCACGACGACCGTGACCACCGCCGCCGCCAGCCACCCGACGACCGGGAACGTGACGAACGAGGACTGTGGGTGCAGCAGGAGCCTCACCGACTCCGATGTCACCCCCCACAACGAGTCCGATGCGGATTCGACCGGGTCGATGTCGTTGCCCCCGATCGCGTACGCCCGGACCGCCAGGGCGACCACGAGCCCGATGACCAGGGGGAGAGCCTGCCCCGCCCACGCCAGCAGGCGGGCCCGTGCCGGTAGTCGGTCCCGGGCGCCGAGCCAGAGAACCACGGCCAGGGGCACGATGCCGACGACCGCTGACTCCTTGGACCACACGGCGAGGACGAGGGCCACGCTGGCAGGCGCGATGGCCACCCTGACCGGGTGCGAGGCCGTCCCCACCGCGGTCTTCGCGACGAGATGCAGGGCGACGAGCACGAAGAGCACGGCGAGGATGTCGTGGCGTCGGGCCGGCGCGGGCACCGTCTCCACGACCAACGGGTGCAGCGCCATCACCATGCCGGCGACGACCGCGCCGGCGAGCGACCGGGTCAGCCGCAGGAGGACCGCGAACGTCATCAGGGCCACGAGCGCGTGGAGGATCGTGTTCGTCAGGTTGTAGCCGAACGCGTTCAGCCCCCAGACCCCGTGGTCGAGCCCGTACGAGACGAGCGAGACCGGGCGGTAGTACGGCCCGGCCTCGAACATCGTCCCGGCGAGCAGCTCCTCGGAGAAGATCCGCCCGAGGTCACCGGCCGAGGAGATCGTCCCCTGCCGGATCAACGACAGCGTGTCGGTGGCCCGGAAGTCGCCGTCCAGGAAGAACCGGTTGGCGACCACGGCGGCCGCCGCCACGGCGACCCCTGCGGCGACCGTGGTCGGCGCCTGGGGCCGGCGCTCGCTGCGTTCGTCGCTGCTCCACGAGCTCCCCACCGCTGGTCCTCCCGTCGACGGCCCACGGGCCGGGGAACCCGCGCGCGCGGATCAGGCGTCGGCCGGCGCCTGGATGGGGTGCGGCATGCAGAGCTCGTCGTACTCGGCGATCGTGATCCGGTCGGGATCGATCGAGCACGCCGGGCACTGGGGGTCCCGCACCATCTTGTAGGTCCGGAACGACTGCTCGAGCGAATCGTACGCCAGCAGGCGACCAGAGAGGTCGTCGCCGATCCCGAGGATCAGCTTGAGGGCCTCGACCGCCTGGATCGACCCGATGATGCCCGGCAGCACGCCCAGCACCCCGGCCTCGGCGCACGACGGGGCCAGCTCGGCCGGCGGGGGCTCGGGCAGGAAGCACCGGTAGCAGGGACCGTCGTGCGGCTTGAACACGGTGACCTGGCCCTCGAACCGGAAGATCGACCCGTGGACGACGGGGATGCCGACCTTCAGCGCGGCGTCGTTGAGCAGGTAGCGCACCGGAAAGTTGTCGGCGCCGTCGATCACGACGTCGTAGCCCGACAGGATCTCGAGCACGTTGTCGGCGCCCAGGCGCACGTCGTGGGCGATCACGTTCACCTCGGGGTTGAGGTCGGTGAGCGTCTTCTTGGCCGAGTCGACCTTGCGGTCGCCGATCCGGTCCATGTTGTGGAGGATCTGGCGCTGCAGGTTCGACTCGTCGACCACGTCCATGTCGACGATGCCGATGGTCCCCACGCCGGCCGCCGCCAGGTAGAGGGCCGCAGGCGACCCGAGGCCGCCCGCGCCCAGCAGCAGCACCTTGGCGTCGAGCAGCTCGAGCTGGCCCTCGACGCCGACCTCGGGCATGAGCAGGTGGCGGTGGTAGCGGGTGCGCTGCTCGGCCCCGAGCCTGCGGGGCACCGCCCAGTCGCGGCCCTCGTCCTTCCACTTGTTGAAGCCACCGACCATGGAGGCCACGTCGGTGTACCCCATCTCGGTGAGGGTCTTGGCGGCGAAGGCCGACCGCACCCCGCTGGCGCAGTGGACCACCACCGGGGCCGCCTTGTCGGACAGCTTGCTCTCCACCGTGCTCTCCAGCGTGCCCCGCGGGATGTGCACGGCGCCCGGGACCGCCCCCTGCTCGTACTCGTCGGGCTCGCGGACGTCGAGCACCACCGCACCGGGCCGGCGGCGCAGATCGTCGGCCTGCGCGGTGTCGACCTCGCGGATCTGCGACTTCGTGGCGGCGAGCAGCTCACGGAAGCTCGGCATTCGGGCCCCTCTCCTGCGGCGCGGCCCCGGCGGAGCCGGTCGAACGACTGGAACGAGTGTATTCCCTACCCAGGTGCTCAACAATCGTGCGGGCCCATCTGTTCCCGCGCCGTGCTCCCCCGGCAGCCTGCTCAGGGCTCGATCGCCACCTCGTGGAGCGCCTCGATGACGTCGCCACTCCTCACCCGCAGCGGCCCCGACACCGTGAGGCGCCGCACCAGCAGCCCGGCCATGGTGGCGAACGCCGCCGAGCTGCCGACCAGCAGGCCCAGCTCGACCCGCAGGTAGAGGTCGTCGCTCACCCACCACGTGGTGGCGAGCAGCGTGACCATGCCGGCCGCCCACCCCACCACCTGGTCGCGGTGGCCGCCGAGGGCGATGACCGCCTGCGCGCAGGCCAACGCCAGCATGTAGAGCCCGCTGCCCGCCGCCAGCAGGCCGAGCGTGCGATGGGGCAGGTCGGCGTCGGTGAACATCAGGCGGAGCACGGCGGGACCGATCGTGTAACCGAGGACCGTCCCCGCCACGGCGAGGGCCGACACCGCGATCAGCAGGCGGGTGAGGCCGGAGCGGAAGTCGCCGAGGGCACCGGCGCTCGCCAGCGCGGAGAGCTTGGGCAGCAGCGCGGCCTGCACCGCCTGGAACAGGAACAGGGGAACCCGGGCGATGACGAGCGCCGGCAGGAACGTCGCGACCGCCTCGACCTCGGCCTCGGTGGCCAGCAGCTTCACGAGCACCGGGCCGATGTTCATGATCCCGAACGACAGCAGTGACGCCGCCACCAGGAAGCCCAGGGCGCTCGACACCTCGCGGAAGGGCGACTCGGGGCCCTCCCCGAGCGCGGGCCGCTCGACGCGGAGGGCGACCGGCACGGCCAGCAGGCCGGCCATGCCGAGGGCCACGCCGAACCAGCCGGCGCTGCGCACCCCGATCATCACGCACACCAGCGCCCCGGCCAGCCGCAGGAAGCCGTCGGCACCGATGTAGCTGGCGTAGCCCTTGAAGTGCCCCGTGCCCGACAGGCACCCGCGCGTCAGGTGGCCGATCAGCGCACCCGTCAGGCCCAGGGCGAAGCCGACCAGCAGCAGCAGCTGGCCGTCGAAGAGCCGGTCGACCGACCACCGGGCGCTGAGGATCAGCACCACCAGGACGGCGAGCCCGATGCCGGCCCCGATTGTCGCGGCCCGCCTGACGACCGGCGCTCCCCCCTGGTGGCGCGCGCGCCGTGCCGCGAGCGCCCGGCTGACCTCCTGCTCGAGGGGCAGGAACAGGCCGGGTCCCGCCAGGAACACCAGGCCCCACAGGGCGGTGAGCGGCGCGTACTCGGCCTTGCTGAGCCGGATGTCGGCGACGATGAGGAAGCCGTAGGCCGAGAGCCCGGCAACCAGCAGCCCGACACCGACCGCCAGGGTGCCGGTGGGCAACGGGTTCCGGCGCTTCGCCGCCTCCAGCACCGTGGACATCGGCGAGAGAGTAATGGCGTCCACGGGTCCCGGCACACCGGACCCGGACCCGCACCCGGGCGCCCACGAGGGCAGCCGGGGGAGACGAGTGCCCGATGCCCCGGGGGGACCGGGCGCTCCCGCCCCGGATCAGCCGGCGAGGGCGGGGAGGATCGTGCCGATCGGTCCGCGCAGCACGGCGTCGGCGAGGTCGTCCATCGCGGTCTCGTCGCCGTTCACGACCACCACCCGGGCGCCCGACATCCGGGCGACCGGCACCATCTCGGCCACCGGGTAGACCGAGAGGGTCGACCCCACGGCGAGCAGCAGATCACAGGCCCGGGCCGCCCGGTCGGCGCGGGCCAGGTCGGCCGGCACCAGGTTCTGGCCGAAGCTGATCGTGGCCGACTTGAGGATCCCCCCGCACGAGCGGCACGGAGGATCGTCCTCCCCGGCCCGCACCCGCGCGAGCGCCCGCTCCATCGGGGCGCGCTCGTCGCACGACATGCACACGACCTCGCGCATCGTGCCGTGCACCTCGACCACCTTCGCCGGGTCCGAGCCGGCGGCCTGGTGCAGCCCGTCGACGTTCTGCGTCACGAGCGTGTGGAGCTTGCCCCGCCGCTCGAGCGCCACCAGGGCACGGTGGCCCGCGTTGGGCTCCACCTGCGCCCCGGCCCGGTCGAGCCGGGTGCGCCACGCGGCGCGGCGGACCTCGCGATCGGACATGTAGTGCGACAGCGTCGCGGCCTTCTCGGCCTCGGGATTGCGGGTCCAGAGGCCGTTCGGCCCCCGGAAGTCGGGGATGCCGCTGTCGGTGCTGATGCCGGCACCGGTGAGTGCGACCACGCGGTCGGACGCGTCGATCCACCCGCGCACCCGCTCGATGAGCGGCTCGAGCTGACCCTGGATGACCTCGTCCACGTGACCAGGATACCGGCGCCACGAGAGCCACCGAGAGCGCACGAGCGCACCCGAGAGCCGGCCGATGCCGCCCCGAGCCGTGCGAGGTGGTTTCCGGGCCGGGCGGCGTGGGAGACACTGGCCGCATGCCGACGGTGCCGCGGCAGGACGAGCGGTGGCCCCACCGGGTGCTCGGCCGCGACGGGCGGGCCCGCCCGTTCGACGTGACCAGGATCGAGGCGGCCGTCGCCCGCGCGGCCCGGGAGGTGGGGCGGACCGAGCCGTCGCTCGCCCGGGACGTCGCCCGCGCGGTGGCGGCCGACCTGGCCGCCGACCACCCGGGGCGCCCGCCGGGGATCGAGGAGATCCAGGACGCGGTCGAGCGCCGCCTGATGGCCGACGGCTACGACGACGTCGCCCGCGCCTACATCCTCTACCGGCAGGCCCGGGCGGAGCTGCGGGACGCCAAGGCCATGCTCGCCGTGCGCGACGAGCTCAAGCTCAGCCTCCCGGCGGTCACGGTGCTCCGCGAGCGCTACCTTCGCCGCGACCACCGGGGCCGGCCCGTCGAGTCGACCGGGCAGATGATGGACCGGGTCGCCCGCCACGTCGCCGCTGCCGAGGACGCCCACGCCGCCGGCTCGTCGGCGCAGTGGGCCGAGGAGTTCTCGGCGGTGCTGCGAGCGCTCGACTTCCTGCCGAACTCGCCGACGCTCATGAACGCGGGGACTCCGCTCGGCCTGCTCTCGGGCTGCGTCGTGCTGCCCGTGGACGACTCGCTGCGATCGATCTTCGCCGCGCTCGGCGACGGGGCGCTGGTCCATCAGGCCGGCGGGGGCACGGGCTACTCCTTCTCGCACCTCCGGCCCGCCGGCGACCTCGTCGCCAGCACCCAGGGCACCGCCAGCGGGCCGGTGTCGTTCATCCGGCTCTTCGACGCCGCCGCCGGGGTCATCCGCCAGGGGGGCCGGCGGCGGGGCGCCAGCATGGCGGTGCTCGACGTCTCCCATCCCGACATCGCCGAGTTCGTGACCGCCAAGCGGGGCGGCAGCGGCCTCGAGCACTTCAACCTGTCGGTGGGGGTCACCGACAGGTTCCTGCGGGCCGTGGAGCGCGGCGGCAGGCACCCGCTCGTGAACCCCCGCACCGGCCGGACCGTCGCGCGGCTCCCGGCCGCCGAGCTGTTCGACCTGATCTGCGACAGCGCGCACCGCAGCGGCGATCCCGGGCTGCTGTTCCTGGACACCGTGAACCGCGCCAACCCGCTGCCCCGGCAGGGCCGGATCGAGGCCACCAACCCGTGCGGGGAGGTGCCGCTCGGCCCCTACGAGTCGTGCAACCTGGGCTCGATCAACCTGGCGCACATGGCGGGCGGGCGCGGGGTCGACTGGGGCCGGCTGGATGCCACCGTGCGCCTGGCGGTCCGCTTCCTCGACGACGTCATCGACGCCTCCCGCTACCCCGTCCCCGATCTGGACGCGGCCGCCCACGAGAGCCGGAAGGTGGGCCTCGGCGTGATGGGGCTCGCCGAGCTGCTCGCCACGCTCGGCGTCCCCTACGACAGCGAGGCCGCCGTGCGCCTCGCGGGCCGGATCGCCCGCCGCATCGGCCGCGAGGCCCACCGGGCGTCGGCGGAGCTGGCGGCCAGCCGCGGGCCGTTCCCCCTGTTCCCGACCAGCCGCCACGCCGAGCGCGGCTCGCCACCGCTGCGCAACGCGCAGCTCACGTCGGTGGCGCCCACCGGGACCATCTCGCTGATCGCCGGGACGACCGCCGGGATCGAGCCCCTGTTCGCCATCGCCTACGTACGCAACGTGATGGGCCGTCATCTCGTCGAGATCAACCCCCGCTTCGAGCGCCTGGCCCGCGACCGGGGCTTCTACTCCGATGAGCTCATGGCCGACATCGCGCGCACCGGCGGGGTGCGCGACAACCCGGCTGTCCCCGAGGAGGTGCGGGCGGCGTTCCCCACCGCGCTGGAGATCGACCCGTCCTGGCACCTGCGCATGCAGGCCGCGGTCCAGCGCCACGTCGATGCCGCCGTCTCGAAGACGATCAACCTCCCCGCCACGGCCACCGCCGACGACGTGCGTGCCACCTACCTGGCCGCCTGGCGGGCACGGGTGAAGGGCATCACCGTCTACCGCTACGGCACCAAGCCGGGACAGGTGCTCACGTTCCTCTCGGGGCCCGAGGACTCGGCCCACCGCCCGGTCCGGGTCGACACCGCGTTCACGGGAGGGTGCGCCGGTCACGTGTGCGAGTTCTGACGCACGGCCCCCCGGCACCCTCCGACCGATGTTGGACGAGCCGCATCGCCGGGTAAGGGGTGACCATGCTGTTCACCGATCGCTTCACCGACGGTGTCGGCGCCGTACGCCGGCTGGTTCGACGGCCGACGACTCGGACGACCGGGGCGGCCAGGAGGGCCACGAGGACCTGGAAGAACACGCTGCGGCCGACCGCCAAGCGGGCGGTAGGCGGCGCGGCGGTGGCCGGAGGGCTGGTGCTGCTCCGACCCGGCACCCACGCCAACAAGGTGCTCCGCCGCCAAGTCGTGGTCACAGGCCGACGACTGCGCCACTTCGGCGGTCGCCTCCGCGGGCTGGGCTACCGCCTGCGGGGCGGGCGCCCCGATCCCGGGGTGGTCGACGAGGTGCTGGCCGACCGCATCCGGTCGTCCCTGGGCACGCTCGAGAAGCGGCTCGACATCCCCCACGTCCACGTGATGGCGGAGGACCACGTCGTCCTGCTCCACGGCTCGGTCAGCACCCGGTCGGAGGCCGACGAGATCGAGCAGGCGGTGGCCGGCGTGTCGGGCGTCCGCGGCGTCGAGTCCTACCTCCACGTGGGCCTAGGGGCCGGCGACACCCGCCCGTCGGAGGGTCGGGCGGTCGAGCAACCGTCCGAGGCCATGGAGCGCCTCCTGGGGGCGGCGAAGTCCGCGGGCCTCGAGCCGAGGATCGCCCGCCCGGCCGTGCGGGCGATCCTCGCCACGTTCGCCGACCGCCTCCCACCGAGCGAGCGCGACCAGGTTGCGACCCACCTGCCCGCCGACGTCCGCGAGCTGTTCGCCCCGCCCCGCCGCATGCGCCGGAAGGCGCCGCCCCACACGGTCGACGAGCTGGTCTCCCGCATCGCCGGCACCGCGCCCGGGACGCTGCCCGCCGACAGGTCGGTGCAGGTCACCGAGGCAGTGCTCCGGGAGCTCCGGTCGCTCGTGCCCGAGGAGCGGGCAGACGTGGCGGCGGTGCTGCCGGCCGAGCTGAAGGCGTTCTGGGAGCACGGCGCCCCCGCCTGACCGGTCGAACGACGTGCCGGCCGCCCGCCGGCGCCCGGTCGACCGAACGCCCGCCCCGCCGTCGCCTGACAGCGGACGACGGGCGCAGCGACACGGACGTCCCGCAGCCGGGGGCGCCCGCCTTGACCACTGCCAGGGTATGAGAGATACTGAAACAACATGACAGGTATCGGCACCTGGCCCACCAGGCGGTGAAGCCGGCGCCGCGTGGGCGGGCTGCCGGTGCCCTGGCGGATGCGCGACCGCCCGCTGCGCGCCTCGTCTTCGCGACCACCGAGCGA
>JBKHJZ010000130.1:0-9395 GCA_046537875.1 Acidimicrobiia bacterium | reverse complement strand
CAGCGCTCCGGCGCGACCTCAGAGGTAGGAGATTCCGATGGCTGAGATCATCCTGGCGGCCGAGACCGGCCGCCGCACGGGTTCGTCCGCGTCCCGCCGCCTCCGGGCCACCGGGAAGATCCCCGCCGTGGTCTACGGCGGGGGCATGGAGCCCACCTCGGTCGCGGTCGACTGGAAGGACCTCCGCGCCGCGCTCACCACCGACCGGGGCCTGAACGCGCTGATCACCCTCGACGTCGACGGCACGCGCCGCACCGCCGTGGTCAAGGAGCTGCAGCGGCACCCGGTGCGCCGCGATGTGCTCCACGTGGACTTCCTCGCGGTCGACGTGACCAAGGAGATCACCACCGACGTGCCGCTCACGCTCACGGGCGAGCCCGAGAAGGTGCTGCGGGAGCAGGGGGTGGTCGAGCAGATCCTGTCCGCGCTGGTCGTGAACGCCAAGCCGGCCGACGTCCCCGGTCACATCGACGTCGACGTGAGCGATCTCGACATCGGGCACGTGATCACGGTCGGCGACCTCGACCTGCCGCCCGGCGTCGCCACCGACGTCGACCCCGAGGAGGTCATCGCCACTGCGAAGCTGACCAGCCTCGCCTTCGTCACCGAGGAGGAAGAGGCGGCGGCGGCAGAGGCCGAGGCCGAGGAGGGCGTCGCTGCCGAGGAGGCCGGCGAGGAGGGCGGTGCCGGCGAGGAGGCGGGCGGCGAGTAGCCGCCCGCGCCGATCCGCGCGATGGCGCTGCTCGGACGGCGCGGTGCCGCAGCGGTGCGTCGCGGCACCCCCACCGACCTGCTGGTCGTGGGCCTGGGCAACCCGGGCGCGCGCTACGAGCGCACGCGCCACAACGTGGGCGCCGAGGTGGTGGCCCGCCTCGCTGCCCGCCACGGCGGCACGCTCAAGCACAGCAGGCAGCAGCGCGCCCGCGTCGCCGAGGTGCGCATCGACGGGCACCGGGTGGCCCTGGCCTTCCCGCAGACCTACGTCAACCTGTCGGGCGAGTCGGTGGCCCCGCTCGTCCGCCGGCACGGCATCGAGGATCCCGAGCGCCTGGTGATCGTCCACGACGAGCTCGACCTTCCCCTCGGCCGCGTGAAGGTGAAGCGGGGAGGCGGGCTCGCGGGCCACAACGGGCTCCGGTCGATCCGCTCGCACCTCCACACCGACGCGTTCCTGCGCGTGCGCATCGGCGTCGGCAAGCCGCCGAGCCGGGCGGCGGGGGCCGACCACGTGCTGCGGCGGGTGTCGAAGCGGGACCGCACCGAGCTCGACATCGCGGTGAAGGAGGCGGCCGACGCGGTCGAGATGATCGCCCGCGAAGGCGTCGAGGCGGCGATGACCCGGGTCAACGCCCAGACCTGATGGCCGCGTCGCCCCGTTCGACCCGGGGCGCCCGGTCCGGCTCAGGTCGCCCCGGTCGTCGCCCGGGCCGCCCGGTCCGCGATCCGGTCGTCGCGCTCCGCCGCCCGCTGCTCGGCG
This sequence comes from Acidimicrobiia bacterium, assembly GCA_046537875.1. Taxonomy (GTDB): domain Bacteria; phylum Actinomycetota; class Acidimicrobiia; order Acidimicrobiales; family VFJN01; genus JBKHJZ01. The sequence goes on along the minus strand of JBKHJZ010000130.1, from coordinate 7,918 downwards.
ACCCACCACTGCCGCACCAGGACCGCGGCGACCGCGAGCGTGACGATCTCGCCGGTGCCCCAGAACAGGCCGGCGGCCACGCGCTGGTCGCCGAGATCGGGGTACGCCTGCGGGGCCACCGGCGTCGACGCGGTGATCAGGGCCAGGGCGATCACGGTGTGGAACGGCACGGCCAGGACGAGCGCCAGCAGCCGGCCGGCGAAGGGCGGCCGGCGCGGGAGCGGATCGACCCCCACCAGCACCGCGAGGAACAGGGAGCCGGAGGCCACCAGGTGGCCGTGCACCGCGACGTGGACCAGGCCGTTGCGGGCGCTGAGGTCGAGCAGGGGCGTGAGGTAGAGGATCACCAGCCCGGCGCCGAACAGGCACCAGGCCACGACCGGGTGGGCGAGGGTCCGTGCCCACCCCGCGTGCAGGGCCTGGCGGAGGGTGCGCCGGGTCGCCGGCCCTGCCGACTGGAGGGCCAGGGTGAGGGGCGCGGACAGCACGGCGAGCAGCGGCACGATCATGCCGAGCAACGCGTGCTCGACCATGTGGATCCAGAAGCGGTCGGTGTCGAAGCGGCCGATGCCCGACTGGGTGGCCACCAGCCCGGTGATCACGGCCGCACCCATCGCGGCGCTCCGGGCGGGCGGCCAGCGCCGCCCCCGCCGGCGGAGGCGGGTCACGCCCAGCGCGTAGAGACCGCCGGCGACGGCGGCCACCAGCAGGGCGGCGGGGTCGAGCTGCCACCCGGTGGCGAGGTCGGTCACCGACGGATCGGACACCGCCGGCGACCCTAGCCCCGCGATCGCGCCCGCCGTGGTGCACTGCGCGCCGGACGGGGCTCTGGTACAAACGGAAGCGTGTCGGTGACCGCTGAACCGGCCCCCGCGGCCCGCCCGGCGCAGGCTCCCTCCACCCTCGGCGTCGGGGTCATCGTGTGGCTCGCGTCCGAGCTGATGTTCTTCTCGGGCCTGTTCGCGGCGTACTTCACGTTGCGCGGTGTCAACGAGGTCTGGCCTCCCGACGACGTGGAGCTGGCCACCGCCCGGACGGCGGTCGCCACCGTGGTCCTGCTGGCGTCGAGCCTCACCATGCACCTCGCAGTCGGCGCCGCCGAGCGCGACGACCGGCGGGGCGCCATCGGGTGGCTCGGGATCACCATGGTCCTCGGCGGCCTCTTCCTCGCCAACCTCGTGGGCGAGTACGCCGAGGCCCCGTTCCAGATCGACAGCCACGCCTACGGCTCGATCTTCTACCTGATGACCGGGTTCCACGGCCTGCACGTGCTCGGCGGCCTCGTCCTGATGGCGGCCATCATGGCGGCCATCGTCGGGCGCTCGCTGGCTCCCGTGCGCCGCACGGTCGACGTGTGCTCGTACTACTGGCACTTCGTCGATGTCGTGTGGGTCGCGATGTTCACGAGCATCTACCTGATCCGGTGAGGTGCCGGGTGCGGTGACCGCCACGAGCCGCCGCTGGACCCGTGCCCTGGCGGTGGCTGCCCCGCTGGCGCTCGCCGGCGCCGCGATCCCCGGGGTCGTGGGGGCGGCCGGCGGCCCGGCTCCGGCGGAGGCGAGGGCGCCGCAGGCCGGGGACGAGATCGACGCCGAGGCGCTCTACCTGGAGGGCTGTGCGAGCTGCCACGGTGTCGACGGGCGGGGCGTGCGGGCGCCCGACGGTGACCTGCGGGGACCGGGGCTCGGCCGGGCCGGGGAGGCATCGGCGTACTACTACCTCTCCACCGGGCGCATGCCGCTGGACAACAGCGAGGAGCAGCCCACCAGGAAGCCGCCCGCCTACTCGCGTGAGGAGATCGAGGCGCTCACCGAGTACGTCGCGTCGTTGGGTGCCGGGCCCGACCTCCCCGACCTCGACCTCGAGGACGCAGACCTGTCCCGGGGCGGGGAGATCTTCCGCCTCAACTGCCAGGCGTGCCACGGCGCCTCGGGCAGCGGCGGCGCGCTGAGCTACGGGCGGGCCGCCCCGAGCCTCGCCCCGGCCACACCGCTGGAGATCGCCGCCGCGGTCCGGGCCGGCCCGGGGCAGATGCCGGTGTTCGGTCCTCGAACGATCAGCGACAGCGAGCTCGACGACCTGGTCGCCTACGTCGAGTACCTGGACGATCCGGCGGATCCCGGTGGCCTCCCCATCGGGCGCACCGGACCGATCCCCGAGGGGTTCGTCGCCTGGCTCGTGGGCATGGTGGGTCTGCTGATCCTGGTGGCGTGGATCGGCACCCGGAATCCCATCCGGGAGGTTGTCCGTCGATGAGTGACCAGCGTCTCCCGGGCCCGGATGGTCCCGACCGGACGGGGATGCACAGGGCCGAGGTGGGTGCGGCGGTCTCCTTCCTGGTCGCGATCCTCGCCGGCATCGCCCTCACCGTCGTCTACTGGTTCGGCGGCCAGGCGCAGGCCGAAGGCCTGCTGCTGGCTGCGGCGACGGGCGGGATCGGGGCCGGCATCGTGCTGTGGGCCAAGCGGTTCATGCCCGGGGAGGGTGCAGTCGAGGAGCGCGGCCGCCTGGCCTCGACCCCCGCGGAGGTCGCCGAGTTCCGGGACGACTTCGAGGCGGGGGAGAGCACGATCCGGCGGCGCCGGGTGCTGGTGGCGATGGGTGGCGGGGCGTGCGCGATGCTCGGGGTGGCGGCGCTGTTCCCCATCCGGTCGCTCGGCCCGCGCCCGGGTGCGGGGCTGACCCGCACCCCCTTCCGCCCGGGCCGGCGGGTCGTCCGCGAGGACGGGACACCGGTGCGTCCGGACGACCTCCCGATCGACGGCTTCATCACCGTGTGGCCCGAGGGCCACACCGACGCCGCGGACGCACCGACGCTGCTCATCCACGTCCGGCCGACGCAGGACTTCCAGGTGCACGACGGACGCGCGGGGTGGACCGTGGACAACATCGTGGCCTACTCCAAGATCTGCACCCACACCGGCTGCCCGGTCGGCCTCTACCAGGCGTCCGCAGCGCTGCTGCTCTGCCCGTGCCACCAGTCGACGTTCGACGTGCTCCGGTGGGCGACCCCGGTGTTCGGGCCGGCGGCCCGGCCGCTGCCGCAGCTCCCGCTCGACGTCGACGGGGAGGGTTTCCTGGTTTCGTCCGGCGACTTCTCCGATCCGGTGGGGCCGGGGTTCTGGGACAGGGGGCGCTGAGTGGCCGAGCCCTCGCCCCGTCCCGTCCCCGGCACCGACGCCGCCCCGGCCCGACCGGCCGACGCCCCCGGCGGGGCGCGGCCACGCCGGCGGGGCCCGCGGTCCGACCGCCTGCTCACGCGCCGGCTGGCACGCTGGGCCGACGACCGGCTGGGTGGCGCCAACTTCGCCCGCACGACGCTCAACAAGGTGTTCCCCGACCACTGGTCGTTCATGCTCGGGGAGATCGCCCTCTACTGCTTCATCGTGCTGGTGATCACCGGGGTCTTCCTCACCTTCTTCTTCGACCCGAGCACGAACGAGACGGTCTACGAGGGGAGCTACGGCCCGCTCCGCGGGGTGGAGATGACCGAGGCGTACCGGTCGGCCCTCGAGCTGAGCTTCGACGTGCGGGCCGGGTTGGTGATGCGCCAGCTGCACCACTGGGCGGCGCTGGTGTTCCTGGCGGCGATCGTGGTGCACCTCGGGCGAGTGTTCTTCACCGGGGCGTTCCGGCGGCCGCGCGAGCTCAACTGGATCATCGGGTGCCTGCTGCTGATCCTGGCGCTCTTCAACGGCTTCGCGGGCTATTCGCTGCTCGACGACCAGCTCTCGGGCACCGGGCTGCGGATCACCTACTCGATCGCGCTGTCGGTGCCGGTGGTGGGCACCTGGCTGGTGTCGTTGCTGTTCGGGGGCGAGTTCCCGGGCCCCGACATCATCGAGCGCCTCTACGTGATCCACATCCTCCTCCTGCCGGCGGCGATCGCCGTGCTCCTCACCGCACACCTGGCGATCATCGTCCGCCAGAAGCACACCCAGTTCCCGGGGCGCGGCCAGACCGAGACCAACGTGGTCGGCTCGCGCCTGTGGCCCACCTACGCCGCCAAGGCCCTCGGCCTGTTCTTCCTGACGACCGCCGTCCTGTCCTTCCTGGCCGGGGCCTTCCAGATCAACCCGATCTGGCTCTACGGGCCGTTCGACCCGGCGGAGGTCTCCACGGCCAGCCAGCCGGACTGGTACATGGGGTGGCTCGACGGCGCGCTGCGGATCATGCCCGGCTGGGAGTTCCGGGCCGGCGGGTTCGAGATCCCCAACCCGTTCTTCCCGGGTGTGCTGCTGATGACGGTGACGTTCCTGCTGCTGTTCGCCTGGCCGTTCCTGGAGGCCCGGGTCACCGGTGACCACGCGGAGCATCACCTGCTCGACCGCCCTCGCCAGCGGCCCGTCCGCACCGCCCTCGGGGCGGTCACCATCACCTTCTACACGCTCAACTTCATCGCCGGGGGCTCGGACGTGTTCGCCCAGGCGTTCGGCCTGTCGGTGAACGCGATCTTCTGGTTCTTCCGGTTCGCGGTCATCCTGGGGCCCCCGCTCGTGGGGTGGGTGACGTACCGGCTCTGCAAGGAGCTGGCGGCGCGGGACGGGGTGCCCACCGGTTCGAAGGTGGCGGTGCGCGACATCCCCCGCCGGCTCTGGTACGGCGCGCGTGGCGCCGAGTCGTCGGTCCCGGGGCGCTGACGACGGCACCCGGCGGGATCGGTCCCCGCCAGTTCCCCGGAGGTGGTTCAGTCCCGTCGGCGGGTCTGGCGGACGAACCCGCCCACGCCCAGGGCCAGCAGGGCGGCGCCGGGGGCCGCCACCCAGACGCCGAGCACCAGCCCGACGGCGATGCCGGCGCCGCCGAGCCCGATGGCGAAGGGCCACAGGCTGGCATGGGGCAGGTACTCCTCCGGCTCGCCCTTGGGCCGGGCGACGCCCTCGGCGGCGGCGGCCTCGCCGACGGCCTCGGCCACGTCGCGCCGGTCGGCCACGGGCACGCCGTGCACGGCGGCGGTCGCTCGCTTCTCCTCGGGGGGCGGGCCGTGGTCGGTCTCGACCGTGCCGGCGCCCGGCGGGGCCTCGACCGTGGCGCCCACCTCGACACGCTCGCCGGGGCGGACGTGGTCGCGGGGACGCTGCTGGAGCCACAGGTAGACCGCGGTCCACAGGGCGAGCCCGGCGGCCAGGAAGAGCATGACCGTGCCGCTCTCCTCGTACGACGTGGCGGCGTAGATCGACGCGATCACCAGCAGGGCCAGGCCGACGACCGCGAAGACGCGGAGCGGCACCCGGCGGTCGTCGACCGGGGGCCGCACCTCGTGGCCGCGCGGTCCCTCGGTGCCGGGGATCGGTCGCTCCGCCATCACGCCCCGTCACCCCCCGGCCCAGCCCCCCACGGGCCTCCCGGCAAGCGGGTGCGGAGCGGCTCCCCGTACTTGCGGTCCCAGACGGGACGCTCCGAGCGGATCACCGGCAGCGGCCCGTCGAAGTTGTGCGATGGGGGCGGCGACGCGGTCGCCCACTCCAGCGTCTGGGCGTCCCACGGATCGGGGCCGGCCGTGGTGCCGAGCCGTCCCCTCAGCGTGCTCCACACGTTCCACAGGAAGGGCAGGGTCGAGGCGGCCAGCAGCGCCGCGCCCACCGTCGACACCTGGTTGAGCCCGGTGAAGCCGTCCTCGGGGCGGTAGTCGGCGATCCGGCGGGGCATGCCCTCGAGACCGAGCACGTGCTGGACGAGGAACGTGAGGTGGAAGCCGACGAACGTCATCCAGAAGTGAACCTTCCCGAGCGGTTCGTCGAGCATCCGGCCCGTGATCTTCGGGAACCAGTAGTACACGCCGGCGAACAGGGCGAACACCGAGCCGCCGAACATCGTGTAGTGGAAGTGGGCGACCACGAAGAAGCTGTCGTGCACGTGGAAGTCGAGCGGGGCGGCGGCGACCATCACGCCCGTCAGGCCGCCGAGCAGGAACGAGAACAGGAAGCCGCAGGCGAAGAGGAGCGGCGTGTCGAACCGGATGCGGCCACCCCAGAGCGTGCCGATCCAGTTGAAGAACTTCACCCCGGTGGGCACCGCGATCAGCATCGAGAACCCCGTGAAGAACGGCAGGAGCACGGCGCCGGTGGCGAACATGTGGTGCGCCCACACGCTCACCGACAGGACCCCGATCGCGATCGTGGCGAACACCAGGCCGGCGTAGCCGAACACCGGTCGCCACGCGAACACCGCGAGCACCTCGGTGACGACGCCGAAGAACGGCAGCACGAGGATGTACACCTCGGGATGGCCGAAGAACCAGAAGAGGTGCTGCCACAGCAGCGGCGACCCGCCCTCCGCGGCGTCGTAGATGTGCGACCCGAGCTGCCGGTCGGAGAAGAGCATGACCGCGCCGCTCGTCAGCACCGGGAAGGCGATCAGGACCAGCAGCGACGTGACCAGCATGTTCCAGGTGAACAGCGGCAGGCGGAACATGCGCATGCCCGGTGCACGCATGCCGATGACCGTGGCCACGATGTTGACGGCGGTCAGGATGCCCGACAGGCCGGTCAGCGCGATCGCCATGATCCACAGGTCGGGGCCGAGCCCCGGCGAGCGCACCACGTCGGACAGCGGGGTGTACGCCGTCCAGCCGAAGTCGGCCGCACCGTCGGCGGTGAAGAAGCCGCTCACCATCGTGAGCCCGCCCCACAGGTAGAACCAGTACGACATGGCGTTGAGCCGGGGGAACGCCATGTCGCGGGCGCCGATCTGGAGCGGCACGAAGTAGTTGGCGAGCCCGAACGCGAAGGGGCCGAGGAACAGGAACAGCATGATGCTGCCGTGCATCGTGAACAGCTCGTTGTACCGGCCCTGCGACACCACCTGGGTCCCCGGTGCGAACAGCTCGAGGCGGATGAGACCCGCCAACGCGCCGGCGATGATGTAGAAGCCGAACGCGGTGAGCATGTAGGCGACGCCGATGCGCTTGTGGTCGGTGGTCGTGACGAACGCCAGCAGCCCCCGGGCCTCGCGGTGCTCCGGCTCGGGCAGCTCGTCGGCCAGGCCGGGACGGTCCTCGACGGCGGTCATGGCCTGCTCGCTCCTGCGACGGTCCGCCCGGTGCCCTGCCCGGAGGTCTGCTGGAGGTCCTGCCCGTCGCCCTGCTGGGCCCGTTGCTCGTCGAGCCAGGCCCGGTACTCCTCCTCGGGCACGACGCGCACCGTGAAGAGCATGCGCCAGTGGTCCAGCCCGCAGAACTCGGCACAGCGCCCGATGTACGTGTCCTCCTCGGTGGGCGTGACGTCGATGGTGTTGTCGACGCCGGGGATGAGGTCGCGCTTGGTCAGGAAGTCGGGCACCCAGAACGAGTGGTTCACGTCGCTGCTGACCAGCTCGAGCTGGGTCGGCACGCCGACCGGGATCACCATCTCGGGCGGCTCCTCCGGGGTGCCGACGATGCTCACGCCCTCGTCGGGGTAGGTGAACCGCCACGACCACTGGAAGCCGGTCACCTCGATGCGGGCTTCGGGGTCGTCGGTCGTCTCGGTGGTGTCGACCTCGACGGCGACCGTGACCCCGAAGAGCGCCGCAACCACCAGGATGGGCGTCACCGTGTAGACGATCTCGACCGGGATGTTGTAGGCGCCCTGGTAGGGGAGGTCGTTCGTGCGGCGCCGGTAGCGGACGAGCGAGTAGATGATCAGCCCGTAGACGAGTGCTCCGACACCCAGGGCGATGAGGAAGAAGCCCTGCCAGAGCGAGAGGACCGACTCACCCTGCTCCGAGCGGGCGTCGGGGGCGAAGAAGGTCGGCAGGTCGCAGCCGCCGACGACGATCGCCGCGGCCGACGCGACCACGAGGCGCCACCGAGCGGGGAGCCGGCGCATCGCCGTGGACGGTAGCCCATGCGGCGGGAGCCGGCGGGTCGCGGCCGGCCGCCGCCGGCGGGCCGGGGCGGGGTCCCCGGCCCCCGGTGCCGGTCAGCCCGCGCCAGAGG
>JBKHJZ010000129.1:0-9416 GCA_046537875.1 Acidimicrobiia bacterium | reverse complement strand
CGTGGGCGATGACCTCGCCGTGGGTGACGACGAAGGCGCCCACCGGTGCCGCCGCCCACTGGCGCCAGCCGGCGGCGATCTCTGTGAGCTCCTCGGCGGTCGCCACACCGTAGGTGATCGCCTGCTCGGCCAGCTCGGAGGCCAGCAACCGCTCGGCCCACAGCTCGCCCCACCAGGCACGGTCGCCCGGGCTCGCATACGTCCACGTCGAGGACGAGTAGACGATGTCGCCGAGGCCCGCCTCCGCCGCCCACAGCGGGAGGAAGATCCCGGCGTCGGCTTCGGCACCGCTGTGCCGGGTCACCGCCAGGTAGACCTCGTGCCACCGGTCGAGCCGGGGGTCACGCGGCGCCCAGGCCAGCGATGAGTACATCACGTCGCGGGCGGCCACCAGGCCGCCGGGCCGGACGAAGGTGGCCATCGAGCGGAGGGCGGCGACCGGGTCGGGCAGGTGCTGGAGCACCTGATGCGCGTGGACGACGTCGAACGATGCGGGCGGCAGCGCGAGCTCGCGCAGGTCGCCGGCCACGAAGGTCACCTCGGTGGCCCCCACCTGGGCCGCGTAGGCGCGGGCCTGCTCCACGGTCTGGGGGGTGACGTCGACACCGACGACGCGGCCGGGGGCGACGTGGGCCGCCAGATCGACGGTGAGCGTGCCGGGGCCGCAGCCGACGTCGAGGAGCGACGTCCCGGGTGTGAGGTGGGGCAGGAGGTACCCCGCGGAGTTCGCGGCCGTGCGCCAGCGATGGGAGCGCAGCACCGACTCGGCGTCGCGGTAGGCGTACATGTCGGCGTCCCTGCCGGCCACGCGCCGATCATCGCGCCGCCGGCGACCTGGGAGCGGGACCCCCCAGGGGTCACGGGGGGCTGTCGCGGCGGCGTCCGACGCGGGCGGAGACCGCGCGATCGGCGGTAGGTTGGTGGCCGGCGACCGAGGGAGGATGGCATGACGAGCACCGAGGTACTGCGGCCCGTCGAGCGCCGCGTTCTCCGCTGGGCCGAGCGCGGACTCGACGACGCCGCGATCGGCGAGCGGTTCAAGCGCAGCGAGGGGTGGGCCGCGCAGGTGCGGCGTCTCGCGTCCCTGGAGCGGCGAGCGCAGCCTCCCCGCCGTCACGATCCCCTCCGCCCGCTCGAGCGGCGCATCCTCCGCTGGCGCGAGCAGGGCGTCGATCACGAGGAGCTGAGCCTCCGGTTCCTGCGCAGCCCCGACTTCCTCGCCCGAGTCGAGGAGTACGCGCAGTACAAGCTCGCCTCGTAAGGGGCCGAGCGAGCAGGGATGGACGTCGACGCTGAACCGTACGGGATTTGCCGCGTGAGCCACGGCTGTACAGCGAGGCCGCCCGGCAGCACTGACCACCTCGAGCCACGCGGACGTTCCTATCCGCGCAGTTCCTGACGGCACACGCGGGTTCGCCGGGCTCAGTCCAGCGGCAGCGGACCGCTCGCCGCCCCCGTGGTCCGGCCGTTCTTGAGAGCCACCACGAGCACGAGCAGCCCGCTGGAGAGCAGCACCACCTGTGATGCGGCGATGTCGCCCACCAGCGGCCAGTCCACCTCGTCCAGCAGGTCGACGGCCACGCCGGCCGCCATCGCCGCCAGCGAGAGCGCGCCGCGGATCACGACGTGGAACGCAGTGAACGCGAGGAGCCGCTCGCGTGCCTCCGTGCGGTGCTGGAGCACCTCCATGGAGGTGGCGAGCACCATCGCCGTCAACGCACCGAAGCCGGCCGCACCGAGGAAGGCCAGGCCGACGACCGGGGCGAGGCTCATCGCGGCCACCACCGAGCCCTGGAGCACGAGCAGGGAGCGCACGAAGGCCAGACCGCGGCGGCTCACCACGCGCAGCACCCCCAGACCGACGGCGGCACCCGCGCCGAAGCAGGCGACGAGGAGGCCGAACTCCGTGTCGTTGGCGGCGAGCACCTCCCGGACCCACACGATCCCCACCGAGAACAACGCCCCGAGGCCGGCGGCGACCGCTGCGGCCACCAGCGCGAGGTGGCGCACGATCGGCAGGCGGAGGGCGTCGCGGAACGTGCCGCTCGTCGCCGGGGCCGACGGCGACACCCCGGTGCCCAGCTCGGGCAGGCGGGAGATCGCCAGGAACGACACGACGAACGTGAGCGCATCGACGGCGAACACCACGCGGGCGGCCCCGGCGCCGACGTCCCCGCCGGCGATCGCCGCGACCGCCGCGAAGAGGCCGGCTCCCACCGGGATCATCCCGTACGAGGTCCCGAGGACGAAGCCGTTGGCCACTGCGAGGTCGTCGTCCGGCCCGAGCAGATCGGGGATCGACGCATCGCGCGCGGGCAGGAAGACCATCCCCGCGACCTCGATGACGACCGCCCAGGTGTAGATCCACCACAGCTCGGTGATCCAGGGCAGCACCAGCGCCGCAGGGACGCGGACAGCGTCCATCGCCAGCATGATCCGCCGACGGCTCCAGCGGCGGACGAGGCGCGCGGCCAGCGGCCCGGCGAGGACGGTGGGGGCCAGCCGCAGCACGAGCACGCCGCCCACGGCCGTGGCCGACCCGGTGAGCTCGAGCACGAGCGCCATGAGGGCGACGGTGCCCATCCAGTCGCCGAGCGACGACGCAGCCTGGCCGGCGAGGAGGACCCGAAGTGGCCGGGCGCCGGTGCTCGTCCCGTCGACACCGACGCGGTGCACGGTCACGGCTCGCGCCACCACGCGAGCCCGGCGAGCCCCCGACCGGTGTGCGCGACCATGACCGGGCTGAACGGGCCGACGATGCACGTGGCCGGTTGCAGCTCGCCGACCCGGGCGACGAGCACGTCGGCGGCCTCGGTGTCGAGGGCGTGGAGCACCACCACGTGGAGAGGGCCGGTGGCATCGTCGGCGGCGGCGCACCGCTGCACGATCCGGTCGAGGGCGACCGACCGGCTGAACGCCGGGCGCAGGGGGCGGGGGCTGCCGTCCCGGAGCTCGAAGAGCGGTTGGACACCGAGCCGGTCGCCGATCCAGCGCGCGGCTTCTGGCACCCGCCCGGACTTGGCGAGGCGCTCGAGGTCGTCGACGGTCGCCACCAGCCGCACCCGCGTCGACACGTCGCGGGCCACCGCGGTCACGCGTGCGAGGTCGGCGCCGTCTCGTGCCGCGCGGGCTGCGGCGAGCACCACCAGGGCCTCGGCGCCGGCTGCCGTGCCGGTGTCGACCACGGTGGCCCGGTCACCCAGGCTCTGGGCGGCGATGACGGCCGACTGGTAGGTGCTCGACATGCGGGAGTTGATGGTCAGCACGAGCACCGGGCCCTCGGCGGCCGCGGGCTCGATCACGGTGAGGAACTCGCCGGGGGAGGGGGCCGATGTGGAGATCGGCTCGTCGAACCGTGCGACCAGGTCGTCGAGACCGATCTCCCCGTCACGGTACCGGTCGGTGCCGATGTGCACCACGAGCGGCACGACGTGCACGCCGTAGCGCTCCGCCACCTCGGGGGTGAGGGCGGCGGCGCTGTCGGTCACCACCGTGACGGTCACGGCACGGTCCGCGCGGCTGGCTCCGACGGACCCGCGGCGGGGCGCTCGTCGAGGTCGCGGTCGAACAGCAGGCGCTCGGCGTAGGCACGCCAGGTCGGCCTGTCCGGTGGCCTGTTGCCCGCCAGGCGCTTGGCCAGCAGCACGCCGGTGACCGCCACCCCCATGCACGCGCCCGGGCGCCCCCTGGTGGCAGCGAGCGTGGGGACGAGGGCGACGTCGGCGACGAACGAGCCGAGCCCGGTCTGGCGGGCGAGCCGTCCCGCCGCCAGGCCCACCGCGAGCACGACGGTGCCCGGCCAGTTCCTCACCGTCAGCGCGCCCAGGGCCACCGAGACCCCGCGACCCCCGGCACCGCGCAGGAACGGTGACCAGTTGTGGCCCGCGATGCCCGCAGCGGTGGCGGCGGCGGCCAGGTACGGGCGATCCCGGCCGGCGAGGAGGGGACCGGTCGCCCCCTTGGCCACGTCGCAGATGCCGGCCACGGCGAGCGGGCCGAACCCCGCGACCCCGTGGAGCGCGGTGCCCGAGACCGTGCCGCCGCCTACGTGGCGGAGATCGACGCCCGCCCGTTGCCGTGCCACGAGGTTCGAGAAGGGGACAGCTCCTGCCAGCCAGGCGGCGCCGATCGCGGCCGCGGCCCCGGCGCCGCCACGAGCCGGGCCCGTGGGCGCGGCCCGGGCGGCGAGGCCCGACGGTCGGTCACTGCGCGTGGCCCGTGGCACTCGACTCCTCCGTCGACGATTCCGTCGACGCTACAACCGCCGCACGCAGCGGTGGTCGATGGATCCGGTGGGGAGAGTGCGGTGGCATGCCCCGGCTCCGGCGAACGCTCGACGGCGTACCGTGGCGGCATGGGTGACCGCGGCGAGATCCTCTGGCAGCCACCGCCCGACGTCCACGAGCGCAGCCGCATCGGTCGCTACATGTCGTGGCTGGCCTCCGAGCGCGGCCTCGGTGTCGGCGACTACCACGAGCTGTGGCGGTGGTCGGTCGACGAGCTCGATGACTTCTGGCGCTCGATCTGGGATCACTTCGCGCTCGAGTCGGCCAGCCCGGTGGGGGCGGCGCTCGTCGACGAGCGCATGCCCGGCACCAGGTGGTTCCCCGGTGTCGAGCTCAACTACGCGCACCACGCGCTGCGATCCGAGCCGAGCGGTCCGGCCGTCGTCGGCCGGTCACAGACACGCGATCGGGTCGAGCTGTCGATGGCCGATCTGCGCGACCAGGTGGCCCGGTGCCGGGCGGGCCTCCGGCGGCTGGGGGTGGGACCGGGCGACCGGGTGGCGGCGTACCTGCCCAACATCCCCGAGACGGTCGTCGCCCTGCTGGCCACCGCCAGCCTCGGCGCCGTGTGGTCGTCGTGTGCCCCCGAGTTCGGCACCCGCAGCGTCGTCGACCGGCTCCGCCAGATCGAGCCGGTGGTGCTGCTGACCGTCGACGGCTACCGGTACGGGGGGAAGGCGGTCGACCGCCGCGAGGAGCTCGCCGCGATCCGGTCGGCGCTGCCCTCGCTGCGCTCCGTCGTGGCCGTTCCGTACCTCGACCCCGACGTCCGCCTGCCCGACACCGTGTCCTGGAGCGAGCTGCTCGCCGAGGGTGGCGTGGGCGGCGACGGCGCCCACGACGGGGGCCGGCCCCCGGCGGATCCGGTGCCGTTCGACCACCCGCTGTACGTCCTGTACTCGTCGGGGACCACGGGCCTGCCCAAGCCCATCGTGCACGGCCACGGCGGGATCCTGCTCGAGCACCACAAGGTGCTCTCGCTGCACAACGACCTCGGCCCGGGCGACCGCTTCTTCTGGTTCTCCACCACCGGCTGGATGATGTGGAACTACCTGGTGTCGGGGCTGCTCGTGGGCGCCACGGTGGTGCTGTTCGACGGTGATCCGGGCGCCCCCGATCTCGGGGCGCTGTGGCGGATGGCGGCGGAGGAGGGCGTGACGTTCTTCGGGACGTCGGCGCCGTTCCTGATGGCCTGCCGCAAGGCCGGCGTGGTGCCGAGGCAGCTCGCGGACCTGGCGGCCCTGCGCGGCGTGGGGTCGACCGGCGCCCCGCTGCCCCCGGAAGGGTTCCGGTGGGTCTACGAGGCGGTGGGCGACGACCTGCTGCTGTCGTCGATCAGCGGGGGCACCGATGTCTGCACGGCGTTCGTGGGCGGGTGCCCGCTGGTGCCGGTGCGGGCGGGGGAGATCTCGTGCCGCTACCTGGGGGTGAAGGCCGAGGCGTTCGACGACCTCGGCCGCCCGGTGGTGGGCGAGCAGGGCGAGCTCGTGGTCACCGCACCGATGCCGTCGATGCCGGTGGGGCTGTGGGGCGACGAGGACGGCTCGCGCTACCGGGCCGCGTACTTCGAGGACCATCCCGGTGTCTGGACCCACGGCGACTGGATCACCGTCTACGAGGATGGTGCCTGCCTGATCACCGGCCGGTCGGACGCCACCCTGAACCGCGGCGGCGTCCGGATGGGCACGGCCGAGCTCTACTCGGTGGTCGAGGCCCTGCCGGAGGTGGCCGACAGCCTGGTGGTCCACCTCGAGGACGACGGTGGTGGGCCGGGGCGCCTGGTCCTGTTCGTCGCGCCGGCCGGGGGCGCCGTGCTCGACGAGGCGTTGCGGGGGCGGATCGCCGGGGCGCTGCGCCGGGAGCTGTCGCCCCGCCACGTGCCCGACGAGATCCACGAGGTGCCGGGCGTCCCCCGCACGCTGTCGGGCAAGAAGCTCGAGGTACCGGTGAAGCGGATCCTCGCCGGCGCCGACCCGGAGGCGGCGGCCAGCCGGGGGAGCCTCGCCAACCCGGAGACCCTCGACGCCTACGTCAGCCACCGGGCGGTCTGACCGGGGGAGTCGCCGCCGGGTGACGCGGTCTCCCGGAGCAGTGCTCGGGCCTTTTGGACGCGAATCTGGTTGCTCAGCAACCACATCCGCGTCCAAAAGCCGCGTACGGGCCGGGCGGCGTGGCGGTCACGCTAGGAGAGCACCAACGGGGCCCGGCGCACGCCGGCGATCACCAGGGACATCGAGCGCTCCACCGGTCCGGCGGGCTCGATCCGGCCGAACCGGGCCCCGACTGCGTGGAGCATGGCCCGCAGCTCGAGCCGGGCTAGGGCGGCGCCCAGGCAGTGGTGCGGCCCCGAGCCGAACGCGAGGTGGTGGTTCGGGGACCGGGCGACGTCGAACCGGTCGGCGGTCGGGCCGAACTCCGCCTCGTCCCGGTTGGCCGACAGGTAGTGCAGCACGACCGGTGATCCGGCGGGGATGGTCGTGCCCGACACGTCGACGTCGCGGGTGGTCGTGCGCATGAAGTAGACGACCGGCGTGGTCCACCGGAGCACCTCGTCGACCGCGGTGTCGAGGGTCGCACCGGCGGCGAGCCCTCCCGGGTCGCGGGCCGCCCGGAGCGCAGCCCACTGCTCCGGGCTCCGTGCGAGTGCGACCAGCCCGCCGGACAGCGCGTTGCGGGTGGTCTCGTTGCCGGCCACCAGCAACTGCACGAGGAACATCGCCAGCTCGGTGTCGTCGAGGCGCTCGCCGTCGATCTCCACCGTGGCGAGCAGCGAGATGACGTCGTCCCGCGGATCGGCCCGGCGCTGCGCCGCGGTCGACACGAGATACGTGGTCATCTCCGCCATCAGCTCGGCGATGCGCTCCTCCGGCCAGTCGGTCGCCCCGGGGATCGCCGCCTCGGACCACTCGTAGAAGCGCGGCCAGTCGTCCTCGGGGATGCCGAGCAGGTCGCTGATGACCCGGAGCGGGAACGGCACGGCCAGCTCGGCCACGACGTCCACCGGCTCGCCGGCCGGCAGCGCCGCCACCGCACGCTCGGCCCGCGCCCGGACGGACCGGTCCAGCGCGTGCATGACCGCGGGGGCGAACGCCGGCTGGACCAGCTTGCGGTAGCGGGTGTGCGCGGGCGGGTCGGTGTGCATCATCGTCGGCGGCGAGTCGTACTCGGCGCCGATCTCCTGGACGAGGACGCCCCTGCCCGAGCAGAACGTGGCCGGGTCGCGCGAGGCCCGGGTGACGTCCGCGTGGCGCGACAGCACCCACAGTCCCCGGTCGGCGTCGAACGCCACCGGGGCCTCGGCCCGGAGCCGGGCCAGCCGCGGGAACGGGTCGCCCGCGAGGAAGCCCTCGTCGAGCACCGGGCTGATCAGGTCGTGTGGGGCAGCGGGCTCCATGGGTTCCCCCCGGTGTGGCGCGTGGCACGATATCTGACACCGTTTCAGGTGTTCCGCCCGATGAAGGGCGGCCTCGACCCCGGCCAGGGAGGCCCCATGCAGACCAAGGACACGCTGTACATCGGCGGCGAGTGGGTGGCGCCGGCGGGCACCGAGACGATCGAGGTGATCAGCCCCGCCACGGAAGAGGTCATCGCCCGGGTGCCCGAGGCCTCGCCCGCCGACATCGACGCCGCGGTCGCGGCCGCCAGGGCGGCGCTGGCAGGCCCGTACCCGCAGCTGAGCCCCGACGAGCGGGCGGAGATGATCACGAAGCTCAGCCAGGCGATCCAGGCCCGGGCGCAGGAGTTCGCCGACACGATCACCGGCGAGATGGGCTCACCGTCGAGCTGGGCGCTCATGGGCCAGGTGCTGTCGTCGACGATGGTGCTCGACGGCTGGGCCGAGCTGACCCGGAGCTTCCCGTTCGAGGAGGTCCGGCCCGGGGCTCTGGGACCGGTGATGGTCCGCAAGGAGCCCGTCGGCGTCTCGGCCGGGATCATCCCGTGGAACGTCCCGCTGTTCATCGTGACCCTCAAGCTCGGCGCCGCGCTGGCGGCCGGCTCGCCGATGATCCTGAAGCCGTCGCCGGAGACGCCGCTCGACGGCTACCTGCTGGGTGAGGTGCTCGACGAGGTCGGGATGCCGAAGGGCATGGTGTCGATCCTCCCTGCGGGGCGGGAGGTGGGCGAACACCTGGTGCGCCACCCCGGCGTCGACAAGGTGGGCTTCACCGGTTCCACGGCCGCCGGCCGGCGCGTCGGGGCCATCTGCGGCGAGATGCTGAAGCGCTGCACCCTCGAGCTCGGCGGCAAGTCCGCGGCGATCGTGCTCGACGACGCCGACCTGGCGTCGACGATGCCGATGCTGATGCCGAACGCGCTCATGAACAACGGCGAGGCCTGCATCGCGCAGACGCGGATCCTCGCCCCCCGGGCGCGCTACGACGAGGTGGTCGAGGCGGTGGCCGGTGCGGTCTCCGGCTCGACGGTCGGCGACCCGTCCGATCCGTCGGTCGCCGTGGGCCCGCTGGTGGCCGAGCGCCAGCGCGACCGGGTGATGGGCTACATCGAGAAGGGCCGGTCGGAGGGCGCGAGGCTCGCGGTGGGCGGCGGCCGGCCGGCCGGGCTCGACCGGGGCTGGTACGTCGAGCCGACCCTGTTCGTGGACGTCGACAACGGCATGACCATCGCTCAGGAGGAGATCTTCGGTCCGGTGCTGGCGGTGATCCCGTACGACGACGAGGACGACGCCGTGCGCATCGCCAACGACAGCGACTACGGCCTGTCGGGTTCGGTGTGGACCGCCGACGTCGAGCGGGGGATCGGCGTCGCCCGCCGGGTCCGCACGGGCACCTACGGGGTCAACCAGTTCGGCACGCTCGACCTGAGGAACCCGTTCGGTGGGTTCAAGGCCTCCGGCGTGGGCCGGGAGCTCGGGCCCGAGGGCCTGTCGGCGTACCTCGAGACCAAGTCGATCGTGCTCCCCGCAGACCACCAGCCACCCACCTGACCGGGACCGGCCGCACGGGCCCCACCTGGCCGCCGCCGGGCGCCGGTTTGACGGCACTCGCCGGGCGGTCGGACCATGATCGCATGCGCCCCCTGCTGGCCCTCCTGGTCGCGCTCGCCACGGTTGCGTGCCTGGCCGCAGCGGGCACCGTGCCGGCCGGCGCACATCCCGCGGCTGCGCCGCTG
>JBKHJZ010000128.1:0-9468 GCA_046537875.1 Acidimicrobiia bacterium | reverse complement strand
GGTCAGGACCTCGGGGCCGTTCTCGGTGACCGCCACGGTGTGCTCCCAGTGGGCGGCGAGGGAGCCGTCGACGGTCACCACCGTCCACATGTCGTCGAGCACCAGGGTGTCGGCGCGGCCGGCGCACACCATGGGCTCCACCGCGAACACGTCGCCCACGCCCACCACGCGCCCCTTGCCCCGCCTGCCCACGTTGGGCACGTCGGGCAGCTCGTGCATGGCGGTGCCGATGCCGTGGCCGACGTACTCGCGCACCACGCTGAACCCCGCCTGCTCGGCGGTCCCCTGGATGGCGGCGCCCAGGTCGCCGAGCCGGCCGCCCGGCACCAGCTCGCGGATCCCGGCCTCGAGGGACTGCCGGGTCACGTCGATCAGGCGCTGCGCCTCGGGGTCGATCGTGCCGATGCCCGCGGTGAACGCGGCGTCGCCGTGGTAGCCGTCGACGATCGCCCCGCAGTCGATCGACACGATGTCGCCCTCGTCCAGCGGTACGTCGGTGGGGATGCCGTGGACCACCACGTCGTTCGGGCTCGCGCAGATCACCGCCGGGTAGCCGTGGTAGCCGAGGAAGTTCGACTGCGCGCCCCGCTCGGCGAGCACCTCACGCGCGATCTGGTCGAGCTGGTTCGTGGTCACCCCGGGCCGCAGCGCCTCGCGGATGCGGTCGTGCATCTCGGCGACCACGCGCCCGGCGCGCCGCATGACGCGGATCTCCTCCCGGGTCCGCCGGCCCACCGGCAGCCGGTCAGCGTCCGAGGCGCGCATCGATCACCCCCACCAGCCGGTCGGTCACCTCGTCCGCGGTGCCCTGCCCGTCGACCACCTCGAGCAGGCCCCGCGTCCGGTACCAGTCGATGAGCGGCGCGGTCTTGCGCTCGTACTCGTCGAGCCGCCTGCGGATGGCCTCGGGCGTGTCGTCCTTGCGCTGGACCACCTCACCGCCGCAGTTGTCGCAGGTCCAGCCGTACTTCGGCGGCGTGCCGGTGGAGTAGTTGGCCCCGCAGTCGACGCACACGCGCCGGCTGGCGAGCCGCTCGAGCACCACCTCGACCGGGACGCTGAGGTCGATCACCACGTCGAGCGGCCGGTCGGCGGTGATCTCGGCGAGCGCCTCGGCCTGCTCCACCGTGCGGGGGAACCCGTCGAGGACGTAGCCCCGCTGCGTGGTGTCGTCGCAGCGCAGGCGGTCGTCGACGATGGCGATCATGATGTCGTCGGGCACCAGCTCGCCCGCGGCCATGATCTCGCCCGCCTTCTTGCCGAGCTCGGTGCCCTGCTTCACCGCGGTCCGCAGCATCTCGCCGGTGGAGATGTGCGGGACCACGTAGTGGCGCGAGAGCCGCACGCACTGTGTTCCCTTGCCGGCCCCCTGCCTGCCCAGCATGACGAGCCGCACACCTGGCGTCACGCGCAGCGCCCTCCTGACCGCCGCGCCGCCGGCGAGGTCACTGCAGGAACCCCTCGTAGTTGCGCATCATCAGCTGGCTGTCGATCTGCTTCATCGTCTCGAGCGCCACGCCCACCGCGATGAGGATCGACGTGCCGCCGAACGCGAACGCCTGGACGTCGGCCACCGCCAGCAGCACCGACGGCAGCAGGGCGATCGCGGCGATGAACAGGGCGCCGGGCAGCGTGATGCGCGAGAGGATCCGCGACAGGTAGCGCTCGGTCTGGGGCCCCGGGCGTATGCCCGGGATGAAGCCGCCCTGCTTGCGGATGGTGTCGGCCTGCTTGTGCGGGTCGAAGGCGATGGCCGTGTAGAAGTAGGCGAACCCGATGATCAGCAGGCCGTAGACGGCGATGTAGAAGGGCGAGGTGGGCGTGACCAGGTTGTCGTTGATCCACCGCTGCACGCTGACCCCCCAGCTGCCCTCGTCGGACGGGAGCATCTGGGTGAACAGCAGCGGCAGGGTCAGCAGCGAACTGGCGAAGATGATCGGGATCACGCCCGACTGGTTGACCTTCAGCGGGATGTAGGTGCTCTGGCCGCCGTACATGCGGCGGCCGACCACCCGCTTGGCGAACTGCACCGGGATGCGGCGCTGGCCGTTCTCCACGAACACGATCGCCACCAGCACCCCGAGGAACAGCACGATCAGCGGTGCGAGCACGTTCCAGCCCCGCTCGGCGTGGATCTGCCCGAACTGGGCCGGGATCGCCGACACGATGCTGGCGAAGATCAGCAGCGACATGCCGTTGCCGATGCCCCGCTGGGTGATCAGCTCGCCCATCCACATCAGCAGCGCGGTGCCCGCCGTGAGCACCAGCACCACCAGAAGCACCCGCGGGGCGGTGAAGTTGGGGAGCACGTCGATGTCGGTGGGGTTGCCACCGCCGCCCAGCAGGCCGCCGCCCCCGTTGTGGAACAGGAACGCCATGGCCGTCGACTGCAGCACCGCGATCGCCATGGTGAGGTAGCGGGTCCACTGGGTGATCTTGCGCTGGCCCACCGCACCCTGCTGCTGCCACTCCTCCAGCTTGGGGATCACCACGGTGAGGATCTGCATGATGATCGAGCTGGTGATGTAGGGCATGATCCCCAGCGCGAACACCGCGAAGTTGGTGAGCCCGGCACCGGCGAACAGCTGGACGAACCCCAGCACGCCGCCCGAGTCCTCGGCCTGCTCCTTGAGCTGCTCGATGGCGTCGACGTCGATGCCCGGCGCAGGGATGTACGAGCCGAAGCGGTAGATCGCGATGATCCCGAGCGTGAACAGGATCTTGTTCCGCAGGTCGACGACCCGGAACATGTTCGTGAGGCTGGACAGCACGTCCCTGACTCCCCTTCAGCGGCGCCGGCCGGGCTCGGACGGGTTCAGACGGTTGCGTTCCAGTCTGGCCCGTCCGCTCCACCGGGGCGCAATCGCGCCTGCGCCGGCCCCGGCGGCCGGACGGGTCAACGGTTGGCGAACTGGTTGCCCTTGACCGGCGGGCGGCGGTCGCCCCAGGGCTTGGGTACGACCTCGACGGTGCCGCCGGCCTCGGTGATGGCCCGCTCGGCCGTCTTCGAGAAGGCGTGGGCCCGCACGGTGACGGCCCGCGTGATCTCGCCCCGGCCCAGCACCTTCACGAGGGCGCCCTTGTGGATGAGGCCGCTCTCGTGCAGCGACCTTGGGGTGACCTCGTCGAGCCCCGACTCCTCGATGGCGTCGAGGTTCACGGCCTGGTACTCGACCCGGAACGGGTTGTTGAACCCCTTCAGCTTCGGCACCCGCATGTGCAGGGGCATCTGGCCGCCCTCGAAGCGGGCGGGAACCGTGTCGCGCGCCTTCTGGCCCTTCATGCCCCGGCCGGCGGTCTTGCCGCGTCGGCCGCCGATGCCCCGCCCGACGCGCTTGCGCGAGCGGTTGGACCCCGGCGCCGGCTTGAGGTCGTGCACCTTGATCGTCACGTCTGCGCCTCCTCGATCTCGTCCCCGATCTCCTCGACCGAGATCAGGTGGGGGACCTTGGCGATCATCCCCCGGATCTCGGGGCGGTCGGGGAGCACGTGCGTCTTGCCGATGCGGCCGAGGCGCATCGCCCGGAGCGTGCCCCGGTGCTTGGGCTTGGTGCCGATCGACGACCGCACCTGGGTGACCCGGAGCCGGCCCATCACGCCGCACCCTCCGGCGTGCTGCGTTCGCGCTCCGACTCCCGGTAGGCGTCCCACAGGGCCCGGGGCATGATCTCCTCGGGCGACTTGCCTCGCATCCGGGCCATCTCGTCGGGCCGGCGCAGCGCCTTGAGGCCGGCGATGGTGGCCCGGGCCACGTTGATGTGGTTGGGCGAGCCCAGCGACTTGCACAGCACGTCGCGGATGCCGGCCTCCTCGAGGATCGCCCGGGCGGCGCCGCCGGCGATCACCCCGGTGCCGGGGGCGGCGGGCTTGATGAGCACCCGGCCGGCGCCCATCTCGCCGGTGACGGGGTGGATGATGGTCGTGCCGGCGAGCGGGACCTTGAACAGGCTCTTGCGGGCCTCCTCGGTGCCCTTCTGGATGGCGAGGGGCACCTCCTTGGCCTTGCCGTAGCCGAGGCCGACGCGGCCGTTGCCGTCGCCGATCACCACCAGCGCGGTGAACGAGAACCGCCGGCCGCCCTTCACGACCTTGGCGACGCGGTTGATGTTGATCACCCGCGACTCGTGCAGCGTGGCGTCGCCCGAGGCCCGCGGGTTGTCGCGGGGCTCGCGCTCACGCCCGCCACGCGGGCCGCGGCCGGATGTGCCGTTGGCCATCAGAACTCCAGTCCTGCCTCTCGGGCCGCCTCGGCCACGGCGGCGACGCGCCCGTGGTAGAGGAAGCCACCTCGGTCGAAGACGACGCGCTCGATGCCCGCGGCGCGGGCACGCTCGGCCACCAGCGAACCCACCCGGGCGGCCGCCTCCTTGGTGGAGGTGGGGCCTCCCCGGAGGTCGGGCTCGTAGGTCGAGGCCGACACCAGGGTACGGCCGGCGCGGTCGTCTATCACCTGTACGGAGATGTGCTTGTTCGAGCGGAACACGGCCAGCCGCGGGCGCTCGGGCGTACCGCGCACCCGCTTGCGCACCCGCGTGTGCCGCCGGATCCGCGCCTCGCGCTTCTGCTTCGCCGACGTGCTCATGAGAACCTCCTCGCAAGCCGAGACCTCGACGCCTGGCTACGGAGCGAGCGGGTGGCGCCGAGGATGCGGGCCGCTGCCGGCGCCTCTGCGCCGGCGGCGGTAGGCCCGCACCGGAGGCGACAGGACCCGTGAGCGGCGACCATCACTTTCCTGCCTTTCCGGCCTTGCGCTTGATGCGCTCGCCGGCGTAGCGGATGCCCTTGCCCTTGTAGGGCTCGGGCTTGCGCCAGGCCCGGATGTCGGCGGCCACCTGGCCGACCGCCTCCTTGTCGATGCCCGTCACCACGACACGGTTGGGGGTCGGCACCTCGAACGTGATGCCGTCGGGCGCCGAGACGTCGACCGGGTGGCTGAACCCGAGCGCGAGGGTGAGCTCGTTCGGCCCCTTGGCGGTGGCCCGGTAGCCGACACCGACGATCTCGAGCTCCTTGCGGTAGCCGTCGGTCACCCCGACGACCATGTTGTTGACCAGCGTCCGCACCAGGCCGTGCATCGCCCGGTTCTGCCGCTCGTCGTTCGGGCGCTCGACCAGCAGCGTGTCGCCCTCCTGGCGGACCGTGATCGTGCCGGGGATGTCGCGGGCGAGCGTGCCCCTCGGCCCCGTCACGCTGACGTGGCGGTCGCGGATGGTGACCTCGACACCGCTCGGCACGGGGATGGGTGATCGTCCGATGCGAGACATGGCTCCTACCACACGAAGCAGAGGACCTCGCCGCCGACCCGGCGCCTGCGCGCCTCGCGGTCGGACAGCAGTCCCTGGCTGGTCGAGAGCACCGCCACCCCCAGACCACCGAGCACGCGGGGCGCCTCGGAGGCCTTGGAGTAGACGCGCAGGCCCGGCTTGGACACCCGGCGGATGCCCGAGATGGTGCGCTCGCGCTCGGCGCCGTACTTCATCCTGACGAGGAGGGTCTTCCCGGGGCGCTCGCCGTTGTCGTGGACCTCGTAGCCCTCGATGTAGCCCTCCTGCTGGAGGACGGCGGCCAGCGCCTCCTTGAGCTTGGACGACGGCATGCGCACCTCGTCGTGCATCGCGATGTTCGCGTTGCGGATGCGGGTGAGCATGTCGGCGATGGGATCGGTCATGGTCATGTCCGGCCTCCCCTCACCAGCTCGCCTTCGTCACGCCGGGAAGCTCGCCGGCGTGCGCCAGCTCGCGGAGGCACACGCGGCAGAGCCCGAACTTGCGGTACACGGCGCGGGGCCGCCCGCACCGCCGGCAGCGGGTGTAGGCCCGCACCTTGTACTTCGGCTTGCGCTGCTGCTTGTTGATGAGCGCCTTCTTGGCCATGGATCACAGTCCCTCGCGCTTGAAGGGGAAGCCCAGCGCCAGCAGGAGCGCCCGTCCGTGGGCGTCGGTGCCGGCCGTGGTCACGATCGTGATGTCCATGCCACGGGGCTGGTCGATGCTGTCGTAGTCGATCTCGGGGAAGACGAGCTGCTCGGTCAGGCCGAACGTGTAGTTGCCGTGGCCGTCGAACGAGGTGGGGCTGAGGCCACGGAAGTCGCGGATGCGGGGGATGGCGATGGCGATCAGCCGGTCGAGGAACTCCCACATCCGGTCGCCCCGCAGCGTGACCTTGGCGCCGATCGCGTTGCCCTCGCGCACCTTGAACCCGGCGATGGACTTCTTGGCCCGGGTGACCACCGGCTTCTGGCCGGCGATGGTGGTGAGGTCGCGCACGGCGCCCTCGAGCAGCGACGGCTGGGCGACGGCGTCGCCGACGCCCATGTTGACGACGATCTTCTCGAGGCGTGGCACCTGCATCACGTTGCCGAGGCCGAGCTCGGTGCGGAGCTGGTCGCGCAGCGCGGACTCGTAGCGGGCCTTGAGGCGGGGGACGTACCGGTCGGTGGTGACGCTCACGTGATCTCACCTCCGCACTTCTTGCACACCCGGACCTTCTCGCCCGAGGGGTCGAGCTTGTAGCCGACCCGGGTCGGCTTGCCGCACGAGGGGCACACCAGCGCCACGTTCGACACGTCGATCGGCATGTCCTTGTCGATGATCCCGCCCTGCTGGGTGGTCCTCGTGGGCCGCTGGTGCTTGCGGGCCACGTTGACGCCGTCGACGATCACCTTGCGCTCCCGGGGCAGGGCGCGCATCACCTGGCCCTCCTTGCCCCGGTCCTTGCCGGTGAGCACCCGGACCCGGTCGCCCTTGCGGATCTTCAGCCCGGCCATCACACGACCTCGGGCGCCAGCGAGACGATCTTCATGAACCGCCGGTCGCGCAGCTCCCGGCCCACCGGGCCGAAGATGCGCGTGCCGCGGGGGTTGCGCTCGTCGGTGAGCAGCACGGCGGCGTTCTCGTCGAAGCGGATGTAGCTCCCGTCGGGGCGGCGCCGCTCCTTCTTGGTGCGGACCACCACGCACTTGACGACGTCGCCCCGCTTCACGGAGGCGCCGGGGATCGCGTCCTTCACGGTGGCCACGAACACGTCGCCGATCGACGCGTAGCGGCGGCGCGAGCCACCCAGCACCTTGATGACGAGCACCTGCTTGGCGCCGCTGTTGTCGGCGACCTTGAGGCGGGATTCCTGCTGGATCACTTCGCCCTCTCCAGGATCTCCACGAGCCGCCAGCGCTTGCGCTTCGACAGCGGCCGGGTCTCGGCCACCCGGACCCGGTCGCCGACGCGCAGCTCGTTGTTCTCGTCGTGGGTGTACAGGCGCCGGCTGCGAACCATCGTCTTCTTGTAGAGCGGGTGCGGCTTGCGGGTGGTGACCACCACGACGGCGGTCTTGTCCATGGCGTTGGACGCCACGACGCCCTCCCGGACCTTGCGTGCGCCCCGCGTGCGGGCGGTGGCCTCGGCCATCAGCCGTTCTCCTCGTTCGCCGCAGCCAGCTCCTCGGCGGCTGCGATCTCGCGGGCCCGCAGCTCGGTGAGCAGGCGGGCGATCTCCTTGCGCACCTGACCCAGGCGCGCCGAGCTGGTGAGCTGCCCGGTGGCGTGCTGGAAGCGCAGCTTGAACAGCTCGTCCTTCGCCTCGGCCACCCGGGTGACGAGCGTGGCGTCGTCCAGGTCGTGGACGCTCTGCTTGGCCACTACAGCTCCTCCTCCCTGGTGACGAAGCGGGCCTTGATCGGCAGCTTCTGGATGGCCCGCTCGATGGCGGCCCGGGCGATGGTGGCGTCGGGGTACGACAGCTCGAACAGCACCCGGCCCGGCCGGACCACGGCCACCCAGCGCTCCGGGTTGCCCTTGCCGGACCCCATGCGGGTCTCGGCCGGCTTCTGGGTGACCGGCTTGTCGGGGAAGATGTTGATCCAGACCTTGCCGCCCCGCTTGATGTGGCGGGTCATGGCGACACGGGCGGCCTCGATCTGGCGGGCGGTGATCCACCCGGCCTCGAGCGCCTGGATGCCGTAGTCGCCGAAGTGGACCTCGGTGCCGCCCTTGGCGACGCCCTTCATCCGCCCCCGGTGATGCTTCCGGTGCGCGACCTTCCGCGGCATCAACATTCAGATCACCTCACGACGACGCCGCGTACCGGCCTCGTCCATCGGAACGGCGGGGGGTGTGGGGGGCAGAGGCTCCCGCCGGAGCCCCCCACTGGCGATCGGTCCGGCTCCGCCGGTCGATCGCCGGCAAGCCAACGTGCCGGCCGACGGCCGGCGCCGCCAGCTCGCCGAGCAACCTCCGGCTGCGAGGCGAAACATCACTCGTCCTCCGGGCGGAAGTGGGGGGTCTCGTGGTGGTCGTGCACCCGGCGCTCGATCTCCTCCTCCTCGGCGAGGAGACGCTCGAGCTCGGGGTCGGCCTCCTTGATGAGCGGCTCGTTCTCGACCTGCTCCTCGGCGGCGGGTGCGGGCGCTGCGGCGGGCTCGGCGGCCTGGCGGCGCCGCCCGGCCGCAGACGACGACACGACCCGCTTGCCGCCCCCGGTGCCGCCGCCGGAGGTCTCGCCCACCGCCATGGCGGCCTCGCGGCTGATCTTGTCCTCGCTCAGCGACTTGTACGGGAGGATGTCGCCCTTGTAGAGCCACACCTTCACGCCGATGCGCCCGGCGGTGGTGCGGGCCTCGCGGAAGCCGTAGTCGATGTCGGCCCGCAGGGTGTGCCGGGGGACGCGACCCTCGCGGTAGCTCTCGGTGCGGGCCATCTCGCTGCCGCCCAGGCGGCCCGAGCACTGCACCTGGATGCCCTTGGCACCGGCCTTCTGGGCGTTCTGGACCGCCCGCTTCATGGCCCGGCGGAAGGCGACGCGGGCGGCGAGCTGGTCGGCGACGCCCTGGGCGATGAGGGCGGCGTCGAGCTCGGGCTGCTTGATCTCCTGGATGTTCAGCTGGACCTTGGGGTTGCCGGTGATCCTGGTGAGCCCGGCCCGCAGCCGGTCGGCCTCGCTGCCCCGGCGCCCGATGACGATGCCGGGGCGCGCGGTGTGGACGTCGACGCGCAGGCGGTCGCGCGTGCGCTCGATCTCGATCCGGCTGATGGCCGCGTGGGGCAGCTCGTTCATCAGGTAGTCGCGGATCTTCCAGTCCTCGATCGCGCTGTCGCTGTACTCGTCCCGGTCGGCGAACCACCGGGACTTCCAGTCGGTGGTGACACCGAGCCGGAAGCCGTAGGGGTTGACCTTCTGACCCATGTCAGCTCTTCTCCTCGGGGTCGTCCTCGCCCGCGGCGTCGGCGTCTCCGGCACCGGTCTCGTCGCCGGCCTGCTCGCCGTCGGCCTCGTCGTCGGGCGAGTCGACGGAGTCGGGCGAATCGGGGGAGTCGGGCGAATCGGGCGAGCCGGCGGACTCGGGCGACTCGGCGGACTCGGGCGACTCGGTCGGTGCGGTCTCCTCGGTCTCCTCCGTGCCCTCGGCGGCCGCCTGGCGCCGGCGGCTGCGGGCCACCCGGGCCCGGCGCGACTCCTGGGCCGCCCGGCCCCGGCG
>JBKHJZ010000127.1:0-9570 GCA_046537875.1 Acidimicrobiia bacterium | reverse complement strand
GGCACAGTCGGGCTGACCCGCTCCCGCACTGCGCCGGGCCCCGCCGGCCGACCGTCAGGCCCGGGCCAGCAGCCATGCCTCGCCGCGTTCCTCGCCCGACGCGATCACGTCGAGGTCGGCGAACGCCGCCGTCAGCTCGCCGGGGGCGACCCGGAATGGTCCCGGGCCGGCGCCGACCTCGCTCAGCGCCACCACGGCCAGCAGGCCGCCGGGGACCAGACGCCGGACGATCGCCCGGTCGAGGCGACGGTCCCGGAACCTGTGGCAGAGGACGAGGTCGACCGCAGGGCCGTCGGGGAGGCCGTGGTCGAGATCAACCACGTCGAACCTGCACCGCTCGGCGACCCCGCGGCGTCGTGCCAGCTCGCGGGCCTGGCCGATGGCGACGGCGGAGATGTCGAGCCCCCAGACCTCCAGCCCCCGGTGCGCCAGCCACACCGCCTCGCGCCCCCGCCCGCAGGCGACATCGAGGGCGCGTCCCGAGGTGGGGAACAGGTGCTCATGGGCGGCGAGCAGCGGGGGAGGACCGGTGGCCTCGGGCGGGGCGGGTCCGAGACCCGCGTACCGTTGGTCCCAGCGGATGCGGTCGTCTTCGGCCACGGTCGGGGACCGTACGGGGTGAGCGCCACGAGCGGGTTCCTGACCGCCCCGGCGCCCGGGGCCTGCCGTCAGGCCGGTGGGGTGACCGACGAGGCGGCCTCGCGCAGCTCGGCCATCGCGCCGTCGACGTGGTCCACCATCTCCCACACGTCGGGGACCAGGTCGGCGCAGGCGAGGAAGCCGAAGTCGATCTGATTCAGATACGACAGCACGGTCACGTTGAGGCCGGCGCCCTCCATGACGGGGCCCATCGGGTAGCTGGCCACCAGCCGGGCCCCGGCGAGGTAGAGGGGGAACGGCGGCCCCGGCACGTTGGAGACGATCAAGTTGTGCACCGGCGGATGGCGGTCGGCCAGGTTGAGGCGGGAGTAGAGGCGCGCGGCGCGTGCGAACGTCGCGGGCGCAGCGTGCTCGGCCCAGCGCTGCAGGAACCGCGCGCCGATGGCGTCGTGGTCGTCCTTGGCGCCCCTCGTCGCCGCAGCGATGGCCCGCAGCCGCATCGCGGCGTCCGCGATGTCGGTGCGCAGGTGGACGAACATGGCGGAGATCCGGTTTCCGGGCCGACCCGCCTCGTCCTCGGTTCGCACCGAGACCGGGCACATGCCGACGAGGGGCTCGTCGGGTAGGCCTCCCCGCTCCATCAGGTAGCGGCGGACGGCACCTCCCACGACCCCGAGCACCACGTCGTTGACGGTGATGCCGAACGCGTTCTTGACCTGCTTGACCTCGTCGAGGCTGACGCGGGCGAAGGCGACCGTGCGTCGGGGGGTGATCGCCGCGTTCCACGGGGTTCGCGGGGCCCGCAGCGGCACCGCGCCCGCGATCACCGACGGGTCGCGATGGCGCAGCACCAGCTCGCCGACGGTCCGCGCGGTCCGGCCGACGAGAGCCGGGAGAGCGAGCGTGCGACGCACCTGCGACAGCAGGGCGTGACCCACCGTGTCGACCTGCGACGGGATCTGCCGCTCGGGCGTCCCGGCCCCCTCGCGTACCGGCCCGACGACGTCGCGCGGCGCCGTGGGCCGCGGCTCGAGATCGAACAGGTTGACGAACAGCTCGGCGCCGGACACGCCGTCCACCGCGCAGTGGTGCACCTTGCCGATGATGGCCACGTTGCCGTCGGCCAGGCCCTCGACCACGTGGACCTCCCAGAGGGGGCGCGACCGGTCGAGCGGCACACCCACGATCGCGGCCGTGAGCTCGCCGAGCTCCCTCGCGCCACCGGGCGGTGGCAGGACGTGGCGCCGGATGTGGGCGCCGGGATCGATGCGCCGGTCCTCGGCCCACACGGGGTGGTTCAGCCGGAGCGGTGCGTCCACCACCCGCCGGCGCAGCGACGGCACGCGCAGCAGCCGCTCGGCGATGAAGCGCTCGAGGGTGGAGGACTCGTAGGGCTGCGCCATCGTCCGGGGGTCGACGACGGCCGTCATGGCGACGTGCAGGTGCATCGCCGGTGTCTCGAAGGACAGGAACGCTGAGTCGAGCCCCGACAACCGCTCCACGATCTCCTCCAGCTCGCTCGGCAGCGTCTCGTGCTGCCGGGGGGATGTGAGTCGCTCGTACCCACACCGGCCGTCCGCCGATGCGTCGGATGCGCGCCGAGCGGGTGGCCTCCCCGGCCGGACCCCATCTGGGCGCCGGGGTGTGGAGCGCGACAGGCGGCGGGGACGAGCGCGCCCAGGTAGAACGCGTTCTAGTCTCGGGGCCGTGGACATCGACGACACCCCGGAGGAGGCGGCGTTCCGCGCCGAGGCGCGCGCCTGGCTCGAGGCCAACGCCATCCCCAAGGGCCACCCCGACGACTTCTCGCTGGGGCTCTGGAGCGACGCCTACGACGAGGACACCTACCTCCGGCGCTGCCGGGCGTGGCAGCGGCGCCTCCACGACGGCGGCTGGGCGGGGATCACATGGCCACGGGAGTACGGCGGCCGGGGCGGCCGCCCCATCGAGCAGGTGATCTTCGACCAGGAGCAGGCGCGCTTCGGGGTCTCCACCGGGGCGTTCATGGTGTCGATCGGCATGGCGGGGCCGACGATCCTCGCCCACGGGACCGACGAGCAGCGCCGGCGGCTCCTCGGTCCGATGCTCCGGGGTGACGACCTCTGGTGCCAGCTGTTCAGCGAGCCAGGTGCCGGCTCCGACCTCGCCAGCCTCACCACCCGGGCGGAGCGCGACGGCGACGGTTGGGTGGTCCGCGGCCAGAAGGTGTGGACCTCGTCGCCCGACCGGGCGCGCTGGGGCATGCTGCTCGCCCGCACGAGCTGGGACGTGCCCAAGCACGCGGGCATCAGCTACTTCGTCCTCGACATGACCGCGCCGGGGATCGACGTTCGACCGCTGCGCCAGATGACGGGGGAGAGCCACTTCTCCGAGGTGTTCCTCGACGGCGTCCGGATCCCGGGGAGCGACCTCCTCGGTGGGGAGGGCAACGGCTGGGCGGTGGCGCGCACCACGCTGGCCAGCGAGCGGTCGTCGATCGCGGGCGGCACCGGGGTGACGCCCGCCGGCCTCGTGGCACTGGCGCGGCGCTTCGGCCGGACGGACGATCCCGTGCTCCGCCAGGCCATCGTCGACACCCACGTGCGGGCCGAGGTGCTCCGCTTCCTCCGCTACCGGTCGCAGACCGCGCTCAGCCAGGGCCGGTCCCCCGGGGTGGAGGCATCGGTGATGAAGCTGGCCTTCGCCCGCTACATGAAGGCCCTCACCGAGGCCGCCATCGCCGTGCAGGGGCCGGCCGGCATGGTGGCCGGGGACGGCGGGGGCGACGGGGGCGACGGGGAGCCGGCGGCCGTGGCCATGTGGCTGCGCCGGTTCCTCCACTCCCCGTCGCTGCGCATCGCCGGCGGGACCGACCAGGTGCAGGGCAACATCATCGGGGAGCGCGCGCTCGGCCTTCCGCGCGAACCCCGCGGCGACGGCGACGTCCCCTTCCGGGAGGCCGTCACCCCGCGCCGGTAGTGTCGTGAGGGTGTCTGCCCAACTCCGCAACGGAGAGGCGCTGACCAGGAGCCAGGCGGCCCGACGGGATCGGGTGATCCGTGCCGCGCAGGAGCTCGCCGCCGAGGGCGGCTACGAGGCCGTGCAGATGCGCGACGTGGCCGGCCGCGCCTCGGTCGCGCTCGGGACGATCTACCGCTACTTCCCGTCGAAGGACGCGGTCCTGCTCGCGGTGATGGTCCGATGGCTGGGGGATCTCGAGCAGCGGGTCAGCGAGCGGCCGCCCCGCGGCGACACGACGGTGGCCCGGATCATGGACGTGCTCGAGCGTGCCCTGCGGTCGATGGATCGCGAGCCCAAGCTCACCGGCGCCGTGATCAGCGCGATGACGGCCGGCGACCCGGCGAGCGTCGGTGCGATCGTCGAGGTCACCGAGGCGATGGCCCGCATCATGTCGTCGGCGTTCCCCGACGACGTCGACCCGGCGTTCGAGGCGTCGGCGGCGAAGGTGCTCGGCCACGTCTGGTGGTCCGCGACGATCTCCTGGGCGAACGGGATGGGCGACATCGACTGGGTGGCCGCCGAGCTGCGGGAGGCCGCCGAGCTGATCGCCGATCACCTCGGTCGCGCCCCCTGAGGGTTCCGAGGGCCGCCCACCCGAGGCAGCCCCCGGGCCGACCGGTACGCTGCCGGTCGTTCGTCACACCCACTCCACGAGGGGGAGGCCATGCGCGCAGCCGTGCTCCGCAACACAGGCGACGAGAAGCTCGAGATCCGCGACGACATCGAGCTCGGCGAGCTCGGCGCGGGCAACGTGAAGGTGAGGATCCAGGCCACCGGCGTCTGCCACTCCGACCTGTCGGCGATGAACGGCGTCCTCCCGCAGCCGGCGCCGTTCGTGCCCGGGCACGAGGGGGCTGGCGTGGTCACCGAGGTCGGCGACGGCGTGGGCGACGTCTCGGCGGGCGACCGGGTGATCATCGTCTGGAGCCCGCCGTGCGGGCGGTGCCGGTTCTGCATCGACCGCAAGCAGCCCAACCTCTGCCCGAACATCCAGTTCTCGGCCATGGGCCTGCCGCACTTCCTGCAGGGCGGCAACCCGGTGTTCGGCTTCGCAGGCACCGGCACGTTCGCGGAGGAGCTCATCGTGCCGTCGCAGGGGGTCGTGAAGATCGACGACGACGTGCCCATCGAGGTCGCTTCGCTCGTGGGCTGCGGGGTCATGACCGGCGTGGGCGCGGCCATCAACACCGCCAAGGTGACGCCCGGATCGTCGGTGGTCGTGATCGGCTGCGGTGGTGTGGGGATCGCCGCCATCCAGGGGGCCCGCGTGGCGGGCGCCTCCGAGATCGTGGCGGTCGACCTCGTCGACTCCAAGCTCGAGGCGGCCCAGCGGTTCGGCGCCACCCGGGCGGTGACGCCCGACGAGCTGGCCGGCGTGCAGGCCTCGGTCACCGGCGGCGACGGCTTCGACTACGCGTTCGAGGCCATCGGGCTGCCCCAGACGATGCGCTCCGCCTACGACGCCACCCGCCGCGGTGGCACGACCTGCATCATCGGCGCGGGCGCTGCGGACCAGATGGTGTCGTTCAGTGCCTTCGAGCTGTTCTTCCAGGAGAAGACGATCAAGGGCTCGTACTACGGGTCGGCCGACGTCCGCAGCGACTTCGGGCGGGTTCTCGGCCTCTGGAAGACGGGCCGGCTGGACCTCGAGGGCATGATCTCCCGCAAGCTGCGCCTCGAGGACGTCAACGACGCGATCGCCGACCTCAAGGCCGGCACGGCGATCCGGTCGGTCATCACCTTCTGACCGGGCCGGCGGCAGCGCCGGGCACGCCCCAGGGCTCCGCCGCCCCGGCCGGCGACGCCCGGTAGGCGCCTGCCGACGGAACCTGACACACCGTCAGGTCCACCTTTGCGGCACCCGTCGCACCTGATAGACAGACCGCGGGAGAACCTGTTCCACCCCAGGGGGAGGGCGCCATGCCGGACGCCGAGATCCTGTCGGCGCCGCTCGTCATCGAGTACCCGTTCACCCGCACCGTCGGGCCGGTGCAGAGCGCGTTCCTCACGGGGCTGCGCGAGCAGGTCGTGCTCGGCATCCGCACCGGCGACGGCCGGGTGATGTGCCCGCCCGTGGAGTACGACCCGGTGACCGGCGACGATCTGACCGAGCTGGTCGAGCTCGGCCAGGCGGGCACCGTCACAACCTGGTCGTGGGAGCCCGAGCCCCGGCCGAACCAGCCGCTCGACCGGCCCTTCGGCTGGGCGCTCGTGCGGCTCGACGGCGCCGACACGGCCCTGCTGCACGCGGTCGACGCGGGCACGCCCGCGGCGATGTCGACCGGGATGCGGGTCCGGATCCGGTGGGCGGGCGAGCGCGAGGGCACGATCCGCGACATCGCGTGCTTCGACCCGGTCACCGGCGGCGACGACGGCGAGGCGTCCCGGTGACCGACCTCCGGCTGCCCCGGGCGCTGGACGGGGTGGAGGCCGTGCGGAGCATCCGGGCGCCCGCCCGGCTGGAGTACACGTACACGGCGGGCGAGGCCAGCTCGCGCTTCCTGCGGGGGATCGCGTCCAAGCGCATCCTCGGCGAGCGCTGCCCGGCGTGCGGCAAGGTGATCCTGCCGCCCCGCGGCTCGTGCCCGGTCGACGGCGTGCCCACCACCGAGCAGGTGGAGCTGCCCGATCGGGGGATCGTCACCACCTTCTGCGTCGTGAACGTGAAGTTCCACGGCCAGGCGATGGACGTGCCCTACGTGTCGGCCACCGTGCTGCCCGACGGTGCCGACATGGGGCTCTTCGGCCTGGTCCAGGAGATCCCGTTCGACCAGGTCCGCATGGGCATGCGGGTCGAGGCGGTGTGGGTCGACGACGACGAGCTCGCGCCCAACCTCGCCTCCATCAAGTGGTGGCGCCCCACCGGCGAGCCCGACGCGCCCTACGAGTCGTACCGGGAGCACGTGTGATGCGGGACGTCGCGGTCGTTGCGTTCGCCCAGTCCGACCACGAGCGCCGGGTGGCGGGGCGCAACGAGGTCGAGATGCTCATGCCGGTGCTGCACCGGGTGAAGGCCGAGGCCGGCCTCGACCAGCAGGGCATCGACTTCACCTGCTCCGGGAGCACCGACTACCTGGCGGGCACCGCGTTCAGCTTCGTGATGACGCTCGACGGCGTGGGCGCCTTCCCCCCGATCAGCGAGAGCCACGTCGAGATGGACGGCGCCTGGGCGCTCTACGAGGCCTGGGTGAAGATCCAGACCGGCGCGGCCGACACGGCGCTGGCGTTCGGCTACGGCAAGTCGTCGCCCGGCTCGCTGCGGGACGTGCTGTCGCGCCAGCTCGACCCGTACGTGCTCGCC
Source organism: Acidimicrobiia bacterium (assembly GCA_046537875.1). Classification (GTDB taxonomy): domain Bacteria; phylum Actinomycetota; class Acidimicrobiia; order Acidimicrobiales; family VFJN01; genus JBKHJZ01. The sequence continues at coordinate 2,669 of JBKHJZ010000127.1, read as the reverse complement.
CCGCTGTGGCCCGACAGCGTTGCGCTCGCCGCCCTGCAGGCGCGGGCCTGCATCGACGCGGGCGTGACGTCGCAGCGGGAGATGGCCGAGATCGCCGCCCGCAGCCGTCGCGCCGCCGCCGACAACCCGCACGCGCAGCTCCAGGGCTCCGACGACCCCGAGGTGCTCCTGAAGGAGCCCGAGCTCGCCGCCCCGCTGCGCCGCCACGACTGCCCGCCGATCAGCGACGGCGCGGCCGCCGTGATCATCGCCGCCGGCGACCGGGCGCGCGAGCTGTGCGAGCGCCCCGTGTGGATCCGCGGCTTCGACCACCGGGTGGAGGCGCACCAGCTCGGGGTGCGAGACCTGACCGACTCGCCGTCGACGCGGCTCGCCGGGCAGCGGGCCGGCGTCGGGAGCGCGCCCGTCGACATCGCCGAGCTGCACGCCCCGTTCACCCACCAGGAGGTCCTGCTGCGCGACGCGCTCGGCCTCGACCGCGGTGCGACCGTCAACCCCTCGGGCGGGGCGCTCGCGGCCAACCCGATGATGGCGGCCGGCCTGGCCCGGATCGGTGAGGCCGCCACCCGGCTGCAGCAGGGCGAGGGGAGCCGGGCGGTCGCGCACGCGACCAGCGGCCCGTGCCTGCAGCAGAACCTGGTCTGCGTGCTGGAGGGAGAGGGCTGATGGGCGAGCGGGTGGCCGTCGTCGGGATCGGGCAGACGAAGCACGAGGCGACCCGCGGCGACGTCTCGATCGCCGGGCTCGTCCGGGAGGCGGCCGGGAGGGCGTTGGCCGACGCCGGCATGGCGTGGTCCGACATCGACGCGGTGGTGGTCGGCAAGGCGCCCGACTTCTTCGAGGGTGTGATGATGCCCGAGCTGTACCTGGCCGACGCGCTGGGCTGCGTGGGCAAGCCGCTGCTGCGGGTGCACACCGCCGGCTCGGTGGGCGGCTCGACCGCGCTGGTGGCTGCGAGCCTGGTCGAGGCCGGCATCCACCGGCGGGTGCTCACCGTGGCGTTCGAGAAGCAGTCGGAGAGCGAGGCGATGTGGGCGCTCTCGCTCCCGATCCCGTTCCAGCCGCCGCTGGTCGCCGGCGCCGGCGGCTACTTCGCACCCCACATCCGCGCGTACATGCGCCGGTCCCAGGCCCCGGACCACATCGGCATCCTGGTGGCGCTCAAGGACCGGCAGAACGCGCTGGCCAACCCGTGCGCCCACCTCCACGAGGAGGGCATCACGTTCGACTCGGTGCGCGACTCGATCATGCTGTGGGACCCGATCCGCTACTCGGAGACCTGCCCGTCGTCCGACGGCGCCTGCGCGATGGTGCTCACCGACGAGGCCGGGGGCGACGCGGCCGAGCGCCCGGCCTGGGTGCTGGGCACGGCGATGCGTTCCGAGCCGACGATGTTCCCGGGACGGGACCAGGTGAACCCGCGGGCCGGACGCGACTGCGCCGCAGAGGTGTACCGCCAGGCCGGCATCACCGACCCGCGAGCCGAGATCGACGTGGCCGAGGTGTACGTGCCGTTCAGCTGGTACGAGCCGATGTGGCTCGAGAACCTCGGCTTCGCCGAGGAGGGGAGCGGCTGGAAGCTCGTGGAGGACGGGGCGACCCGCATGGACGGTGACACGCCGTGGAACCCGTCGGGCGGTGTCCTGTCGTCGAACCCGATCGGGGCGTCGGGGATGATCCGCTTCGCCGAGGCGGCCATGCAGGTGCGCGGCCAGGCCGGTGACCACCAGGTCGAGGGCGCCCGGGTGGCGCTCGGCCACGCCTACGGCGGCGGCTCGCAGTTCTTCGCGATGTGGGTGGTCGGGGCGGGCAAGCCCTGACCGCGCCCGCCTCCGGCGCCGGGCCGGCGGCGTGGGTGCGATCGAGGAGGAGGACCGGCGCACATGGGACGGCTCGACGGCAAGGTGGCGATCGTGACGGGCGGGGCGCGCGGCCAGGGCGAGGCGGAGGCGCGCCTCTTCGTGGCCGAGGGCGCGCAGGTCCTGATCGGTGACGTGCTCGACGCCGAGGGCGAGGAGGTCGCCGCCGAGCTGGGGGACGCGGCCGCGTTCGTGCACCTCGACGTGACCGACGAGGCCCAGTGGGACGCCGCCGTCTCGCGTGCCGGGGAGCTGTTCGGCCCGGTGACCGTGCTGGTGAACAACGCCGGTGTGCTGATGTTCCAGGCGATCCACACCACCGACCCGGCCGACTTCGACCGGGTGGTCAGGGTGAACCTCCACGGGACCTTCCTCGGCATCCGTGCCGTCGTCCCCTCGATGGCCGGTGCCGGCGGCGGGTCGATCGTCAACATCTCGTCGACCGCGGGGCTCCAGGGCCTCCCGTACGTGGGCGCGTACGTCGCCAGCAAGTGGGCCGTGCGGGGCCTGACGAAGACGGCGGCGATCGACCTCGGGCACAAGGGCATCCGGGTCAACTCGGTCCACCCGGGCGGGATCGACACACCGATGCTGGCCGGCACCGACAGCGAGGCGCCGTTCTACAAGCGGCTGCCCGTGGCCCGCATGGGGAGGGCCGAGGAGGTGGCGCGCGCCGTGCTGTTCCTGGCGAGCGACGAGTCCAGCTACACGACCGGCGCCGAGCTCGCCGTGGACGGCGGTGCCACCTGCGGTGACCTCGGGATCATGAGCTGAGCCCGGGCGACCCGGGGCCGCTCAGGTGCCGGGCCC
>JBKHJZ010000126.1:0-9662 GCA_046537875.1 Acidimicrobiia bacterium | reverse complement strand
CGGGCTGGCGAGGGGCGAACCGGCGAGCCGGGGCGGGCTCAGCCGGCGACCCGCACCCGCTCGACCCGCATCCCCAGCGACTGGAGGGTGCCGAACGGGTCGTCGTAGCCGCGCTCCAGGTGGTGGATGCCGTGGAGCAGCGACGGGCCGTCGGCCACCGCGGCGGCGATCACCGACGAGAAGCCGGCCCGCACGTCGGGGATCGTGACCTCGGCGCCGTGCAGCTTGGACACCCCCCGGACCACGGCCGAGTGCAGGGCGTTGGTGTCGTTGAAGCGGCACGCCGGCCCGCCGAGGCAGGTGTCGAACAGCTCGATCTCCGACCCCATCTGCTTGAGGGCCTCGACGTACACCAGCCGGTCCTCGTAGACGGTCTCGTGCAGCACCGACATGCCGTCGGCCTGGGTCATCAGCACGATCAGCGGCGGCTGCCAGTCGGTCATGAACCCGGGATGGGTGTCGGTCTGGACGGCCACGGGCCGGAGCCCGTCGTCGCCGCTGGCCGAGATCCACTCGTCGGTGATCTCGAACCGCGCGCCCATCTTGTGCAGGGTGTCGATGGCGGTGACCAGGCGGTCCTGCACGCACCCGCCCACCCGCACCCGGCCGCCGGTCATCAGGCCGGCCACCAGGTACGAGAAGGCCTCGAGCCTGTCGCCCTGCAGCCGCGACTCGGCGCCGTCGAGTCGCTCGCGGCCCTCGATGATGATCCGGCGATCGGGCTTGAACCCGACGCGGGCACCCATCCGCTGGAGGAACAGGGCGAGCTCGGTGACCTCCGGCTCGATGGCGGCGTTGCGCAGCACGGTGCGGCCCTCGGCGAGCACGGCGGTGAGCAGCACGGTCTCGGTGGCGCCCACGCTGGGGTAGGGCAGCGTGATCGGGGCGCCGTGCAGGCGGTCGGTGCGGGCGCTGATCCCCTCCGGGGTCACGGTGATCTGCGCGCCCATCGCCTCGAGGGCCCTGATGTGGAAGTCGACCGGCCGCCGGCCGATGCGGTCGCCGCCCACGAGCGGGACGAACGCCTCACGGTTGCGCAGCAGCAGGGGGCCGAGCAGCAGGATCGGGATGCGGTTGAGCCCGCTGAACTCCAGCGGCACCTGCGGGTCGGGCCGCTCGACGGGCTCGACCGTGATGCGGTCGCCGTCGATGTCGACACCCACCCCGAGCGACCTGAGGATGTCGACGGTGATCCAGACGTCGCCGACGTTCGGGGCGTTGGCGATGGTGCTGGGCCGCGACCCCAACATCGCGGCGAGCATGTGCTTGGTGACGGCGTTCTTCGACCCGCTCACCCGGACCTCGCCGACCAGGGGACCGTTGGGTTCGATGCGCCAGGCCTCGTCGACGGGCGGGTTCATCCCGGCAGAGAGTAGCGGTGGCGCCGATCGCGACCCACTGCGCCCCCCGGTGCACCGGGCCGTGCGGCCGCAGCCCTGCTCGGGCGCCGCGCGTGCACGGCTCGGCGGGAATGGCCGCGACCGACCTCAGGCGGTAGACCGGCGTCGCATGCCCGCGGGACCTCACGACGACCCCGCCGCCGCGGCGCCGGTGGTCCATCCGTGGGGACGCATGGCCCTGGTGGGTGCGGCGGCCGGCTTCCTGTCCGGCCTGTTCGGGGTGGGGGGCGGCGTCGTCATCGTCCCGCTGCTCCTGTTGCTCGCGCACGTGTCGCCCAAGCGCGCGACGGCGACCTCGCTCGGCGCGATCGTGCCGATCTCGCTGGCCGGCATGGCGGGCTATGCCGCAGCGGGGGAGGTGGACTGGCCGGTGGCGGGGTGCCTGGCCGCCGGCGCCGTGGCCGGGGCGGTCGCCGGCACGCGCCTGCTCGTGCGGATCAGCCCGCCGGCCCTGCAGATCGCGTTCGCCGGCGTGATGCTCGCCACCGCCGGGAGGATGCTCGCCGCCGAGGCCGACCCGTCCGGGCGCGGCGGCCTCACCCTGGCCCTTGCCGGGGGGCTCGTCGCGCTGGGGCTCGGGTCGGGCGTCGTGGCCGGGCTGCTGGGCGTGGGCGGCGGTGTCGTCATCGTGCCCGGCCTGACCCTGCTGGTGGGGGTGCCGCTGGTGCTCGCGAAGGGCACGTCGCTGGCGGTGATCGTGCCCACGGCGCTGATCGGGACGTTGCGCAACCGGCGGCGGGGCCTCGCCGCGCTCCGGCCGGCGGCGGTCGTCGGGGCCGGCGGCGTCGTCTCGGCGCTGGTGGCGGCGCGACTCTCGCTCGGCCTGGACGCCGGCATCTCGCGCGCCTTGTTCGCCGCCCTGCTGGTGGCGGTGGCCGCCCGGCTGGTCCTGCTCGGCCTCCGGGGTCTTCGTGGCGCGCCCGGTGTGCCGACCGACCGCGGACCGTGAGGCCTGGGAACGGCCCCGGCTGTGGCGCAGCAGGCCCCGATAGGGTGAGCGGCGGAGCGCCGGGAAGTCTGGTCGGCACGGACAGACCCCACGAGGGAGCACCGCCCAGGAGGGCACCGATGCCCAGCGTCCGATGGCACCTCGGACCCGCCCGCGATGGGCGCAGGACCGCACCGGCCGTCAGCCGGGGGGCCAGGGCCGGGGTGCGCCGGTTCGCGGCCGCCCGCATGGCCGCGGCTCTCGGGCTGACGATGATCGGGATGGTGCTCGCCGGTGCCGCCGGGCAGGAGCCGGCCGGCGCACAGGAGCCGGTGGGCGGGGCGCGCGTGCTGCGCGCCGAGGTCGACGGCGGGATCTCGCCGGTCACCGCCGGCTACCTCACCGACGCGGTCGGGCGCGCCGAGGACGGGCCCTACGACGCCCTGGTCATCGAGATCGACACGCCGGGCGGCCTCGACACGTCGATGCGCGACATCATCCAGGAGCTGATGGACGCCGACGTTCCGGTCATCGGCTACGTGAGCCCGCAGGGCGCCCGGGCGGGGTCGGCGGGCGCGCTGATCGTGCTGTCGACGCACGTGGCCGCCATGGCACCGGGCACCGCGATCGGGGCGTCGACACCGGTGAGCCTCGAGGGCGGCGAGGTGAGCGACAAGATCGTCAACGACGCCGCGGCCTACGCCGAGGCGATCGCCGAGGAGCGCGGCCGCAACGTGGAGGTGGCGGTCGACATGGTGCGCGAGGGCCGCTCGCTGGCGGTGGGCGAGGCGGTCGAGGAGGGGGCGGTCGACCTCGCGAGCCCGTCGCTGGCCGACCTGCTCGACGAGGTCGACGGCCGGGAGGTCGCGATCGGCACGGACGGGCGACCGGTCACGCTGCGCACCGCCGCGGCGGTAGTCGACGACTTCGAGATGGGGCTGTTCCGGCGCATCCAGCAGACGCTGGCCGACCCCAACCTGGCGTTCCTGTTCATGTCGGTCGGCACGCTGGGGTTGATCTACGAGCTCGCGAGCCCCGGCGTGGGCGTCGGTGGGGTGCTGGGCCTGTCGATGATCCTGCTCGGGCTGTTCTCGCTGTCGGTGCTGCCGGTGAACGCCGTCGGCATCGTCTTCCTGCTGCTCGCCGCCGCGCTGTTCGTCGCGGAGCTGTTCGCACCCGGCATCGGCATCGCCGCCGCGGGCGGCGTCGGGGCGCTGGTCCTGGCCGGGATCTTCCTGTTCCGCGACACGCCCGGGTTCTCGGTGAGCATGGCGGTGGTCGCCCCGGTCGCGATCGTGGTCGGGGGCGCGGTGGTCATCGCGGGCCGCCTCGTGGTCAGGTCGCGCCGCTCCGAGACGCGCTACAGCGGCCCCGGCGTGCTGGTCGGCCGGGACGTCGTCGTGCAGGGGGCGCCGCCCGACGCGCAGGCGTTCGTCGAGGGCGCCTGGTGGACCGTGCGCAGCGTCGGGGAGCCGCTGGTCGACGGGTCGAAGGCACGGGTGGTCGGCGTCGAGGGCCTCGTGCTCGAGGTGGAGCCGATCCCGGGCGCCCAGGTCACATCAGACAACCAAGGACAGACGAACCATGAGTGAAGCACTGGTCTACGGGATCATCGCCGCGGTCGTGCTCCTGGTCATCATCCTCGCCTCGGCGGTGAGGATCGTCGCAGAGTACGAGCGGGGCGTGATCTTCCGGCTCGGTCGGGTCACCGGGGCGAAGGGCCCGGGCCTGTTCTTCATCGTGCCGATCATCGACCGGATGGTGAAGGTCAACCTCCAGACGGTGACGGCCGACATCCCGCCGCAGGACGTGATCACCAAGGACAACGTGACCCTGCGGGTCAACGCGGTCGCCTACTTCAACGTGGTCGAGCCGATCAGGGCCGTCGTGTCGATCCAGAACTACCTGATCGGCACCTCGCAGGTGGCCCAGACCACCCTGCGCAGCATCCTGGGCCAGGTCGAGCTCGACGACCTGCTGCTCAAGCGCGACGAGATCAACCAGCAGCTCCAGCGGATCATCGACGATCTCACCAACCCCTGGGGCGTCAAGGTGTCGCTGGTCGAGGTGAAGGACGTCGAGCTGCCCGAGACGATGCGCCGGGCGATGGGACGCCAGGCCGAGGCCGAGCGCGAGCGCCGGTCGAAGGTGATCCACGCACAGGGCGAGCGCGAGGCGGCCGCGGCCCTGGGCGAGGCCGCCGAGGTGCTCGAGGCCCATCCGGCGTCGATGCAGCTGCGCCTGCTCTCGACGATGGTGGACGTGGCCGCCGAGCGGAACTCGACGCTGGTGTTCCCCGTGCCGGTCGAGCTGCTCCGCTTCGCGGACGCCATGGCCAACAACCACGGCGGTGCGACGGCCGGGTCGCAGCCGGCGGGCTCACCGGGGTCGTCCGCGGGTTCTTCCACGGGGTCGTCGTCCGCGTCCCCGAGCGGACCACCCATCGACCGGCCCTCACCAGGCAGCGGGTCGACCGGCGAGGGCTGACGCGTGCGCCGGTCGGTCGCGGCGGCGGGGAGCACGCTGTTCCTCGCCGCCGCACCGGGTGTCGTGGCGGGCGCCGTGCCCTGGCTGCTCACCCGCTGGCAGGCGGGTGACCACCCGTACCCGTTCGGCGTGCGCGCGGTCGGTGCCGCGAGCGTGACCGGTGGGGGCGTCGCGCTCGCGTACGCGTTCGCCGGGTTCGTGCGCGAGGGGCGTGGCACGCCCGCGCCGGTGGCGCCCACCGAGGGCCTCGTGATCGGCGGGCTGTACCGTCACGTGCGCAACCCGATGTACGTGGCGGTGCTCGCCGTGGTCCTCGGGCAGGCGCTTCTGCTCGCCAGGCCGGTGCTGGTGGTCTACGCCGGCGGGCTCGGCGCTGCGTTCGTCGCCTTCGTGCGGGGCTACGAGGAGCCGGCGCTGCGCCGCCGGTTCGGCGAGGACTACGAGGCGTACCGGCGGCAGGTCCCGGCCTGGTGGCCACGCCTGCGCCCCTGGCGACCCTGACACCGGACGGGCGGTGACGTTCGGCCCTTCACCCGGCCGGGCACCGGGGGGATGATGGCCGCGACGAGGACCCCGCGGAAGGGAGTGCGCCATGTCCCAGGCACGGATCTGGAGCGTCGACATCGCGTTCACCGAGGAGGGGGACGAGACCAGGGCCGACGCGCTCCTCGACATCGACGGCACCCACCACCGCGGGTGGGGCCGGGCGCGGCGCAACCCGCACGATCCCGACGTCCCGAAGGTCGGGGAGGAGATCGCCGCGGCCCGGGCGCTGGAGGACCTCGCCCGCCACCTGCTCGGCGAGGCCGAGCACGACATCGAGGAGCTGGAGGGCCACCCGGTCCACGTGCACCCGTGACGGCCCGGGGGCGCGGGGCCGCGGGGCCGCGGGCCGTCGGACTCCACGGCGCCGGGTCCCGACCTCTACGATCGCCGCCCATGCGCTTCGACCTGCCTGCCGACCGCATGCCGACGGCCTGGTACAACGCCCTGCCCCGGCTGCCCGAGCCGCTGCAGCCGCCGTTGCACCCGGCCACCCGCCAGCCGGTGGGGCCCGACGACCTGGCGCCGCTGTTCCCGATGGCCCTCGTCGAGCAGGAGATGAGCACGGCGCCGTGGGTCGACATCCCGGGCGAGGTGATCGACACGCTCCGGTTGTGGCGTCCCACGCCGCTGGTGCGGGCCGAGCGGCTGGAGCGTGCCCTCGGCACCCCGGCGCACATCTACTTCAAGGACGAGTCGGTCAGCCCGGCCGGCTCGCACAAGCCCAACACGGCCGTCGCCCAGGCCCACTACAACAAGGCCGAGGGGATCCGGCGGTTGACCACCGAGACGGGCGCCGGCCAGTGGGGTGCGGCGCTGGCCTTCGCGGCGTCGCAGTACGACCTCGAGTGCAAGGTCTACATGGTCCGCACGTCGTACGAGTCGAAGCCGTACCGGCGGGTGCTCATGGAGACCTGGGGCGCCGAGTGCGTGCCCTCGCCCGTGGACGACCCGTCGAGCCCGGGCTCGCTGGGGCTGGCGATCAGCGACGCCGTCGCCGACGCCGCCGGGCGTGACGACTCGCACTACTCGCTCGGCTCGGTGCTCAACCACGTGCTGCTGCACCAGACGATCATCGGGCTCGAGGCGAAGGAGCAGCTCGCCGCCGCCGGCGAGGAGCGGCCGGACGTGGTGCTCGCCTCGTGCGGCGGCGGCTCGAACCTCGGCGGCATCGCGCTCCCGTTCATGGAGGACGAGAGCGTGCGCCTGGTCGCCGTCGAGCCGACGTCGTGCCCCACGCTGACGCAGGGCACGTTCGACTACGACTTCGGCGACACCGCCGGCCTCACCCCGCTGCTGCCCATGTACAGCCTGGGCCACGAGTTCATGCCGCCGTCGATCCACGCCGGCGGCCTCCGCTACCACGGCGACAGCCCGGTGATCTCGACGCTGGTCAAGACCGGGCGCATGACCGCGGTGGCGGCCCCGCAGTCGAAGGTGTTCGAGGCGGCGGTGCTGTTCGCCCGCAGCGAGGGCAAGCTGGCCGCGCCCGAGACGGCGCATGCCCTCCGCGCCACGGTCGACGAGGCGCTGGCGGCCAAGGAGGCCGGCGAGGAGCGGGTGATCCTGTTCAACTACTCCGGCCACGGCCTGCTCGACCTGTCGGCCTACGACGCGTACAACCGGGGCGAGCTCACCGACGACTGAGAGGCCGGGAGCCCGTCCCCGGGGCACGGTCAGTCCGGGAGCAGCGGCACCGCCAGCCCGGGGGAGCGGCCCAGCAGCACCGCCCGGGTGACGGCATCCGAGCCGAACCGCTCCCGCACCTCGTCGAGCGCGGCGTCGAGGGCGCCGCCGCCGGCCCGGTCGAGGGGCAGCGCCAGCTGAACCGCGCGGGCATCGGCCAGGTTGCCCACCGCCACGCCGATGAGTGTGAGCCCCTTGCGGTCGATGAGCGGCGCCACCGTGGCGAGGAGCCCGCGGGCGGCGGAGAGGATCGTCGCGGTGTGGGCGGTGGCCCGGGGCAGCGTGTGCGAGCGCGTGGCGCGGGTGAAGTCGTCGAAGCGCAGCCGCAGCGTGACGGTGCGGCCGACCCGCCCGGCGCCCCGCATCCGCCGGGTCACGCGGTCGACCAGGGAGACGAGGGAGGCATCGACGTCGCCCGGGTCCCGGTGCGACCGGCCGAGGGCGTGCTGGGCGCCCATCGAGCGCCGGCGGCGGCCGACCTCCACCGGTCGTGGGTCACGGTTGTGGGCGAGCGCGTGCAGGTGTCGACCCGAGGCCCGACCCAGCATCGCGACCAGCGCCGCCTCGCCGAGCCGGGCGACCTCGCCGACGGTGGCGATGCCCCGGTCGTGCAGGGTGGCCGCGGTGACCGGCCCGACCCCCCACAGCCTCTCCACGGGCAGCGGGTGGAGGAACTCGAGCTCCCGGTCGGGCGGGACAACCAGCAGGCCGTCGGGCTTGGCCACCGCGCTCGCCACCTTGGCGAGGAACTTGGTGCGGGCCACGCCCACGGTGATGGGCAGGCCCACCCGGTCGAGCACCTCGCGCCGGAGGTCCACGGCGATCTCGACCGGTGTGCCGGAGACCCGCCGCAACCCGCTGACGTCGAGGAAGGCCTCGTCGATCGACAGCCCCTCCACCAGCGGGGTCGTCCGCTCGAACACCTCGAAGACCGCCCGGCTCGCTGCCGCGTAGGCGGCCATCCGGGGCTCGACCACCACGGCGTGTGGGCACAGCCTGCGGGCCTGGCCGCCGCCCATCGCCGTGCGCACGCCGTGCGCCTTGGCCTCGTAGCTCGCGGCCAGCACCACGCCGCCGCCCACGATGACGGGGCGTCCCCGCAGGTGCGGATGGTCACGCTGCTCCACCGACGCGTAGAAGGCGTCGAGGTCGGCGTGCAGGACCGCGGCCTCCCGGGTCACAAACGCATGTTCCCACATCGGGTGTGTGGCGTGCCCGTATCCCGGCCGCCGTCGAGGGGGACGTTTCGCCCGTGCGCATGGGACTGGCCGCGCTCGTGGAGCGCGTGCGGAGCAGCTTCTTCTTCGTTCCGATGCTGTTCGTGGTCGGGGCCGCCGTGCTCGGTCAGGTGAGCCTCGAGATCGACGAGGCTCTGAGCAAGCGCGACGTCGACCTCCCGCTCACGTTCCAGGCCACCGTCGACAGCGCCCGGGCCGTGCTGTCCGCCGTGGCCACCGCCACGATCACGGTCGCGGGCATCGCCTTCTCGGTGGCGTTGCTGGTGATCCAGCTCGCATCGAGCCAGTACTCACCCCGGGTGGTGCACGGGCTGTTCCGCGATCCGTTCACCAAGCGGGTGATGGGCATCGTCGTCGGCACGTTCACGTTCTGCCTGGTCGTGCTGCGGTCGGTGCACGAGGCGGTCGACGCCGGCGGCGAACCCCTGGTGCCGACCCTGTCGGTCGCCATCGCCCTCCTGCTCGGCATCACCGCGATCCTGGCGATCATCGCGTTCATCAACCACAACGCGCACTCGATGGACGTGAGCGAGCTGCTCCACGGCGTGACCACCGAGTCGTTGGACGCGGTGGCGTTGCGGTGGCCCGAGTCGAGCGACGGCGGAACGGAGATCGACGAGCGGCCACCCGACCGCCAGGGGTTCCTCGTCGCGTTCGAGCGCCACGGCTGGATCCAGCAGGTGGACGGTGAGCGGCTGCTGGCCGTGGCGCCACCGGGGGGAACCGTGCGGCTGGAGATCGCGGTCGGGCGCTACGCGGTGCCCGGCACCCCCCTGTGCACGATCTGGCCGACACCGCGGGAGGGTGACAGGCGGCACGTGGAGCGCGCCGCCCGTGCGGCGGTGCTGGTGGGGCGGTCCCGCACCATGCAGCAGGACTCGAGCTACGGGATCCGCCAGCTCGTGGACGTGGCGCTGCGGGCCCTGTCCACCGGGGTCAACGATCCGACGACCGCACAGGACGCCATCTTCCACATGGCCGCCGTGCTCCAGGAGATGCTCCGGCGGTCGGGCCCACCGCGGGCGACGCAGGGGGAGGAGGGCCGTCGCCTCCTGCGACCGGAGGCGCAGACCCATGCAGGCGCCGTGGCGCTGGGCTTCGACGAGCTGCGGCAGGCGGCGCAGGACAAGCCGGCGGTCTGCGTCTACCTGCTCGAGGCCCTCCACCTGCTGTGCGAGTCGCTCCCGCCCGGTGCGGGGCCGGAGGTGAGCGGCCCGTTGCGCCAGCAGGCCCGCCTGGTCCTCGACGGGGCCGAGGCCGCGGACCTCCTGCCGCACGACCTCCAGCGGGTGCGCCGTGCGTACGCCACCCGCTTCGGTGAGTAGGAAGCCGAGCGGATAGGCGTGCAAGTGGGCACCGAACAGTACGGGATTTGCCGCG
>JBKHJZ010000016.1:0-34362 GCA_046537875.1 Acidimicrobiia bacterium | reverse complement strand
GGCGTTCCCGTAGCATGCGCGCTCATGGCCCAGATCTCCCGCGACGACGTCGCGCACGTGGCCCGGCTGGCCCGTCTGGTGCTCACCGACGACGAGCTCGACACCTTCACCGAGCAGCTCGCCAAGGTGCTCGACCACGCCCGCGACGTCGAGGCGCTGGACGTCGCCGGGGTGCCGCCGACCTCGCATCCCTACCCGCTGGCCAACGTGCTCCGGAGCGACGAGACGCAGCCGTGCCTCGACCGGGAGGAGGTGCTCGCCGCGGCGCCGGACGTCGAGGACGGCATGTTCCGGGTCCCGCCCGTGCTCGGGGAGGCCCCGTGACCGCGCTCGACCTGGCGGGCGACGTCCGCGAGGGCCGTCGCCCGGCCGCCGACGTGGTCGACGAGCATCTGGCGGTCATCGAGGCCCGCGACGGCGAGATCCACGCGTTCACCACGGTCGTGGCCGACGACGCCCGCCAGGCCGCCGTGGCCCTCGACCATCGCATCGCCGCCGGCGAGGACCCCGGCCCGCTCGCCGGCGTGCCGGTGGCCCTGAAGGACAACATGTGCACCCGGGGCGTGCCGACCACCTGCTCGTCCCGGATCCTCGACGGCTGGCGGCCCCCCTACGACGCGACCGTCGTCGAGAAGCTGCTCGACGCCGGCGCCGTGGTCATCGGCAAGACCAACCTCGACGAGTTCGCGATGGGCAGCTCCACCGAGAACTCGGCGTTCGGCCCGACCCGCAACCCGCACGACACCTCGCGGGTGCCCGGCGGCTCGTCGGGCGGATCGGCGGCCGCGGTCGCGGCCGGGTTCGCACCGCTGGCGCTCGGGTCCGACACGGGAGGGTCGATCCGCCAGCCGGCCGCCCTGTGCGGGGTGGTGGGCATGAAGCCCACCTACGGGGGCGTGTCGCGCTACGGGCTGGTGGCGTTCGCCAGCTCGCTCGACCAGATCGGGCCCCTCGCCCGCACCGTGGGCGACGCCGCCCTCCTGTACGAGGCGATCGCCGGCCACGACCCCCGCGACAGCACGTCGATCCCCCGGCCGGTGCCGGCGGTGCGTGAGGGTCTCGACGGCGGCGTCGACGGGCTGCGGGTCGGCCTGGTCACCGAGCTGGTCGAGGCCGACGGCATCCAGCCCGACGTGGCGGCGCGGGTGCGCGAGGCCGCCGCCGCGCTGGAGCGGGCCGGCGCCAAGGTCGACGAGGTGTCGGTGCCGGCCGCGGTCTACGGCCTGTCGGCGTACTACCTGATCGCCCCCGCCGAGGCGTCGAGCAACCTCGCCCGCTACGACGGGGTGCGCTACGGCCTCCGGGTCGACGCGCCGACCACCGGCGAGATGTACGACCGCACCCGCACCCGGGGCTTCGGTGCCGAGGTCAAGCGGCGCATCATGCTCGGCACCTATGCCCTGTCGGCCGGCTACTACGAGGCCTTCTACGGCAAGGCCCAGCGGGTGCGCACGCTGATCCTGCGCGACTTCGCGGCCGCCTACCGGCAGGCCGACGTGCTGCTCGCCCCGACCTCGCCGTCCACCGCCTTCGAGCTGGGCGCCAAGGTGGCCGACCCGCTGACCATGTACCTGAACGACGTCTGCACGATCCCGTCGAACCTGTCGGGCGAGCCGGCGATCTCGGTGCCGTTCGGGACCGGCGACGACGGCCTACCGGTCGGGGTGCAGGTGCTCGCCCCGGCGCTGGGCGAGGCGACGATGTTCCGGGCGGCGGCGGCGCTCGAGGCGGCGGCGCCGGCGGCGGAACCGGCCCGGGTGGCCCGGCAGTAGCCTGGCCCCATGCCGTCCGAGTGGGAGATGGTCGTGGGGCTCGAGGTGCACTGCGAGCTCGCGACCGCCACCAAGCTGTTCTGCGGCTGCCCGAACCGCTTCGGCGACGAGCCGAACACCAACGTGTGCCCGGTGTGCCTCGGCCTCCCCGGGTCGCTCCCGGTGCTCAACGAGGAAGCCGTGGAGCTGGCGCTGCGGTTGGGCCGGGCCCTGCACTGCGAGGTGCGCCCGTCGGTGTTCGCCCGGAAGAACTACTTCTACCCGGACATGCCGAAGGACTACCAGATCAGCCAGTACGACCTGCCGATCAACGTGGAGGGCTGGCTGGCGCTGCCGTCGGGCCAGCGGGTGGGCATCGAACGGGCCCACATCGAGGAGGACACCGGCAAGTCGACGCACGTGGGCGGCGACGGCCGGATCCACGGCGCCGGCCACAGCCTGGTCGACTACAACCGGGCGGGGGTCCCGCTGCTCGAGATCGTCTCGGCGCCCGACCTGCGGTCGTCCGACGACGCCCGGGCGTACGTGACCGAGCTGCGGGCGATCCTCCTGGCCACCGGGGCGTCCGACGCCAAGATGGAGGAGGGCTCCCTCCGGGTCGACGCCAACGTGTCGGTGCGGCGCACCGGTGAGCCGTTCGGCACCCGCTGCGAGATCAAGAACCTCAACTCGCTCCGGTCGCTCGGCCGGGCGCTGGAGTACGAGGCGCAGCGGCAGATCGCGCTGTTGGAGGGCGGCGAGGCCGTCCGGCAGGAGACGCGCCACTGGAACGAGGCCGAGGGCCGGACCGGCACGCTCCGGGTCAAGGAGGAGGCCGAGGACTACCGCTACTTCCCCGAGCCCGACCTCGTGCCGCTGGATCCCGGCGACGAGTGGGTGGCACGCGTCGACGCGGCGCTGCCCGCACTGCCCGCCGACCGGCGGGCGGTCCTCGCGGGTGCCGCCGGGGTGGAACCCGCCGCCGGCCCGGTCGTCATCGCGGTCGAGCGCGACCTCGACGGCCTGGCGCTCGCCGCCATCGAGGCGGGCGCCGATGCCCGGCGCGTGCTGACGCATGTCGAGCAGAACCTGGCGGTGGAGGGGGCCGCGTCGCTGGAGCCGGGCCGGCTGGCCGACCTCGTGCAGATGGAGACCAAGGGCGAGCTCACGGCCACGCAGGCCAAGGCCGTGCTGGCCGAGATGGTCGCCACCGGCGACGACCCGGCGGCGATCGCGGCGACCAAGGGGTTCGAGAAGATGGGCGCCGACGCGCTGGCGGCCGCGGTCGACGAGGTGATCGCCGCACACCCCGACGAGTGGGGGCGCTTCGTCGACGGCGACGAGAAGGCGCGGGGCAAGCTCACCGGGTTCTTCGTCGGCCAGGTCATGCGGGCGACGAAGGGGCAGGCCGACGGCCGGGCGGTCACCGCGCTGCTCCGGGAGCGGGCGGCGGCCTGAGGGGAGGGCTCGGCGTGAGCCGGGCCGGGTCACGATGGACGGGCGCGCCCGACGCCGGCGACACGCCGTCGGTCCCGGCGAGCTCGAAACCGCGGCGACACGGGGGTGGCGGGCGAGCCACGCTGTCGGGCGTGACGTGGAAGCCCCGCCTGATCGATCCCGACGAGCTGCGCACCGTCCTCGACCTGACCGCCGTCGCCTTCGGCGCGGGTCCCCGGGCCCCCGACGACTACCGGGCGCAGGCCGAGCTGGTGGTCGAGCCCGACCGCACGTTCGTGGTCGACGACGGCGGCGTGCTGGCGGGCACCGCGTCCACGTTCTCGTTCGGGCTGGCGCTGCCGGGGGGTGTCACGGTGCCGGCCGCGGCGATCACCGAGGTCGGTGTGCTGCCGTCGCACCGGCGGCGGGGGATCTTCGGCTCGCTGATGGCCGCCGTCATCGACCAGGCGGTCGAGCGGGGCGAGCCGGTGGCCGGCCTCACGGCCAGCGAGGGCGGGATCTACCGCCGCTTCGGGTTCGGGGTGGCCACCCGCTTCCAGAGCCTGCGGCTCGACACCTGGCGGGCCGGGACGGTGGCCGGCGCCGCGATCCGGTCCGGTGACGTACCGGGCGAGGTGCGCCTGATCGACGAGGACGAGGCCGCCCGGGCGTTGCCGGCGGTGTGGGAGCGGCACTGGCACCGGATCCCGGGGGAGCTGAGCCGGAACGCCCGGTGGTGGGAGGCGCTGGCCCTCGACCCGGAGAGCGAGCGGGAGGGGGCGAGCCGCCGGTTCGTCGCGGTGCACGAGGGCGCCGGCGGGACGCCCGACGGGTGCGCGATCTACCGCATCAGGCAGGGCTGGGCCGACGACGGCACCCGCCACGAGCTGCGGGTCGACACGGTTGCGGGCGCCGACGACGGCGTGATGGCGGGCCTCGTCCGGTTCCTGACCGACATCGACCTGGTCGGGACCCTGCGGTGGGACCGGGCCCCGCTCGACCTGCCCCTGCGGTGGCAACTGTCCGACCCCCGGGCGCTGGTGACCTCGGGCGAGCGCGACCACCTGTGGTTGCGGCCGCTCGACGTGGCCCGCTGCCTGGCGGCACGGTCGTACGCCAGGGCGGGCAGGCTGGTGGTGGAGGTGGCGGACCCGGTGGGGCCGGAGGTGGGCGGGCGCTTCCTGCTCGACGCCGGCCCCGACGGGGCCGAGTGCCGGCGCACGGATGCGAGCGCCGACGTCGTCGTGCACGTCGCCGACCTGGGCGCGCTGCTCCTGTCGGGCGTCGCGTGGGCGACGCTGCACCGGGCCGGCCTGGTCGACGAGGAACGGAGCGGGGCGGTCGACCGCGCCGATGCGCTGTTCCGGCCCCGCCGCGCCCCGTTCTGCGGCACCGACTTCTGACCGCGGGCCGCATCCACCGTCCGGGCTCACCGGGCGGCGCCGAGCACCACCCACCGGCTTGACCCGAAGCGGGCCGACAGAGTGACGGCCCGGGTCAGCATCAGCAGGCCGAGGGCGGCCCACAGCCAGCCGATGCCGAGGTCCAGGGCCGTCACCGCCAGGGCCGCGGGGACGAACAGCGCGGCGGCGCCGACCATCGCCCAGGCGAGGAACCGCATGTCGCCGGCCCCGATGAGCACGCCGTCGAGCACGAAGGCGATGGCGTTCACCGGCTGGAGCGCCGCGACCCAGAGCAGGAGGAACGCTGCGAGCGTCACCACCTCCGTGTCGCCGGTGAAGACCCGCGGGAGCACGCCGTGGACGGTGGCCGTCACGGCGCCGAGGACGACCCCGGAGGCGACGCCCCACTCGATCATGCGCCGGGCCGCCGACCGCGCCAGGTCGGCGTCACCGGCACCGAGGGAGCGGCCGACCATCGCCTGACCGGCGATGGCGATCGCATCGAGGCTGAGAGCGAGGAAGCTCCAGACCTCGAACGCCACCTGGTGTGCGGCAACGTCGACGGTCCCGAGTCGGGCGGCGACCGCCGTGGCCACCACCAGTGCCGAGCGGAGGGCCGCCGTGCGGACGAGGAGGTCGCGGCCCACCCGGGCCAGCCCCACGAGGCTCGACGGGTGGGGCAGCAGGGCGGTGCCCCGGCCGTGTGCCGCCCCGGCGACCCGGCGCACGTAGATCGCGGCGCCGGCCGTCTGCGCGAGCACGGTGGCCAGCGCCGACGCGCCGATTCCCTGGCCGAACCCGTAGATCAGCACGACCTCGACGGCGAGGTTGGCGACCGCGGTGCCCACCGCGATCGCGAGCGGGGTGCGCGTGTCCTGGAGGCCACGGAGGTATCCCGTGCCCGCGAGGACCAGCAGCATCGACGGGACGCCGAACAGGCTGATGCGGAGGTACACGAGCGCGTTGGTCCTCACGGCGCCCTCGGCGCCCATCCACCCGACCAGGGGGTCGCTCAGCGCCAGACCCAGGCCGGCGACCGCGACCCCGATGCCGAGCGCCAGCCACAGCGACTGCACCGCCTGGTGGGCCGCCCCCGGTTCGTCACCCGCACCGAGCAGGCGGCTGACCGCGGCGGTGGTGCCGTACGCCAGGAAGATGAAGACCGCGTAGAGGGTCAGCAGCAGGCTCGATGCCACGGCGAGACCCCCGAGCTGGGGCGTGCCGAGATGGCCCACCACCGCGGTGTCGGCGAGTATGTAGAGCGGCTCGGCGATCAGGGCGCCGAACGCCGGGACGGCGAGGCGCGCGATCTCCCTGTCGTGAATGCTGCGCAGCGGGGGCACCGGGTGCCCATCCAAGCGCCTGCAGGGTGGTGCCGTCGCATCTCCGCTCTCCACGCGGCGGGCCGGCGGTCGGGCCGCGGCCTGAGCGTCTCCGCGCGTCCTCCCAGCCCCCATCCCACCGTCGTCGTGGACCACGCCGCGATCGGGTGGCGGGCACGGGGCGTGCCGGGCGTACGCTGGCGCCCATGTCCGAGCCGACGAGCGAGACCAGCGTGGAGATCAAGCCGCGCAGCCACGAGGTGACCGACGGCTACGAGCGGGCCCCGGCTCGGGCGATGCTCAGAGCGGTCGGCATGACCGACGACGACTGGGGCAAGGCCCAGGTGGGCGTGTGCTCGTCGTGGAACGAGGTCACCCCGTGCAACCTGCCGCTCGACCGCCTCGCCAAGCGCTCGAAGGACGGCGTCCGGGCGGCCGGCGGCTTCCCCATCGAGTTCACCACCATCGCGGTCAGCGACGGCATCTCCATGGGCCACGAGGGCATGCGGGCCAGCCTGGTGTCGCGTGAGGTGATCGCCGACTCGATCGAGACCGTGATGCACGCCGAGCGCCTCGACGCGCTGGTCACGTTCGCCGGGTGCGACAAGTCGCTGCCCGGCATGCTCATGGCCGCCGCCCGCCTGAACCTGCCCTCGGTCTTCCTCTACGGCGGCACGATCCTGCCCGGGTACCACAACGGGCGGGCGCTCGACATCACCAGCGTGTTCGAGGCCGTCGGCGCCCGGGGCACCGGAACGATGACGCAGGAGGAGCTCGACGCCATCGAGCGCAACGCTTGCCCCACCGAGGGCGCGTGCGCCGGGATGTTCACCGCCAACACCATGTCCTCGGTCGCCGAGGCGCTCGGCATGTCGCTGCCCGGCTCGGCCACGCCGCCGGCGGTGGACCGCCGCCGCGACGACTTCGCCTACGCGTCGGGCAGGGCGGTGATGGACCTGCTGGCCTCGGGCATCCGGCCCCGGCAGATCATGACCAAGGAGGCGTTCGAGAACGCCATCGCGGTGGTCATGGCGCTCGGCGGGTCGACCAACGCGGTGCTCCACCTGCTGGCCATCGCCAACGAGGCCCGGGTCGAGCTCGCCCTCGAGGACTTCAACCGGATCGCCGCCCGGGTGCCGCACATCGGCGACACCAAGCCGGGCGGGAAGTACCACATGACCGACCTCGACCGGATCGGCGGCGTCCCCGTGGTCATGCGCCACCTGCTCGCCGCCGGGCTGATCGACGGCGACTGCCTCACGGTCACCGGGCGGACCGTCGCCGAGAACCTCGAGGCGATCGACCCTCCGGCCCCCGACGGCGAGGTGGTGCACCGCCTCGACTACCCGATCCACGAGGTCGGCGGCATCGCCGTGCTGCGGGGCTCGCTCGCGCCGAACGGTGCGGTGGTGAAGGTGGCCGGCATCACCTTCGACCGCTTCGAGGGGCCGGCGCGGGTGTTCGACGGTGAGGACGGGGCCATGGAGGCGATCCTCTCCGGCTCGATCGAGCCGGGAACCGTCCTGGTCATCCGCTACGAGGGGCCGAAGGGTGGGCCCGGCATGCGCGAGATGCTTGCCGTGACCGGGGCGCTGAAGGGCGCCGGCCGGGGCGGCGACTGCGCGCTGGTCACCGACGGCCGGTTCTCCGGGGGTACCCACGGCTTCTGCATCGGCCACGTCGCCCCCGAGGCGGTCGACGGCGGACCGATCGCTCTGGTCCAGGATGGCGACCGCATCGCCATCGACGTGGACACCAAGCGCATCGAGCTGCACGTGGACGACGTGGAGCTGGCCCGCCGCCGGCGCGAGTGGAAGCTGCCCGAACCCCGCTACACGAGCGGCGTGCTGGCCAAGTACGCACGGCTCGCCACCGGGGCCGAGCGGGGCGCCATCACCGAGCCCTGATCTCAGAGAGCCGCCGCATCCGGCAGAGATCCTGTTTCGACCCGAGCGAGGCTGAGGTCATCCCGTCGTCATCGAAGCTGACGCCATACGGAGCCAGCCTGCGGCGGAGGACCGCAAGTCGCTTCGCGTTCTCGTCGGATTCAGTGAGGAAGCCCTGGTCATCCAAGAGCTCGGCGAACTGGGGGCTGAGTCGGATGCCAGAGTTCGAGCGTAGGTGTGGCTTGGGACGCACGAGAGGCTCCTCCTGACCAGCGCGACGTCGTCCGGCCGGAGATGCACCGCCGCGCGGTCGATGATTCCTGTCACTGCTCGTTCGTAGAGTCGGGGCCGTTGACGTCGCTGAGGAGGTCGAGTGCCTGACACGTTTCACGCGGTCGCCGTCCTGGTCGTCGCGCTGCTGCCCGGAGCGCTGTACGTCTGGGCCTTCGAACGGCAGGCAGGACGGTGGGGTGTCGGGCTGAGCGATCGGCTCCTGAGGTTCGTTGGCGGCTCGGCGCTCTTTCATGCTGCGGTAGCCCCGCTCACCTACTGGCTGTGGGCGGATCAGTGGGACGAAGTCCGCTCCGCTGAGCCGATCGGCTGGTGGCTGTGGCCGCTCCTCCTGGCTTACGTCGCACTTCCGGCGGCGGGCGGAACCGTCGTCGGGCGAGGGGTGCGGAGCGAGAAGGCTTGGACGACGCTCTTCACCGGTCCGGACCCCGCACCGCGCGCATGGGATCACCTCTTCGGGCAGAAGGCCGATGGCTGGGTTCGGCTCCACATGAAGTCCGGAGTCTGGCTCGGCGGTGCTTACGCAGACGCCAACGGTCGCCGCTCATACGCCGCCGGCTACCCAGAGCCGCAGGACCTCTTCCTTGCGGCCGCTGTGGAGCTCGATCCTGAGACCGGAGAGTTCGCCGTGGACGACGATGGGAACGTCGCTCTACTGGGCGGCGGAATCCTCGTACGATGGGAGGAGGTCGAGCATCTTGAGTTCATCGACGCATGAGGGAAGGGCCAGCATGGCCGACAGCGGACACCGCAGCGGACGGATGGACAAGCGAGGCGGCTACTCGTCCTCATCGAAGCCAGCTTCGCAACTGAGGCCGCCGCCCAAGGGACCCGCCCCCGGAGCGAAGAAGCCGAGCGGCCAGAAGAAGTAGCAGCTGTCGTCGGCTACTCGCTCTGATGCGAGCCGCTTCGCTGGAGCTTGGAGGCGAAACATGTCCGCTCCCTCCGGCTCCCCCCACCTCTGGTCGCCGCCTGTCGGCGGCGTCGCTTCCCGGTCGCTCGACCAGCCAAGCCGGATGGAGCTCCACCAGGGAGCCCCAGCAGGCTGTGGTCATCGGCCCCGTGAGCCGGTCAGCTTGGCGCGGACGCGCTCGCGGTCGCTGACGTCGCCGTCCGACAAGCGCCCGGGCGCATCGGACGTGTAGTGGCACGCCACCACCGGCAGTTCGAGCGGCGTGGTGTCCTCGGTCAGGCGCAACAGCAGGTCCCAGTCGGCGTGGGCGTCGAGCGAGGTGTCGAACCGGCCGGCGGCGAGGCCGTTGCGGTGGGCGAGCACCCCCATGTCGGCGATGTTGCCCCGCTCCAGCGCCGCCCGGTCGAACGGCTCGAAGTGGATGGTCGGCATCGCGCCCGACCCGGTGTGCAGCACGCGGTCGATGTCGTCGATGATCCGCGCCCCGTAGAGCACGTCGACGTCGGGCCGCTGGCCGAACGCCCAGGCGAGCGCCTTGCACCACAGCCGGTCGAGCGTGTTGTCGTCGTCGAGGTAGGCGACGACGTCGCCCCGGGCCGCGTCGAGGGCCACGTTCCGCGCCGCGGCGCACCCGAGGCCGGGGGTCCGCAGCACCCGGATGCGCGGGTCGGTGATCGTGCCGAGAAGAGCGCCGGTGCCGTCCGTGCTGCCGTCGTCGACGACGATCAGCTCCCAGGTGCCGTAGACCTGGGCCTCCACCGAGGCGATCGCCCGCCTCAGCAACCCGGCCCGGTCGCGGGTGGGGAGAACGATCGAGATCAGCGGGCCGGTCGGGACGTCCGCCGCCTCGACCCAGGCCGTCACGGTCCGGATGGCCGCCTCGCGCTCCAGCCGGCGGAGGCGCTGATCGGTCGACGCCGCCACGTCGCCGAAGCTCTCGGCCACCTGCGCCGCCCGTGTCGCAGCCGCGTCGGCGATCGTCCGGGTCACGTGATGGACCTCGCTGAGCTGGTCGATGCGCCCGGCGAGAGCGCCGGCGTGCGCGTTCACCCGGTCGCCGATCGTCCGGCGAGCCCGGGTGTCGGTGTGACGCGCGAGGGCCCGGCCGTACCGCGCCGCCGCCCGGCCGGCCGTGAGCCACACCCCCGGCCGACGTGACGGTCCGGGCTCGGCGGCGGTGGACCGGCGTGACGGTCCCGACCCGCCCGCCCGGTCCGATCCCGCTCGGGCTGACCCGGTCGCCGCCCCCGGCGGGAGCATGCCGGCGAGCGGACGGCCATCGACGCCGTCGAGCGGCACGCCGGCCGCAGCCGCCAGCGTGGCGCCCACATGGACGATGTCGGCCGGGCCCCTGTCGCCCGGCTCGATGCCCGGGCCGGCGGCCAGGAGCAGGCCGCGGGTGGTGTGATCACCGGTGCGCCAATGGGTGGCGGCGCGTTCGACGAGGCCGATGCGGGGTGACCAGACCCGCTCGATGAGGTGGTTCCGGTTCCACTCGACGAGGAGGTCGGGGAGAGCGTCGCCGGGATGCCGCTCGTAGACGGTGTCGGTGCGCACCACCTCGGTCACCACCGGTTCGCCGGTGTCGGCGTTCACCAGCTCACCGAGCCACCGCGCCAGCCGGTCGCAGGCCGCGTGCGCGTCGGCGCCCGGTGCGATCATGCCGCGGGGTTCGCGGCCGATGAGGTTGAGGCGGATCGCACCCGACACCGTGTTGTTGGGGATCGCGAACCACGGCCTCGTCGCCCGGTCGTCGCCCACCGGGTCCGGGTCAACCCCGAGGTCGGGAGGCGGTGCGTCGGAGCGCAGGCGGCCGCGCAGCAGCGCCGCGACCGGGTCCCCACCGAGCCGTGCGACGGGGCCCAGCGCGGCGCCGGCCACGTCGCGGGCCCGCTGACGGACGCCGCCGCGCTCGGACGCCGCCAGCCGCCGGAGCACGTCGTCGAGCAGGTGCGTGCCGTCGTAGTGGGGTCCCATCCCGTGGGACAGGTGGACGTACACGGTGGTGTCCGGCGGGATGCGCTCCAGGTGATCCGCGATCGCGGCGTCCAGCCGCCCGTACATCTCGGCGACGGGGTCGCCGATCCGGGCGCGCACCGCCGGGTCGTGCCACGGGTGGTCCGGATCGTGGACCGACCAGAGCTGATGGCCGGTGCAGTGCGACTCGCCGAGCACCGACATGAACAGGTCCCAGGGACCGCGCTCCAGCAGGTGCAGCGACGCTTTGCGCTTGCGCTCCTGGGCGTCGAGCAGGGCCTGCCAGAGCGCCTCCTGCTCCGCGGGTGTCCGGTGCCCGCCGGCACGGAGCATGTAGTCGCACGGGGCGAACTGGTCCCAGCCCTCGTGTGGCGACGGTCGCGTGCCCACCGGGTGGGCGCCGAAGCGGCCGCCCAGCTCGCCGGCCAGCGAGGCGGGGTACGAGTGCGTGCCGAAGTGCCGGTCGTGGCAGCCCCACTCGACGAGCATCAGCCCGTTGAGGTGCCCCGGCGCGCGGCTGTGCGGGACGTCGACCACGGCCACGCGACGTCCGGCCTCGCTGAGGCGCTCCCACAGCGGGGTGCCGGCCACGAGATCGGGTGTGGTCGGCACGTCGTGGTAGCTGCCCGGCACGAACTGCTTCCAGCAGAGGTAACCGTGGTTGGCCGGGTCGAGGGCGGTGAAGAGCGTCGGCCAGACGGCGCTGACGAACACGCCCGCCGGGGCCTCGGTCTGCACCCGGGCCGCCTCGTCGAGCAGCCGCCGCAGCGTCGGCATCCGGCCCGCGCGGGCCAGCCGCGTGGCGATCCCGGCGTCGCACGCGTCGAGCCCGAGGTAGGCGACGCGCGACGAGCTCTCCGCCGGCCCCTCGTACCCCATGCTCCCGCTCCCCGTGATCGCCTCCGGCCTGCTCCCCAGCAGGCCCGCGACCGTATCGCGGACGCAACCGCCTTGCCCGTGCCCACCGGTCCGTGCGAGGCTTGCGGGGATGCGGGACCAGACCACCCTCGTACTCATCGACTAGCGCACGCCCGGTTCTCCGCGCGTGCGTTCTGCGACCTCCCGGACGGGGGGTCGTTCCAGTTTTCGACCACCGTGTGGTGGGCCGGTGCCCCGGCCCCGCCCGATTTCCCCGACGCAGCCACCACAGCCGAGAATCTGCGGGTCGTGACGCCCCCCGGCGCCAGGGTCCGCCACACCCGACCACCCCAAGGAGCACCGTCATGCAGCTCTCCGGCGGCCAAGCGCTGATCAAGGCCCTCGAGATGGAGGGCGTCGAGGTCATGTTCGGGCTGCCCGGCGGCGCCATCCTGCCCGTGTACGACCCGATCATCGACAGCCCCATCCGCCACGTGCTCGTGCGCCACGAGCAGGGCGCGGGGCACATGGCCGAGGGGTTCGCGCACGTCACCGGCCGGCCGGGCGTGTGCATGGTGACATCGGGCCCGGCGGCCACCAACGTGGTCACGCCCCTGTGTGACGCCTACATGGACTCGATCCCGCTGGTCTGCATCACCGGCCAGGTGCCCCTCTCGGCCATCGGCACCGATGCGTTCCAGGAGTGCGACACGATCGGCATCACCCGCTCGGTGACCAAGCACAACGAGCTCATCACCGACCCGCAGGACATCCCTCTCGCGGTGCGCCAGGCGTTCCACCTGGCCACCACCGGCCGGCCCGGGCCGGTGCTGCTCGACGTTCCCAAGGACATCGTCGACCCCACCAGGCCCAGCTCGGCCATGGAGTGGTACTGGCCCTCCGACGACGAGGTGGCGGCCAGCCTCCCCGGCTACCGGCCCACCACCAAGGGACATCCGAAGATGATCCGCCAGGCCGCCGAGCTGATCCTGCGGGCCCGGCGTCCCGTGCTGTACGTGGGGGGCGGCGTGCTCAAGGCCCGGGCCGCCGAGGCGCTGCGCGAGCTGGCCGAGTTGTGCGACATCCACGTGGTCACCACCCTGATGGCCCGCGGCGCGTTCCCCGACGACCACCGCCTGGCGCTCGGCATGCCGGGCATGCACGGCAACTACACGGCGGTCACGTCGATGCAGCAGAGCGACCTGCTCATCGCCCTGGGCAGCCGGTTCGACGACCGGGTCACGGGCAAGCTCGACGGCTTCGCCCCCGACGCCAAGGTGATCCACGTCGACATCGACCCGGCCGAGCTGGGCAAGGTCCGCCGTCCCGAGGTGCCGATCGTCGGCGACTGCCGGCTGGTGATCGAGGAGCTGATCCAGGCGATCCGCGACCTGATGGCCGACGGCGTGGAGTTCCCCGACCGCCTGGGCTGGAAGCAGACGATCTCGGGGTGGCAGGAGAAGTACCCACTCACCTACGAGCAGTCCGAGCCCGGTGAGGCGCTCAAGCCCCAGTTCGTGCTCGAGCGCCTGCGTGACGCCACGCCCGACGACACGATCGTGGTGGCGGGGGTCGGCCAGCACCAGATGTGGAGCTCGCAGTACTGGCGCTTCAACCACCCCTACACGTGGGTGAACTCGGGCGGCCTCGGCACCATGGGCTTCGCGGTGCCCGCGGCCATCGGCGCCAAGGTCGGCCGGCCCGATCGCACCGTGTGGGCGGTCGACGGCGACGGCTGCTTCCAGATGACCGCGCAGGAGCTGGTCACCGCCGCGAGCGAGCGCATCCCGGTGAAGGTGGCGATCCTCAACAACGCCTACCTCGGCATGGTCCGCCAGTGGCAGGAGATGTTCTACGACGAGCGGTACAGCGAGGTGTACCTCTCGCCCGACCTGCCCGACTACCGGCTCTGGGCCGAGGCGATGGGCTGCGTGGGCCTGCGCGTCGAGTCCCCCGACGAGGTGGACGCGGCCATCCAGAAGGCCAACGAGATCGACGACCGGCCGGTGGTGATCGACTTCCGCACCGACAGCCGCGAGAAGGTCTATCCGATGGTCCCGTCGGGGGCGCCCAACGACCAGATCATCGTCGACCCGTCGCAGGGCGAGGGAGGCCACTGATGTCCGTTCCCGGCACCGATGCCCGCCACCACACGCTGGTGGTGCTGGTCGAGAACAAGGCGGGGGTGCTCGCCCGGGTCGCCGGCCTGTTCGCCCGGCGGGGCTTCAACATCTTCTCGCTGGCGGTCGCCCCCACCGAGGACGAGCGGTTCAGCCGCATCACGATCGTGGTCGACGTCGAGTCGGCCTCGCTCGAGCAGGTCACCAAGCAGCTCTTCAAGCTGGTCAACGTCGTGAAGATCTCGGAGCTCGACCCCCGCGACTCCGTGGAGCGCGAGCTGATGCTGCTCACGGTGCGGGCCGACGCCACGGCGCGCAGCCAGGTGATCGAGCTGGTCAACCTGTTCGACGGGCGCATCGTCGACGTGGGCCACGACGAGCTGACGGTCAGCCTCGACGGCGAGCCGCCCCGGCTGGACGACCTGGAGGACCTGCTGCGCCCGTTCGGCATCATCGAGCTGCAGCGCACCGGTCGCGTGGCGCTCCCCAAGCTGGAGCGCACGGCCCCGACCCTGCGGGCCGTGCGCCGTCCGGCGTGAGCGCACCCCCGACACCGCACAGCACTCCTGCCGTTCTGGCAGCGCTGGCTTCGCTCATGGCCACTGGTGGCTGCCAGAAGGGGTGGGTGCCGTGACCACCATCGTTCTGGCAGCGCTGGCTTCGCTCATGGCCACTGGTGGCTGCCAGAAGGACTGAGCACCGTGATCATCACAGACAGAGGAGTCCCCTGATGGCCAACGTCTACTACGAGAAGGACGCGGACCGCGCCCTCATCGCCGACCGCAAGGTGGCGGTGATCGGCTACGGCTCGCAGGGCCACGCCCACGCCCTGAACCTGAGGGACAGCGGGATCGACGTGCGCGTCGGGCTGCGCGAGGGATCGTCGTCGCGGGACAAGGCCGCGGCGGAGGGGCTGGCCGTGCGCTCGATCGCGGACGCCGCCGCGGAGGCCGACCTGGTGATGCTGCTCGGCCCCGACACCGAGCACAAGGCGATCTTCACCGAGCACATCGCCCCCAACCTCGCCGACGGCGACGCCCTGTTCGTCGGCCACGGATTCAGCGTGCGGTTCGGGCAGGTGGTGGCGCCGGACGGTGTCGACGTGGCGATGGTCGCCCCGAAGGGGCCGGGCCACCTGGTGCGGCGCACCTACACCGAGGACGGGGGCGTGCCGTGCCTCGTCGCGGTGGCGCAGGACGCGAGCGGCAGTGCGAAGGGCCTGGCCCTCGCCTACGCCGACGCCATCGGCGGGACGCGCGCTGGCGTCCTCGAGACCACGTTCGAGGAGGAGACCGAGACCGACCTCTTCGGCGAGCAGGTGGTGCTGTGCGGCGGCCTCACCGCGCTGGTGCAGGCGGGGTTCGAGACGCTCACCGAGGCGGGCTACCAGCCGGAGTCGGCGTACTTCGAGTGCCTGCACGAGCTGAAGCTGATCATCGACCTCATGTACGAGCAGGGCATCGCCGGCATGCGCTACTCGATCAGCGACACCGCGGAGTACGGCGACCTCACCCGCGGCCCCCGGGTGATCAACGACGCCGTCAAGGCCGAGATGCGGGTGATCCTCGACGAGATCCAGTCGGGCAAGTTCGCCGACGAGTGGATCGCCGAGTCGGAGTCGGGCCGGGCCCGCTTCAACGAGCTCCGCGAGCGCGGCCGGGCCCACCCGATCGAGACGGTGGGTGCCGAGCTGCGGGCGATGATGCCGTGGATCTCGGCCGGCCGTCAGCGCGTCCAGGACGTCTCGGGCGGCTGACGCCCGCGACACTCCCGGACACCTTTCATCCCGAGGTCATCGGTTCCACCGATCGCCGTCTTCCCGAGGTCATCGGTTCCACGATTCGGGGCGCGAGGCGATGGGTTCCGATTCCGGAACCGATGGCCTCAGGCTCGGGCAGGGGGAACCGATGACCTCCGGTGGACCTCGCGAAAGGCGTCGACGACGGCGGCGCGCCAGGCCCGCAGCGCGGCGGTGTGCGCGTCGTCGGGTGACTTGCCGAGCCGGACGACCACCAGGTCGAGCGGTGGGCAGATCATGAGCGACTGCCCCTCGAACCCGCTGGCCCAGAACGTGCCGAGGTCGTCGCCCACGGCCCACCAGTGGGCGCCGTACCAGCGGTCCTCGTCGGGGTCGTACGAGCGGATGCGCCGGGCGTGGTCGACCCAGCCCTCCGGCAGCAGCCGCACCCCGTCCCACACGCCGTCGCGCAGGTAGAGCAGCCCGAACCGCAGGTAGTCCTGCGCCGATGCGTACACGTAGGACGAGCCCACGAACGTGCCGGCGTCGTCGAACCGGGCCCTGGCCGACCGCATGCCGAGCGGGTCGAAGAGCCGGTCCTGCAGGAACCGCTCGTAGGCGGCACCGGGGCCGACGGCGCGCGCCACGATGCCCGAGACGATGTTCGACGTGCCCGACGAGTAGTTGAAGAACGTGCCGGGGCGGTGCGCAAGCGGGCGGTCGGCGGCGAACGCCGCCATGTCGGCCTCGCCGGCGCCGAACAGCATCTCGATCACGTCGGAGGTCCCGGCGTCGTCGTAGACCTCGGCGAAGTCCAGGCCGTCGCGCATCGTGAGCAGGTGTTCCAGCGTGACCGCGTGGCGCTCGTCGCCTGGACCGTCCCATCCCGGAACCGGTGCGGGGGCGTCGAGCGCGAGGCGCCCCTCACCGACCAGCATCCCGACCACGGCGTGCAGCATCGACTTGGCCATCGACCACGACAGCAGGCGCGTGCCGGCCTCGACCGGCTCGGCGGGCCGGTCCCAGTGCTCGAGCGCGCCGCCGTAGCGCTCGTCCAGCAGGCGACCGCCGTGGACGACCGCGACGGCGTACGTGGTCCCGTAGCGGTCGGTGTCGGTCATCACCTGGTCGAGCAGCGCCCCGAGCCGCTCGGCCACCGGGGCGGGCGGCTCGCCGCGCGGCCAGTCGTCCGTCGGCCAGGGCACGCCCGGTGGCTGGGGCGGAAGGGGCTGGATCGTCGGGTCGGCGGTGGGCGCCGCGTCGAGGGCCACGTCGTCAGAGGGTCTCGGCGAAGGTGACCTCGCCCTCGCCGCGCAGCACGTTCTTCAGCAGCTTGCCCGAGGCGTTGCGCGGCAGCGGCTCGCCGCGGATCTCCACGTGCGCCGGCACCTTGAAGTCGGCCAGCTCGGCACGCACCCACTCCCGGACGTCGAGGTCGGTCAGCTCGCCCTCGTGCCCGGGCTCCACCTGGACCACGGCCTTGACCTCCTCGCCCAGCTCCGGGTGCGGCACGCCGATGATCGCCGCGTCGGCGACGAGCGGGTGCTCGACCAGACGGTTCTCGATCTCGACGCAGTAGATGTTCTCGCCGCCGCGGATGATCATGTCCTTCTTGCGGTCGGTGATCGTGAGGTAGCCCTCGTCGTCGAGGTGGCCGATGTCGCCGGTGTGGAGGAAGCCGTCGGCGTCGATCGCCTCTGCGGTGGCCTCGGGCTTGTTCCAGTAGCCCTTCATCAGGATCGGGCCCCGGACGCACACCTCGCCGGTCTCGCCCACGCCGAGCGGCTGGCCCAGCGGGTCGGCGATGCGGATCTCCACCCCGGGCACAGGTGGCCCGACCGACCAGGGCTTGCGCCGGGCGTCCTGGCCGCTGATGACCGTCGCCACCGAGGACGTCTCGGTGAGCCCGTAGGCGTTCGAGGTCGAGCGCACGTTCGGGAACGTGTCCCGGACCTTGCGCTGGAGCTCGTCGGCCGAGGGCGAACCCCCGAACGCCACCGAGGTGACCGTCGACGTGTCGTAGTCGTGGCGACCCGGGTACTCGCACACGCGCCACACCATGGTGGGCACCGTGGCCCAGACGGTCACGCCGTGCTCCTCGATCAGGCGCAGCACCTTCTCGGGCTCGAAGCGGCCCTCGGGGATCACGATCTTGACGCCCGCCAGCAGCCCGACCACCAGGTTGGAGTGGCAGCCCGACACGTGGAACAGCGGCGAGGTGAGCAGCGACGCGGTCTGGCCGCCCCCGCTCGCCAGCACCGCACCCGCCTCGGGGTCGGCCATGGCGGCCGCCACCGAGCTGTACATGGTGTTCTGGAGGTTGGCGATCATCGACCGGTGCGTCGAGATGGCGCCCTTGGGCTTCCCGGTGGTGCCCGACGTGTAGAAGATCACCGCATCGTCGTCCTCGGCGATCGGCGTGTCGGGGAAGCGGTCGGTGGGCTCTCCGACGAGCTCGTCGAAGCGCTGGAGCTTCACGGCATCGGCGGCCGCCGGGAAGTCGGACGGGTCGGCGTCGACCAGGAACACGTGGGTCAGATCGGGCGCCTCGGCCAGTCGGTCGGCGATGCGCTCGAACCGCTTGCGGTCGGCCACGAGGACCGCCGCACCCGAGTCCTGCAGGCCGTAGAGGATCTCGTCGGCCTTCCACCAGCCGTTGAGCCCCACCAGGATGGCCCCGAGATCGACCGTGGCCCAGAAGGTGAGGCACCACTCGGGGTTGTTCTGGCTGAGCACGGCGACGCGATCGCCGTGCCCGACGCCGTAGCGCTCGGCCAGGGCCCGGGCCACGCCGTTGCTGGTCTCGACGAACGTGCGGAAGCCGTAGGTGCGGTCGCCGTGGACCAGGAACGTGGCGTCGTCGCCCCGCCCGGCGGCGGCCTGCGGGATCTCCCGCAGCGAGCGCATGCGTTCGCGGTACACCTGCATCGGGCGGCCGAGCACATCCTCGGTGACGAGCTCGAACATGCCTCCCGGGCCGGTGAGCTGGGCGCGGACCTCGGAGAGGCTGGGCATCAGTGGGTCCCCCTCGTGCGGCTGACGCTGCTTGGCAGGCGAGCGTAGCCGCCGGTTGCCGGGATGCGGCCTCCCGGACAGTGGTGCGGTGGCCCTGTGCAGGGACGTCACCGGGGTGCCAGCCCGCGGCGCGGTGCGCTTGACCGGCGAGCGTGGGGGTGGCGCGATGCCCGAGCCTGATCGGCGAGCGTGCGGGGCGGCCGAGCGCCCGGGCGTCACCGGAAGCCGGCGGCGACGTCCTCGATGAAGCGGTCCATGGTGGCCAGCCGGACATCGCCCTCGCCCAGCGTGCGGTCGGGGACGATCAGCTCGTCCAGGCCGATCTCGGCGTAGGCGGCGACCACGTCCCGCAGCCGCTCGGGCGGACCGGCCATCGTGGGCATCGGCAGCTGCTCGACCAGGCGGTCGGCGGCTGCGACGTCGTCCATCAGGAACACGAGCGCCTGCGCGGTGCGGGCGATCGCTCCCGGATCCCTCCCCACCTGCTCGCACGCCCGCGTGAGCGTCGTCGAGCGCTCGGCGATCCGGTCGGGGAGACCCCACGTGTTCCAGCCGTCGGCGTGGCGGGCGGCGATGCGGAGCATCCGGTCGCCGCTGCCGCCGAGCAGGATCGGCAGGGGCTCCTGGACGGGCTTGGGCTCGCAGAGCGCGTCGCGGATCCGGTAGTGCCGCCCGTCGAACGTGGTCCGGGGCTCGCGTAGCAGGCTGCTCACGATCTGGATCGCCTCCTCGAACCGGTCGACCCGCTCGGCCGGTGGTGGAAGCTCGATCCCGTACTGGTCGTGCTCGTTCTGCTGCCACCCGGTGCCGAGTCCCAGGGTGAAGCGGCCGCCGCTCACCTGGTCGACGGTGGCGGCCATCTTCGCCACCACGGCCGGGTGCCGGTAGGTGTTGCCGTAGACCAGCGTGCCGATCCGCACCCGGGGCACCGCGGCGGCAAGGGCGGCGACCAGCGACCCGGCCTCGAGCGTCGGGCTGTCCTCGGGGATGGCACCGCCGCCGCCCATGAAGTGGTCGGCGATCCACACGCCGTCCCAGCCCGTCTCCGATGCGTGGCGGGCGGTGGCCAGCAGCTCGCCCCAGTCCTGGCTGGCCAAGGGCCAGATCGAGAAGCGCATCGGGCCAGCATGCCAGCCGCGCCCGGCCCGCGACGCCGTCAGTCAGCCAAGCGCTCGGCGACGTGGTCGATGCAGTGGGTGAGGGCCTCGACGTCGCCGGGGTCGATGGCCGGGTACATCGCGATCCGCAGCTGGTTGCGGCCCAGCTTGCGGTAGCTGTCGGTGTCGACGATGAAGTTCGCCCGCAGCACGGCGCACATGGTGGCGGCGTCGATCGACTCGTCGAGGTCGATGGTGCCCACCACGTGGCTGCGCAGCGCGGGATCGGTGACGAACGGGCTGGCGTAATCGCTCGCCTCGGCCCAGCCGTAGAGGATCTCCGCCGAGCGGTCGCAGCGCCCGGCGGCGAACGGCAGGCCGCCGTTGTGCAGGATCCACTCGAGCTGCTGCACGGCGAGGAACAGGGTGGCCAGCGCCGGGGTGTTGTAGGTCTGGTCCTTGCGGCTGTTGTCGAGCGCGACGCCGAGGTCGAGGAACGCCGGCGTCCAGCGGTCGGACGCGGCGAGGCGCTCGATGCGCTCGATCGCCGCCGGCGACAGGGCGGCGATCCACAGGCCGCCGTCCGACGCCAGCCCCTTCTGCGGGGCGAGGTAGTAGGCGTCGCACTGGGCCATGTCGACCCGCAGGCCGCCGGCCGCCGACGTGGCGTCGACCAGCACGAGCCCGTCGGCGGCGGTGGTGCCCTCGGGCCGGCGCACCTCGGTGGCCACCCCGGTGGACGTCTCGTTGTGGGTCAGGCAGTAGGCGTCGACGCCGGGGTCGGCGACCGGGTCCGCGGCGCCCCCGGGGTCGGCCGCGATGATCACGGGCTCGTCGAGGTGGGGCGCGGCCCGGGTGGCCGCGGCGAACTTCGAGGAGAACTCGCCGAAGGTGACGTGCTGGCTGCGCCGATCGATGAGCTGGAACGTGGCGGCGTCCCAGAACGCGGTGGTGCCGCCGTTGCCGAGCGCCACCTCGTAGCCGTCTGGCAACGACAGCAGCTCGGCGACCCCGTTGCGCAGCGACGCCACCATGAAGCGCACCGGCGCCTGGCGGTGGCTGGTGCCCAGGTAGCTACGCTCGGTCTTGACCAGGGCCTCCACCGCATCCGTCCGCACCTTCGACGGCCCCGAGCCGAACCGGCCGTCATTGGGCAGCAGGTCGGCCGGGATGGTGATATCGGGGGTCGGTGCGCTCATCGCGTGCCACTATCGCGGCCGCCCACCCGAAGGAGCCAGCCTGTTGCCCGACACGACCCGCATCTCCGCCCGGATCGCCGCCATCACCGAGTCGGCCACCCTGGCCGTCGACGCGCGCGCCAAGGCGCTGAAGGCGGCCGGGGAGCCGGTCATCGGGTTCGGCGCCGGCGAGCCGGACTTCCCCACGCCCGCCCACGTGGTCGAGGCCGCGGTCGAGGCCTGCCGGTCGCCCCGGTTCCACAAGTACACGCCCGCCGCCGGCCTGCCGGAGCTGCGCGATGCGATTGCCGCGAAGACCAAGCGCGACTCGGGCTACGACGTCGAGGCCGCGCAGGTGCTGGTGACCAACGGCGGCAAGCAGGCCGTGTACAACACGTTCGCCACCCTCCTCGACCCCGGGGACGAGGTGCTGCTGCCCGCGCCCTACTGGACGACCTATCCGGAGTCGATCCGGCTGGCGGGTGGCCTGCCGGTCGTGCTGCCCACCGACGAGTCGACCGGGTTCCGCGTGACCCCCGACCAGCTCGACGCCGCGCTCACCGACCGCACGAAGCTGCTGATGTTCGTGTCGCCGTCGAACCCCACGGGTGCGGTCTACCCCCGTGACCAGGTCGAGGCCATCGGGCGCTGGGCGGTGGAGCGGGGCATCTGGGTGGTCACCGACGAGATCTACGAGCACCTCACCTACGGGGAGCACGAGTTCACGTCGATGCCCGCCGTGGTCCCGGATCTGGCGGAGCGCTGCGTCGTCGTCAACGGCGTGGCCAAGACCTATGCGATGACCGGGTGGCGGGTGGGCTGGATGATCGGCCCGCCCGACGTGACCCGGGCGGCCAGCAACCTGCAGTCGCACGCCACGTCCAACGTGGCGAACGTGTCGCAGGCGGCCGCGCTGGCGGCGGTGTCCGGCGATCTCGAGGCGGTGGCCGAGATGCGCACCGCCTTCGAGCGGCGGGGGCGCACGATGCACCGGCTGCTGTCCGACATCGAGGGGGTGTCGGTGCTCGAACCGCAGGGCGCGTTCTACGCGTTCCCGAACCTGACCGCGCACCTGGGCCGGTCGATCCGCGGGCGCACCCCGGCGACCACCGTGGAGCTCAGCGCGCTGCTGCTCGACGAGGCGAAGGTGGCGATCGTGCCCGGCGAGGCGTTCGGTGCGCCCGGCTACGCGCGCCTGTCGTTCGCGCTGGGCGACGACGACCTGGCCGAGGGTTGCGGTCGCATCGCCGACGTGCTCGCGGGCGCCGGCTGATGCTGCCGTACGGCTCGTGGCCGACGCCGATCACCTCGGCGCTGGTCGTGCGGGCCGCCGCCGGGCTCGGGGCGGTGGCGGTCGACGGCGAGGACGTGTGGTGGTCGGAGCAGCGGCCCGAGGAGGCGGGGCGCTCCCAGCTGGTGTGCCTCCGGCCGGGTGAGCCGGCCCGCGACGTGCTCGGTGAGGGCTGGAACGCCCGGACCGCGGTGCACGAGTACGGGGGCGGGGGCTGGTGGGTGCGCGACGGAACGCTGTGGTTCGCCAACTGGGTCGACCAGCGGCTGCACGTGCTCGACGCCGTCGCCGACGGTGGCGGCGAGCCCCGTCCGGTGACGCCCGAGCCCGACGTGATCCGGGGCGACCGGTGGGCCGACGGCGACCTGACCCCTGACGGCGGCCGCTGGATGGTGGTGGTGCGGGAGCACCACCCGCCCGGTGGCGGGCCCGGCGACGTCACCAACGAGATCGTCGTGCTCGACAGGGACGGGGGCTCGCCGCCCCGCGCCCTGGTGAGCGGACCGGACTTCGTGTCGGATCCGCGGATCTCGCCGGACGGTCGCCGGCTGTCGTGGCTCCAGTGGAACCACCCGGACATGCCGTGGAGCGGCACCGAGCTGTGCGTGGCCGAGCTGCGGGCCACCGAGAGCGGTCCCGACGTGCGCCGGCCGGCGGTGGTCGCCGGGCGTCCCGATCAGGGTCCCGGAGGGGCGGGTGCGCTCGGTGCGCGCGGCGAGTCGGTGTTCCAGCCCCGCTGGGCGCCCGACGGGTCGCTGTGGTTCGTGTCGGACCGCAGCGGCTGGTGGAACCTCTACCGGTGGTGGCCGGGCGACAGCGGCGTCGCCGGGCCGGGCGAGACCACGGTGGAACCGATGGTGCTGATGGAGGCCGAGATCGGCGTGCCCCAGTGGGTGTTCGGTCAGTCGCGCTACGCCTTCGTCGACGGCGGTGGCGGTGGCGCCGGTGCGGGGGACGCCGGCACGAGCGGCGGCCCGGTCGGCACCGGCGCCCGTGGCACCGCGCCGCGGGTCGTGTTCGCCTACCAGCGCGACGGGACCGACCACCTCGCGCTGCGGATGCCGGACGGGTCGGTCTGCGACCTCGACGTGCCGTACACCGCGATCGACTCGGTCACGGGCGCGGGCGATCAGGCGCTGCTCGTCGGGGCGTCGCCGACCGCGGAGCCCGCGGTGGTGCGGCTGCGCCTCGACGGCGACACGCTGGCCGGCGAGCCCGAGGTGCTGCGACCACCCCGCGACCTCGGCCTCGACCGCGCCTGGTTCTCGGTGCCCGAGCACATCGACTTCCCGACCACCGGCGGCCGCACCGCCCACGCGCTCCACTACCCACCGGCGAATCCCGATGTCGAGGGCGGCGACGTGCCCGGGGCGGGGGCCGGCGCCGGGTCCGAGGGTCGGGCAGGGGGCGAAGGGGAGGGCCGCGAGGCCGGCATGCTGCCGCCGCTGCTGGTGATGATCCACGGGGGCCCCACGGCCGCCGCCCGCCCGATGCTGCGGCTCGCCATCCAGTACTGGACCAGCCGGGGGTTCGCGGTCGTCGACGTCAACTACGGGGGGTCGACCGGCTACGGCCGTGAGTACCGCGACCAGCTGACGGGGGCCTGGGGCGTCGTCGACGTCGACGACTGCGAGGCGGCCGCCCGCTGGCTGGCCGGGCAGGGGCGGGTCGATCCCGAGCGGCTCTGCATCCGGGGCGGATCGGCCGGCGGCTACACGACCCTCGCCGCGCTGGCCTTCCGCGACACCTTCGCCGCCGGCGCCAGCCACTACGGCGTGGCCGACCTGGAGGCGCTCGCCGTGGAGACCCACAAGTTCGAGAGCCGCTACCTCGACGGCCTGGTCGGGCCGTATCCGGCCGCCCGGGACGTGTACGTCGAGCGCTCGCCGATCCACCACCTCGACGGCTTCGACCGCCCGCTGGCCGTGTTCCAGGGGATGGAGGACGAGGTGGTGCCGCCGGCGCAGTCCGAGATGATCGTCGAGGCGCTGCGGGCGAAGGGCGTGCCGGTCGCCTACGTGCCCTTCGAGGGCGAGCAGCACGGGTTCCGGCAGGCGGCCAACATCCGCCGGGCCCTCGACGGTGAGCTCTCGTTCTACGCGCAGGTGCTCGGGTTCGCGCCCCCGGCGGACGAGGAGATCGAGCCGGTCACCGTCGAGAACCTCTGAGCCGGGCGGCGCCCGACTGCCGCCGGCGGTCACGAACCGGGCGCCGGTGGCCCGCCCCAGGTGCGGACGGCCGCCCGACCTGGGCGTCGCCGGCCCGCTCCCGGGGCGCCCGACCTGCCATCTGGCGGCCCCGGAACGCACCCGGCCACACTGGCGGCGATGGCTCGCATCCTCGTCACCGAGAAGATCGCCGAGGGTGGCCTGCAGCGGCTGCGCGACGCCGGCCACGAGGTGGATGTCAGGCTCGGGCTGTCACCCGAGGAGCTCCTCGAGGCCGTCCCGGGTGCTGCGGCGCTGATCATCCGCTCGGCGACGCGGGTGACCCGCGAGGTGCTCGACGCCGACCCGGACCTGGTGGCGGTGGGCCGGGCGGGCATCGGGCTCGACAACGTGGACGTGGAGGCGGCCACCGAGCGGGGCGTGATGGTGGTGAACGCGCCGCAGTCCAACATCCTGTCGGCGGCCGAGCACACGATCGGGCTGCTGCTCGCCCAGGCCCGCAACATCCCCCAGGCCCACGCCGCCCTGGCCAGCGGGCGGTGGGAGCGCTCGCGCTGGGAGGGGGTCGAGCTGGCGGACAAGACGCTCGGCATCATCGGGCTCGGGCGCATCGGGCGGCTCGTGGCGCAGCGGGCGCTGGCGTTCGGGATGAAGCTCGTGGCCCACGACCCGTTCGTGTCGCCCGACCGGGCGCGGCAGTTGTCGGTGGAGCTGCTGCCGCTCGACCGGCTGCTGGAGGTGGCCGACTTCATCACCCTCCACGTCGCCAAGACCCCCGAGACCACCGGGCTCATCGACAAGGAGCTGCTGTCGCGCACCAAGCCCGGTGTCCGCATCATCAACGTCGCCCGTGGCGGCATCGTCGACGAGGCGGCGCTCGCCGAGGCCATCGAGACGGGCCATGTCGCCGGGGCGGCGATCGACGTGTTCGCCGACGAGCCCACCACTGACTCGCCGCTGTTCGGGCTGCCGCAGGTGGTGGTGACCCCCCACCTCGGGGCGAGCACCCGCGAGGCCCAGGACAAGGCGGGCGACACCATCGCCGAGCAGGTGGGGTTGGCGCTGGCCGGCGAGTTCGTGCCGTTCGCGGTCAACGTGAGCGCCGGCGAGGCGTCCGAGACCGTGCGACCCTTCCTCCCGCTGGCCGAGCGCCTCGGGCAGCTCTACACCGGGTTGACGGCCGGCGTCCCACCGGTGCTCGAGATCGAGTACGCGGGCCAGATCGCCGACTACGACACCCGGATCCTGACCCTGTCGGTGCTCAAGGGGGTGTTCGAGGGCGTCACCGACGAGCCCGTGTCCTACGTGAACGCCCCCCACATCGCGCAGGAGCGGGGCGTCGAGGTGCGGGACACCTCGACCGCCACCGCGCACGACTACGTCAACCTCGTCACGATCAGGGGTGGGGGCCACGCCATCGCCGGCACCCTGGTGGGCCTGCGGGGCGAGCCCCGCATCGTGATGCTCGACGACCACACGGTCGACGTGCCGCCGGCCCGCCACATGCTGGTGGTCCGCAACGACGACCGCCCGGGGATGATCGCGTTCACCGCTGCGGTGCTGGCCCAGGCGGGGGTCAACATCGACGACATGCACCTGGGGCGTTCCGAGCGCGGCGAGGCCGCCCTGCAGGTGCTGGCCACCGACGTGGCGGTGCCGGACGACGTCCGGTCGGCGATCGCCGCGGGCGACGGCATCGTGTCGGTGCACAGCCTGGCCTGACCGCGCACCGCTGGCGTCAGCTCGGGGAGCCGGACCCTCCGGGTGGCCGCTCGCGACCTCCGGCGTCGCCGCTGCCGGCGTCGCCACCCGGCGGGCGACCGGTCCCCTGGTCACCGGGCCGACCCTGTTCGCCGTTCCCCGCGCTGCCGCCGGTCGCCCGCGTGCCGGACTGCTCCTCGGCCGCCTTCTTGGCGGGTGCCTTCTTGGCGGGGGTCGCCTTCTTGCCGCCCGACTTCTTGTTGGTCCCGGCCTTCTTGCTGGCGGGTGCCTTCTTGGCGGCGGCCTTCTTGTTCGCCGCCTTCTTGGCGGGTGCCTTCTTGGCGGGGGCGGCCTTCTTGTTGCTGCCGGCCTTCGCGGTCGTGTCGGCCGGTGCCTTCGCCGCCTTCTCCCCGGCCGGCGTGGCCTTCTCCGCGGCGGGTGCCTCGTCTGCGGGAGGCGGGGTCGGAGCGGCTGGTGCCTTCTCGGCGGCCGGTGCCCTCGCCGGTGCGCCCCCCGTCTCGGCGGCCGGCGGGGTCTGGACCGGCACGGCCCGACCCGGACGCGGGGGTTGCTCGGGCGCGGCTCGGCCTCCACCGTTCGGCCCCAACTTGCGGGCTCTCACGATCACCCGGGCGGTGGCGACCGCCGCCACCACGAACACGATTCGCAGCCACCGTCGTCTCACGGAGCCCGAGGCTAACGTCCCGTGGGGGGCCACCGCGGAGATCGACGCTGGCGCACCGCGAGCGGGCGCTCGCGTGGCGGCGCCGGCGTTCCAGCTTGACCGGCCCCACCCGCTCCGGCATGCTTGCCGGGATGCGCCAGCCCATCGCCGGCCTGCTTCTTACCTGAGGCGAGCACCCCACATAGGTGCTCGCCGAGCCTCCTGCGCCGATCCGGCCAGGAGGCTTTTGAGTTTTCCGGCGGCCACCCAACCCGGCGCAGCGTCCCATCCGACAGCCACCGAGAGCGAGAGAGCGATGCCTCCCGAACCCGTGACACCGAAGCCGATGCCCTTCGAGAAGTACCGGCCGTTCCGTCCGCTCGCGCTCGACCTTCCGGACCGCCGGTGGCCGTCGCAGCGCATCGAGCGCGCGCCGCTGTGGTGCTCGGTCGACCTCCGGGACGGCAACCAGGCGCTCATCGACCCGATGGACCCCGTCCGCAAGCGCCGCATGTTCGACACGCTGGTCCAGATGGGGTTCAAGGAGATCGAGGTGGGCTTCCCCTCGGCGAGCCAGCCCGACTTCGACTTCGTACGCCAGTTGATCGAGGAGGACCTGGTCCCCGACGACGTCACGATCCAGGTGCTCACGCAATGTCGCCCCGAGCTCATCGAGCGCACCTATGAGTCGATCAAGGGCGCGCGACAGGCGATCGTCCACTTCTACAACTCGACGTCCATCCTCCAGCGCCGGGTGGTCTTCGGCCTCGACTACGACGGGATCACGCAGATCGCCACCGACGCGGCACGCCTGGCCCGCAAGCTCGAGGAGACCGTGCCCGGCACCCGGGTGCGCTACGAGTACTCGCCCGAGAGCTTCACCGGCACCGAGATCGAGTACGCGGTGGAGATCTGCGCGGCGGTGATGGACGTGGTCGAGCCCGACGTCGACGACCCGGTCATCCTCAACCTGCCGGCGACCGTCGAGATGTACACGCCCAACATCTACGGCGACGTCATCGAGCACTTCCACCGCAACATCCCCCACCGCGATCGGGTCGTCCTGTCGCTGCACCCGCACAACGACCGGGGGACCGCGGTGGCCGCCGCCGAGTTCGGGGTGATGGCCGGCGCCGACCGGGTCGAGGGCACGCTGTTCGGCAACGGCGAGCGCACGGGCAACGTCGACGTGATCACGCTGGCGATGAACCTGTTCAGCCAGGGTGTCGATCCCGGGCTCGACATCGGCGACATCGACGCCCTGCGGCGGGTGGCCGAGTACTGCAACCGGCTGCCGGTCCACCCCCGGCACCCGTACGTGGGCGATCTGGTGTACACGGCGTTCTCCGGCAGCCACCAGGACGCCATCAGGAAGGGCTTCGCGGCACTCGGCGAGGACTACGACACCTGGGAGGTGCCGTACCTGCCGATCGACCCGAAGCACGTCGGCCGCACCTACGAGGCGGTGATCCGGGTCAACAGCCAGTCGGGCAAGGGCGGTGTGGCCTACATCCTCTCGACCGAGCACGGACTCGACCTGCCCCGCCGGCTCCAGATCGAGTTCTCCAAGACGATCCAGGGGATCACCGAGGACAGCGGCACCGAGATCAGCCCGGCCCAGATGTGGGACGCGTTCGTGGCCGAGTACCTGCCCGAGGACCCGCCGGTCCAGCTGGTGTCGCACGAGTCGGCCACCGGCGAGTCGGGCTCGAAGGTGGTGGCGCAGCTGCTCGTCGACGGCGAGCACCGGACGATCACCGGTGAGGGCAACGGGCCCATCGCGGCGTTCGTGGCCGGGCTGCAGGCCGACCTCGGCGCCGACATCGACGTGGTGGACTACAGCGAGCACGCCGTCGGCGCGGGATCGGATGCCGTGGCCGCTGCGTACGTCGAGACCCAGCGATCCGACGGCGTCGTGCGGTGGGGCATCGGGCTCCACGAGAGCATCGAGACGGCCTCGTTGCGGGCGGTGGTCTCGGCGGTGAACCGGCAGCGGGCCGACGAGCACGTCGTCGAGCGGCACGAGCCCTGATCCATGGCCGGCCTGCCAGCGACGGAAAGGGTCGACGCAACCGCAGCGCGCAGCAAACCTCTGTTACCGATGTCACATCGGTGGTACGCTGCGATCCTCCAGCGGCCGTCGAACGCCGAGCGCGTGCCCCGGGCCTGGGCCGGGTACGCGTGACGGGTCGATTCGTCGGGACCGGGCCCGTCCCGGTCCCGACGGCCGATGGCCCCACCGGGCAGGCGGAGTCACAGCCGTTGCAGGCGAGCATCCGTCTGGCCCTCGGGCGTGCCCGGCGGTGTCCGCGGGGGGCTCGCGCACGACAGGCTCCGGACCGCCCGCTCGGCTAGCGTCTTTCCGATGGCGAGCGAGCAGGCGAGCCTCGAGATCGTGGAGGAGAGCGACGGGGTCGTCGTCGCCCGGGTGG
The DNA here is from genome assembly GCA_046537875.1 of Acidimicrobiia bacterium. Taxonomy (GTDB): domain Bacteria; phylum Actinomycetota; class Acidimicrobiia; order Acidimicrobiales; family VFJN01; genus JBKHJZ01. The sequence continues at coordinate 5,120 of JBKHJZ010000016.1, read as the reverse complement.
CGGGCGATCTCGACATCCTCACGGCCGATCACGTGAAGGCGGAGCTCTCGGATCGTGCCGACGGGGGCGTGGTACGGCTCGTGCTCGATCTCCGCGAGGTGGGGTTCGTCGACTCCAGTGGTCTCGGTGCGCTGGTGTCGCTCCACCGCTACGTCGAGGCCAGAGGCGGACGGTTCGTGCTCCGGTCGGTACCGCCGCCGGTCATGCGCCTGTTCGAGATCACGCGCCTCGACGACCTGCTCGTGGTCGAGGGCGGCTGAACCCGGGCAACGGGTTCGGCTCAGCGATCGAGCGCCTCGCGCAGGTCGATCAGGCAGCGCCGGATGAGCCGCGAGACGTGCATCTGGCTGATGCCCAGGCGGTCCGCGATCTCGCTCTGGGTGAGCTCGTCGTAGTAGCGCAGCCGCAGGATCGTGGCCTCGCGGTCGGGCAGCCGCCGGAGCAGCTGCCCGACCAGCACCCGCATCTCGACCGGACGGTTGGCCGTGTCGGCGCCGGGGAGTCGCTCGGCGAGCGAGGTTCCCTCGTCGTCGCCCGGACGGCGGGCATCGAGGCTGGTCGCCCGGTAGGCGGCGCCGGCCTCCATCGCGTCCAGCACCTCGTCCTCGTCGATGCCCATCTCGGCGGCGAGCTCGGCGACCGTGGGAGCCCGCCCGAGGCGGGCCGACAGCGCCGCCGATGCGCGCCGCAGGTCGAGGTGCCGTTCCTGGGCGGTGCGCGGCGGCCGCACCGCCCACGTGCGGTCGCGGAAGTACCGCTTGATCTCGCCGTTGACCGTGCGGCTGGCGAACGAGGAGAAGGGGATGCCGCGGTCGGGGTCGTAGCGCTCGATGGCCTTGAGGGTGCCGAGCAGCGCGATCTGGATGAGGTCGTCCAGCTCGACTCCCCGCCCCCGGTAGTCGTTGGCGATCGAGGCAGCCAGCCCGCGATGCGCCTCGACCAATCGGTTCCGCACCGCACGGTCCCGGGTGGCCCCGTAGGCGTGGAAGAGGTCGTCGAGCTCCTGCTCGTCGTAGGTCATACGGTCGTCCGGGCCCGCTTCACCAGGTGGAAGCGGCGGCCGTCCCCGTCGGCCGTGAACGAGTGCTCGTCGACCATCACGCGCAGGAGCTCGAGGGCGAGGTCGTCGACGGTGGCGCCGTCGCCGGCCGGACCCGCGGGGTCGCGGCGCCCCTCGACCACCACCTGCCCGGGCGCCCCGCGGAAGGTCACCTCGAGGTCGGCCTCCGGGTCGGGCGCGCCCTCGACCAGCAGCGCGACCAGCTCGCTGACCGCGACCCGCAGGTCTTCGGTGTCGTCGACGGTGAGGCCCACGTCGGCGGCCACACCCGCCGCCACCAGGCGCGCGAGGCGGACGCTGCTGCGCTGCGCCGGCGTTGTCAACTGGACGGGGCGGGGGGTGGGCATGCGATCCTGCGCGTTCTCTGAGCGGCTGGTGCGGTGCGTTTGTGAGCGTATACAGGGGGGTAGGTCAGCCGGAGATGGATGTGCGTGCGAGCACCAGCTTCCGGCGGGAGCCCGCCGCCGTTCCTGCTGCTCGTGCGTTCGTTCGTCACGCGGTCCGGTCGACCGGCGCAGCGCCGGAGACGGTGGATCGCCTCGTGCTGGCGGCGGCCGAGGCCTTCAACAATGCGATCCTCCACGCGGCCGGTGACACGTTCGGAGTGCGGATCATCATCGACTCCCGGTCGTGCACCGTCATGGTGACGGATGCGGGCCGGGGCTTCCAACCCCCGACACATCCCCGGATGCCGGCAGCGGACGACACGGGTCACCGTGGGCTCGCGATCATGGAGGCGCTGGTGGACGAGGTGGACGTGCGGAGCTCACCGGCCGGCACCCGGGTGGTGCTCGTGCAGTCGCTCCTCGACGACGCACGCCTGCTCGCCGACTTCTGAACCGGCGCGGTCAACCGGTGCCGCCGTCGTTCCGGCGCCGCGCGGCGGGGGCCGGCGCTCAGCCGGCCGCCGGAAGCCAGTCCGGGCGCGCCGTCTCGAACCGGTCGATGGCGTCGGCGTGGCGCAGCGTGATCGCGATGTCGTCCAGCCCCTCGAGGAAGCGCTCGCGGGTGGCGTCGTCGAGCGGGAAGCTGCACTCGATGCCCCGTGCCGGCACGCTGAGCGTCCGGCGGTCGACGTCGATCGTGAGCTCGAGGCCGGGATCGTCCTCGATGGCCCGCAGGAGCGTCTCGCCCACGTCGCCGGGAACCACGACGGGCACCAGCCCGTTCTTCGTGGCGTTGTTGCGGAAGATGTCGCCGAAGCGGGGGCTGATCACGGCCTCGAAGCCGTAGTCCAGGATCGCCCACACGGCGTGCTCCCGTGACGACCCGGTGCCGAAGTTCGGCCCGGCCACCAGGATCCTGGCGCCCGCGTACCGCTCGTCGTTGAGCACGAAGTCGCGGTCGTCGCGCCAGGTGGAGAACAGGCCACGGCCGAAGCCCGTGCGCTCGACGCGCTTGAGCCACTCGGCGGGGATGATCTGATCGGTGTCGACATCGGACCGGGCCAGCGGGACCGCGGTGCCCTGGACGACTCGGACGGGGTTCATCGTCGTGCTCCCGTGGTGGTTCAGGTGAGGTCGGCCGGCGTGGCGAAGGTGCCGGCGATGGCGGTGGCCGCGGCGACCGCCGGCGACACCAGGTGGGTGCGCCCGCCGCGGCCCTGGCGGCCCTCGAAGTTGCGGTTGCTGGTGGAGGCGCAGCGCTCGCCCGGCGCCAGCTTGTCGGGGTTCATGGCCAGGCACATCGAGCACCCGGGCTCGCGCCAGTCGAACCCGGCGGCCCGCAGGACCCGGTCGATCCCCTCGGCCTCGGCGTGGGCCTTGACCGCGTGCGAGCCGGGAACGACCAGGGTGCGCACGCCGGACGCCACCGTGCGGCCCTCGGCGACCCGGGCCACGGCTCGCAGGTCCTCGAGGCGCCCGTTGGTGCACGAGCCGATGAACACGGTGTCGACGGGGATCTTTCGCATGGGCGTGCCCGCGACGAGCCCCATGTAGTCGAGCGCCCGGTGTGCCGCGTCGCGCTCGGAGGGATCGGCGAAGGCGTCGGGGTCGGGGACGTCGGCGCCGATCGGGATCACCTGGCCGGGGTTCGTGCCCCAGGAGACGTGGGGCACGATCTCGGAGCCGTCGAGCACGACCTCCTTGTCGAAGCTCGCGCCCTCGTCGGTGGCGAGGGCGCGCCAGTCGTCGAGGGCCCGCTCCCACGCCGCGCCGCTGGGGGCGTGCCGGCGACCCTCCAGGTAGGAGAACGTGGTGTCGTCGGGTGCGACGAGCCCTGCCTTGGCGCCCGCCTCGATCGACATGTTGCAGACCGTCATGCGGCCCTCCATCGACAGCGAGCGGATGACCGGCCCGCGGTACTCGATGATCGAGCCGATGCCGCCGCCGGTGCCGATGCGGCCGATGACGGCGAGGATCACGTCCTTGGCGGTGGCGCCCTCGGGCAGCTCACCCTCGACGGTCACCGCCATCGAGCCCGGTCGCCGCTGGTGAAGGGTCTGCGTGGCCAGCACGTGCTCGACCTCGCTGGTGCCGATGCCGAAGGCCAGGGCACCGAACGCCCCGTGGGTGGAGGTGTGGCTGTCGCCGCACACGATCGTCATGCCCGGCTGCGTGAGCCCCTGCTCGGGGCCGATGATGTGCACGATGCCCTGGCCGGGGTCGCCCATCGGGTAGAGGGTGATGCCGAACTCCTCGCAGTTGGCGCGGAGCACCTGCATCTGGGTGGCGGAGATCGAGTCGGCGATCGGCCCGCCGATGCCCGACGTGGGCACGTTGTGGTCCATGGTGGCGACGGTGAGGTCGGGGCGCCGGACGGAGCGGCCGGCGAGCCGCAGGCCGTCGAACGCCTGCGGCGAGGTGACCTCGTGGACCAGGTGGAGATCGATGTAGAGCAGGTCCGGTTCGCCCTCTGCGGCGTGGACGACGTGGCGGTCCCAGACCTTCTGGCTCAGCGTGCGGGATGCGGACATCGGTGTACGCGCTTCCTGTGCGGCGGTCGCTGTGGTGGCCAGCCCACCGGCTGTGTCTCGATGTGATCTCGCCGGCTTTCTCACGATGTGGGATAAGCTGCCCAGAGAATGGACAGTGTAAGCGGTGTGGGTGTGCTCGACAAGGCGATGGCGGTGCTGGGCGCGCTCGAGCCAGGGCCGCTGTCGCTGGGCGAGCTGGTGGCCGCCACCGGGCTGTCGCGGGCCACCGCGCACCGGCTGGCCGTGGCCCTGGGTGCGCACGGGCTGGTGCGCCGGGACGACAGCGGGCGCTTCATGTTGGGCCTGCGCCTCATCGGACTGGGACACGCCGCAGCGGAGGCGGTGCCGGGCTGGCTGGGGGCGCGGCCGGCGCTCGTGTGGCTGCGGGAGCAGACCGGCGAGTCGGTGCAGCTGTACGTGCGCGATGGCGAGGAGCGGGTGTGCGTCGAGTCGTTGGAGGCGCCGCACGAGCTGCGCACGATCGTGCCCGTCGGGGCGCGCCTGCCGCTCGATCGGGGCTCGGCGGGCCGCGTGCTGAGCGGCGCGGGGGGTACGGCCGGTGCGGGGGGCGGCGATTCGGCCGGCAGCGGTTCGGCCGGCACTGGTGCGGCTGGCACTGGTTCGGCCGCCGGCGGCTCGGTAGGCCACGGGGAGGGCGGCACCACCATGCCGGGGTGGGCGGCCAGTGTGGGGGAGCGCCAGGCGGGCGTGGCCTCGGTGAGCTCACCGGTGGTCGATGCGTCGGGCCGCGTGCTGGCGGCCGTCAGCGTGAGCGGTCCGATCGACCGGACGACCCGGGATCCCGGCGCCCTGTACGGCCGCGCGGTGGCGGAGGCGGCGGCGCGGGTGTCTCGGAACCTGCGGTCGCCGGTCGCGGGCCGCGGCTGACGCAGGGCCCAGGCAACCCGGGTCGTCCGTCGGTGGGTCCCCGCGTGGCCTGGGAAGCGGTTCGCGGCCCGGGCCGCCGATGGCGCGGCCACCCGGGGGTGTCCGGGAGCCGGGTGGCCGGGCTACGGGGGCGGGTCACCCGGCGGCTGGTGGTCACCGGGCGGCTGGTGGTCGCCGGGTGGTGGGTGCTTGGGTTGGTGGTCGGGGTGGTCGGGGTGGTGTGGGGGGACCATGGGGCGGGGTCCGGTGCCGGGG
>JBKHJZ010000125.1:0-9695 GCA_046537875.1 Acidimicrobiia bacterium | reverse complement strand
CGCGTCCGCTGCTCGACACCCATCGACGTGACCCTGCACGACATGGTCCGCCGGGCGGCCTGACGCCGCCCGCGGTCCGGACGGCATGCGCCGGCGCCCGTGGTGGGACAGCATGGTGGGGTCGCGAGACCGGAGGGGACCATGGGAACCGAGATGCGGGCGCCGGTGCTGCTCGACCGCGCGGTCGACGATCCGGAGCTGGTCGACCAGCTCGTCGACCGGCACCAGCCCTACTGGCCCGTGCAGCGCTACATCGCCACCGGCGCCGAGTACGCCACCCTGTCTGGCGACCGCGGCGCCACGGAGCTGCCGGTGGCGCCGGTGTTCCGGGGCGACTGGGCCGTGGACGGTCGGCCCCTGCCGGGCGTCGAGCCCGTCCTCGCCAGCCCCCGCTTCGCGGCGGCCGCCCGGCAGGTGTTCGGCGGCGAGATCGTGCGCCCGACCACCGTGTACGTGAACCTGACCTGGCAGCTCCCGTTCCCCCAGGGTGCGGGCCACACCGACATCCCCGCGTTCCGGGGCTTCGACCGCAGCGAGCACCCGGTGGCCTTCCTGGCGATCATGGGCGCGTCCGGCCTGTTCGAGGACGTGCGGGTGAAGATCGCGACGGCCGTGTCGTGGTTCTACGCGGGCGGCGACGGCGGGTTCGAGTACTGGCCGGACGGGCCCGACGCCCCACCGGTGGTCCACGAGGGCGCGATCCACAACACGGCGGTGGTCGCCGACAACGACGTGCTGTGGCACCGCGTGCGGCCGACCGGGCGGCCCGAAGACGGCATGGTCGCCATGGGGCTCGACAGCGAGCTGGTCCGGCTCGACGGCGACACGTGGGGCATCGTCGAGGACGGCCGGGAGCTGGCGCGGTTCCCCCGCGAGAAGCTGCGGGTGAGCCTGTCGTGGAAGGCGATCGTGTTCGACGACGAGGCCGACCGCCGGCGCCACGACGACCACAGCGACGACATCGACCTGCCCGAGGTGATCGCCCGCTTCGAGACCGACCTCCGGCACCGCGGCGTCGACCTGCACCTGCCCGAGGACCCGCGGCGCGACCCCACCGTGCTGCGCACGCTGCAGGACGTCTACGTCCGGTACCCGACCACGGCCGCGGCCTGAGAGCCCTTGCCTCGCCGCGGCGGGACGGCCGTAGGATCGTCGATCCGGGCCGGTCCGGGCGCACCAGGACGAGGGAGCGACAGCACATGAGCGAGATCTCCGGTCGGTTCCGCCGGGTCTCCGGAGCGTTCACCGAGACGGCTCAGGCGGTGCCCGCGGACGCCTGGGAGAACCCGTCGCCGTGCGAGGGCTGGGTGGCGCGCGACGTGGTCCGCCACCTGGTGACCTGGGTACCGGCGTTCCTCCACGCCGGAGCCGGCGTGGAGCTGCCTGCGGGCCCGCCGGTCGACGACGATCCGGTGGCGGCGTGGGCGGCGCTGCGCGACGCGCTCCAGGGCCTGCTCGACGACCCCGACGTGGCGGCGGGTGAGTTCGACCACGAGCGCGCGGGGCGCCACCGGCTCGACGACGCGATCGCCCAGTTCATCCTCGGCGACGTGCTCATCCACACCTGGGACCTGGCCCGATCCGCAGGTGTCGACGTGACCCTGGACCCCGACGAGGTGCGGGGGATGCTGGCCGGCGTCGAGCAGATCGGCGACGCGCTCGAGAAGAGCGGCCAGTACGGCCGCCGGGTCGAGGTGGCCCCCGGCGCCGACCCGCAGACGAAGCTGCTCGCCGCCACCGGCCGCCGGCCGTAGCCGCGCCGACCTCGGCACGCCCGCCGCGCGACACCAGCCAGCGGGCAGGCGGGTTCCTCAGCCGCAGGGCATCGCCCGCACGTTCGACGTGCATCGCGAGGCCCGGAGCGTGCGTGCTCGCGGTGGGCTCAGGACGGATCGGCGCGGAGCGGAGGCTCGAGCGCAGGCACGCGCAGGCTCCCGTCGATCACCCCGTGGGCCACGTCGGCCAGCCGAAGGTTGCGGTTTCGGGCGTAGGCCCGCAGAGCGGCGAACGCCCGCTGCATGGTGACCCCGCTGCGCTCGGCGATCACCCCCTTGGCCTGCTCGATGACGATGCGGCTGGTGAGCGCATGGTTGAGACCCTCGTTGACGACCTGGGACCCGACGGTGGCCCGGTGCTGGAGGATTGCGATCGTCGCGACATCCGCGAGGGCGCGTGCAGTGTCGATGTCGGCCTCGGGCATCCGCCCGGGCTCTATCTGGAACAGGTTCAGGGCCCCGATGACGGTGTCCCGCAGCCGCATGGGCACCGCGTGCACCGCGCGGAAGCCCGCGTCGAGCGCCTCGGGCCCGAACCGCGGCCAACGGTGAGCGGCCGTCGCCAGCTCCTGGTTCACCACCAGCTCGCCCGTGCGGTAGCAGTCCAGACAGGGGCCCTCCCGCGCCTGCAGCTCGAACAGCTCCAGCACACGCATCGCCTCGCTCGACGATGCCATCACCCGCAGGTCACCGTCGGGGGAGACAAGCATGAGCCCGGCCGCGCCGACGTCGAGGACCTCGACGCAACGGTCGGTGAGCAGGGTCAGGATGTCCACCACGTCGAAGTCGGCCACGAGCGTGTCGGCCAACTCCACGAACGTCCGGGCGAGGACGGCTTCTCTACGCATCGGATCTCCCGTCACGACGACCTCGGCCATACCGCGGTCCCGGCCTGAAGCGTGACCTCGCGGCCATGCTACGGCCGGCCCCCGCAGCGGCCGACGTCGACCCGTCCCGAGCGTGCCGGATCACGGCTCCCTGTCCCCCTCGCCGACCCGGTCGAAGCGCAGCTTCCTCGACACGACGTCGTCGGCCACGTCCTTGAGGGGACGGGCGTCGGCGAAGGCGTGGGCCCGCAGGCGGACGAGCGCCTGGCCGACGCTGACGCCGAGCTGGACGGCGACCATGCCGGCGGCCTGGTGCACCACGAACTGGAGGTCGGCGCCCTCCTCCAGCGCTTCAGCCAGCTTTCCCGCAGGTGCCTTCGACTGCAGCGCGAGGATGGCCTGAGCGGCGACACCGGCCACGACCAGCGCGTCGGCGTGCTGCTCGTCGGTGAGCGGCCCCGGCCGGTCGCGGTACAGGTTGAGTGCGCCGAGGCGGACCGCTCCGACCTGGAGGGGGAAGCCGAACACAGCGCGTACACCGGCCTCGACCGCCGGGCCGGTGAACGCCAGCCAGCGGGGGGTGACGGGCTCGGCGAGGTCGGGTTCGAGCACGGGCCGGTGCTGCTGGTACGCGTCGATGCACGGCCCTTCACCCAGGTCGTACTGCAGCTGCTCGATGAGCGCGCTCACGTCGCTGGTGGTGCACAGCGAACCCCGGGACACGTCGCCGGACATCAGCATGATGCCTGCACCGGTCATGCGGGTGACCTCGGCACTCACCCGGCACAACTGCGCCGTCGCCACATCGGCGGCGTCGCCACCGAGCCCGGCGAGGATCCGCAGCCGCCGATCACCCACGCCGCTCATGGCCCCCGGCGACCGTTGGTTCGCGACGTCGACACGGCATGGGAGGGGCCGGTGTCGATGAGATGCGTGAGGTCGCACAGCTCGAAGATGCGTCGGGTGATGCCCCTGGGGGACCGCACGGTCAACGAGCACGATCGCGCCCGGAGCGCATCGCGGGCCTGGAGGATGATCCCGACCGACCCCGCGTCCATGAACCGCACCTTGCTCAGGTCGACCACGAGGTCGCCGTCGCCGTGTGCGATCGCCCGGTCCAGGGTGTCCTGCAGCGCGGCTCTCGTCGCGAGGTCGTACTCGCCGCGGAGCCGGACGACCGTGCGATCGGCGTCGCCGTTGGCGGACACCGCGGCGCGCCGCCGGGGGCGGGTGATCGACGACGACCTGATGGAAGCGGACTGCACGGAACCCATGGGGATCTCCTGGATCAGGCGCTGCGGATGAAGCGCTACCAGGGTCCGGAGTACCGCTCCCGGGCCAACCAGGGGCTGGCCGGCACGTGGGGCACGATGTCGTGCCACCGTCGAGGCTACACCCAGCAGACAGAAGGTGGGCTGGGGGATCACCCGGGTCGGAGTGCCTCGAGGCCGGTGGCAGGCGGGGGGCGGTCGTGCCCTCTCCGGCCCGCTTCTTCGCCGCCCCCCCGGCCGGACACCTCGGCGTCGTTCGACACGACGATGGTGTGGTTGAGCTCGATGGACATGACGGTTCGGCGCTACAGGCCGCGCCCGAGGTGCTGGCTCAGGTGGCCGACGAGATCGGCGATGTAGCGCCGCTCGACCCAGCGCCAACCCCCGGTGCCGCCGTCGCGACGGAAGCGGTCGAGATAGCGGCCGGCGATGATCGGCTGCAGGGGCAGCTCCGCCGTGGCCTGGAGCACGACGTAGGACGACCGCGCGGTGATGTCGCTGTCGCCGTCCTGCGCGAGCACCGTGTTCGCGACCAGGTGCTTGGTCCGCTGGGCGCCGTCGTGCAGCCGGATCAGGCTGCGGAAGTGCTCGGCGATCGCGGGCGCGCCCCGGGCCAGCTCGGTGCCGTCCTCGGTGGCGATCACCCCGTCGTCGCCGAACAGGGCTCCGACACCGTCGTAGTCGGCGAGGTCGATCAGCTCGCAGTAGGTGCCGAGCAGGTTGCGGATCTGGTCACCGTCGCTGAACATCGCCTGCTCGCCTCCCCCGCGCCGATGCGCAACCTTGCCACCGCTCGGCCCCGTAACGTCACCGCGATGCAGATCACATGCGGCCGGCTCCGGGGGTGCACGGGAGCGCTCGGCCTCACCGCTGGGCTGGTGATCGGCCTGCTGCCCGCAGCGCCGGGGCAGGGCGAGCCGGAGGAGCCGTCGCTCGGCGAGTGCATCGGCGAAGCCCCTCCGGAGATCTACGGGGCCACCGACGTCAACGCGCAGACCGCCAACGGTGGCCTGTCCGTCGCGCTCAACGACGAGGGCACGGTCACGGTGCTGCGCTGGCCGTCGCCCTCGTTCTACGACCACGTGCGCTACACCACCGACGGCCGCGACGTGCCCGACCTCGGTGTCGCCGACGACGAGGGGATGTTCCTGGGGCTGGACGTGGACCTCGCCGACGGGAGCCGACGGACCACCTGGCTGCGCGAGTGGGACATCGACCAGGCGCACGCCGAGGGGTGGACGGACGCCGTGACCACGTCGCACCGCAGCGACGAGCTCGGGCTCACCGTGACCGTCGACGACGTCACGGCGCATCCGGACGACATCCTGGCCCGACGGGTGCGGGTCGAGCGCGACGACGGCTCGCCGGTGCGCGCCGCCCGGCTGCTGTCGTTCGAGAACCTCTCGCTGGTCGTGTCGAAGAAGCCGACGCTGCCCGTGCAGGACTGGTGCTTCGAGGTGCAGAACACCGACACCGCCCGGTTCGATGCCGAGCTCGACGCGGTGATCCACACGCGGGCGGGCACCGACGAGTCGACGGGCGAGCCGTCGTCGGCGGCGATCGCCGCCGGGTTCGACGTCCCGACCGCCGGGCACACGGTCGGCGGTGACAGCCAGGCCGGAGGTGGGCCGCCGAGCGCCTACGACGACGCCCGGGACGGCGACCTCTCGGCACGGCGGCGGGTCGAGGGCCACACGACCAGCGTGCTCGCCACCGATCTCGACCTCTCCGGCGGCCCGGCGACGGCCACGCTGTACCTGGCGGCGGCCGCCGACGAGGACGGCGCAGGCGACCTGCTGGCGTCCGCCCGTGAGCGGGGCTTCGACCACATCGCCACGTCGAAGCGGGCGTGGCTCGAAGACCTGTTGGGTCGCGCACCGCTTCCCGACAGCGACCACCCGGCGGTCGCCGCGCTGTCCCGCCGGGCGCTGATCACGCTGGTGACCGACACCGACCGGGAGTCCGGGGCGATCGTCGCCTCGATCGCGACCCAGAGCCCCTACGGCGAGGACTGGCCCCGGGACGGCGCCTTCTTCGACTACACGCTCGACGTCCTGGGGCTGCACGACCGGGTCACGAGGCACCACGACTTCTACGCCGACGCGCAGCAGACCGCCCGCGATCCCGACCCCACCCTCACCGAGCTGGGGGTCCCCGACGGCAACTGGGGCATGAACTACTACGCCGACGGCGTGGTGGGCGGACCGATCCCCTGGGAGATCGACGAGACCGGCTACACGCTGTGGAACCTCTGGCAGCACCACCGGGCCACCGGCGACGTCGACGAGCTGCGCGCCCGCTACCCCACGATCCGGGCGGCGGCCGACTTCCTCACCGACTGCCGCGACGATGCGAACGGCCTCCAGTGCGTCGCCCACGAGGACGACAACTTCGAGCGGACGCAGACCATCGTCGGGGCCGGCACGGTGTGGCTGGGCCTCGACGCCGCCGCCCGCGCCGCCGAGGTGCTGGGCGAGGCCGACGACGCGGCGCGCTGGAGCGCCCGGCGGGACGAGCTGGATGCCGCGATCGACACCGAGCTGTGGCAGGGCGACCGGTGGGGCGGTGGGTCGGCACCGCTCGCCTGGCCGGTGTGCTTCCGTGACTTCGACGACCCGCGCATGGCGCAGCACCTCGAGGCGATCCGCAGCCGGCTCGACGAGACGTTCGCCGAGCCCGAGGCGGGGGTGAAGGAGCGCGGCCAGTACGAGACCAAGGGCCTGCTGGCCCTCGCGAAGGCCTGGCGCGACGATCCGGCGAGGCTCGCCTGGGTGCGCGACGGCCTCGTGTGGGTCGCGACGCAGCACGCCACGCCCGACACGCACGTCATGGGCGAGGCCTGGCAACGCCACGACGGCGAGATCATCAGCGTGGTGAGCCAGCCCCATGCGTGGGAGCAGGTGCTCTTCTACCTGGCGGCGCTCGAGGCGTGGCCCCCTGAGCAGCTCGCCGACACGCCCACCGACTGTGACGGCGTGCTCGGCAGGCTCCGCGCTGCCGCCGGCCCTGGCGCCTCCGGGACAGCCGCCGGCGACGGGGACGGCGACGGCGGTGCGGCGGGGGCGGGCGGCTGGGCGCTGATCGTGGGCGTGATCGTCGGTGGGGTGATCGTGGCGGCGGGCGGGGCGGTCGCCGTCCGGCACCGCCGACGTTGACGGCAGCCGGCGGCGGACGGGGGTGATCGCCGTCCGGCACCGCCGGCGGTGACGGCAACTGCCCGCGGGCGCCACCAGCCATCCGTCGAGCTCGTGGCGCGACGCGACCTGGGTGCCAGGCTCGCTCGTCGGTAGATACTTAGGTATTGACCTAACTGTTGGCCTGCGCGAAGGTGCCCACATGCCGGTCGCCGACCCCGAGCTCAGCCAGGTGTTCCGAGCCCTCGCCGACCCGACCCGCCGGTCGGTGGTCGAGCAGCTGGGCGCAGGGCCGGCGTCGACCAGCGACCTCGCTCGACCGTTCGACATGGCGTTGCCCTCGTTCACCCAGCACCTCGACGTGCTCGCGACCACGGGCCTCGTGACGTCCCGGAAGGTCGGCCGGGTACGCATCTACGACCTGACCACCGAGCCGCTGGCGGCGGCCGAAGGCTGGCTGGCCGACCAGCGACGCGTCTGGGAGCGCCGCCTCGACCAACTCGACACCTATCTCACCCGACTGCACCAGGAGAGATCCCGATGACCACCACCACCGCACCCCCCACGTACCGATTCGATCCCGAGCTCGACCTGGTCCTCGAGCGCGAGATCGACGTGCCCGTCGAGCTCGTCTGGGAGGCCTGGACCAAGCCCGAGCACGTCAAGGAGTGGTTCACCCCGAGGCCCTGGACGGCGCCGGAGTGCGAGATCGACCTACGTCCGGGCGGGTTGTTCCGGACGGTGATGCGTGGCCCCGAGGGCGAGGAGTTCGAGAACATCGGCTGCTACCTCGAGATCGTCGAGCGCCGGCGCCTGGTGTTCACCAGCGCCATGGGGCCCGGGTACCGACCCATCGACCAGGACGACCTGCCCTTCACCGCCATCGTCACCATGGAACCCACCGCCGCGGGCACCCGGTACACGGCCACGGCCGTGCACCGCGACCCCGAGGGCAGGGTGAAGCACGAGAAGATGGGCTTCCACGAGGGGTGGGGCGCCGCCCTCGACCAGCTCGTGGCGCTGGCCAGGACGCTCTGACGAGGTGCTCTGCGGGTCTCCGGGCCGGGCGCCCCGCCCGACCACACCACCGGCGATGTCCCCGGTGTCACGGTCGGGCGGGCACGTTGGGCCGCGGGTCGTCGTGCCCGAGCCGGGACTACGGCCAGCCGGCGCCGGGCACCTCGACGTCGGCGACGTAGACCCGCCCGGTGCGGCGGTCGACCTGCTGCGCGACGTTCTCGGTGCCAGCCCACTCGGCGGTCAGCATGAACAGCATCCGACGGTCCGGGCCGCCGAGCATGCAGGCGAAGCAGCTCCGGTCGAGCTCGATCCGGTGGCTGATCTCGCCTCCCTCGAGGATGCGCACGCCGTCGTTCGCCATGGGACCGCTGGACGTCCAGATCGTCCCCTGCGCGTCCATCGTGATCCCGCCGGAAAGGGCACATGCGTGACCGGCGTCCCGAGAGCCGAGCTCCCTTTGCCGTCACGGGCCGGTGGCGTGAGCACCGGGTCGAGGGTTCGGCGAGGGGACGTCGCCGTCGTGGCATTGGTACCAACGTGTCAACCCTCGGGGCGGATACGCTGCCCGGTCGTGCCGGCGTGGAGGGCGATCGAGCAGGCGGAGCCGGAGTTCGCCGGGCGGGTGCGGCGGCTGTTCGACGCGGGTCGCCACAAGACGCTCGCGACGCTCCGCGCCGACGGCTCGCCACGCATCTCGGGCATCGAGTGCGAGTTCGCGGACGGCGATCTCCGCTTCGGTTCGATGACCGGCGCACGCAAGGGGGCGGACCTCCATCGCGACCCCCGCTTCGCCCTGCACGGCCCGACCTTCCATCCCGAGGAGGGGAAGGAGACCGACTGGCCGGGCGAGGCGAAGATCGCCGGACGCGCCGTCCCCGCCGGCCCGGTGAGCACCGACGAGGCGAGCGGCGAACCCGACGGGGAGATGTTCGTCGCCGACATCATTGAGGTCGTCATCACGGGACTCAACGCCGAGGGCAGCAAGCTCGTCGTCGAGTCGTGGACTCCCGAGCGAGGACGACGACGGGTCGAGCGGGACTAGCTCGCCTGACGGTGTCCGACGCCGGCGTGCCAGACCGCCGGCACGCACGCCGTGCTGGTCGCGCGCGCGGATCGGCCGCTCTTCACAGGTCGGAACCGGTCGATGTCGATCTCGGTGAGGATGCCGACGGTCATGGCTTGGACCTCGTCGGCTTCTTCTTGGAGGCCTTGGGCGGCAGCGCGGCCGCGGCGGCCAGCGCCTGGTCGATCCACGGTGCGGCCCTGCGCGGGGTCCAGCTTCCCGGGAGGGTGACGTAGCCGCCCATCGGCCGCTCGGCGGGCCCGAACGGTCCGGCACCCGGCTGGCGGCGCAGCCGTTCACGGGGTCCATCGGGGAGTTTGACGCCGATCTGAGCTCCGAAGAGGCCCATGAACATGTTCCCGTTCACGAACGCCCCGAGGTTGCCGAACATGGGCTTGGTCTCCACACCGGGCGCGTCGGGCACGAGACGCAGGAAGCGCTCGCGGTCGGCGTCGGTGGGCTTGGGCATCTGCACGGTGCGAGGGTCCTTTCGGATCGGCTGGTCACTCTCGGATCGGCTGGTCACTCTCAGATCGGCTGGTCACTTTCCGGTCGGCTGGTCGCCGCCGCTGGCGGCGGCGAGCGAGGGCAGGAAGTGACCCCAG
>JBKHJZ010000124.1:0-9794 GCA_046537875.1 Acidimicrobiia bacterium | reverse complement strand
TGTTCCACTGCCACGTGCTCGCCCACGAGGACGACGGCATGATGGGCCAGTTCGTGGTGGTCGAGCCGGGCCAGGAACCCGGCACGCCACCCCACGCCGATCGCTGAGCGCCCGGGGTCAGGCCGGGCGCACGACGGTGCCGCCGGGGGTGTCCTCCACGACGTAGCCGGCGGCCTGGATCCGGTCGCGCAGCGCGTCGGCGGTCGGCCAGTCCCTGGCGGCACGCGCCTCGTCGCGCTGGCGGGCCAGGTCGACCAGCTCGGCGGGCACCTCCGCGGCCTCGCCGCGGACCGCCAGGCCGAGCGCGCCGCTGATCTCGCGCACGGCGGCGACCAGCGGCCCCGCCGCGGCCTCGTCGCCGGCGTCGAGCGCGGCGTTGGCCCGGCGCACCAGGTCGAACAGCAGGCCGGTCGCCGCCGGCGTCTGGAGGTCGTCGTCCATGGCGTCGCGGAACCGGTCCATCGACTCGGCGTCCGGCGCCGGCGCACCCTCGCCCACCGACCATGCGGACGTCCCGGCGACCCGGCGGGCGAAGGCGTCGAGACGGTCGAGCGCCGCCTCGGCGTCGCGCAGGCTGTCGTCGGTCACGTCCATCGGCGAGCGGTAGTGCGAGCGCAGCACCAGCAGGCGGTACGCCCGGGGGTCGTAGGCCTCGACCAGGTCGAGCAGGTTGGTCACGTTGCCGAGCGACTTCGACATCTTCGTGCCCTCGACCTCGACGAACCCGTTGTGCACCCATGTCCGCGCGAAGCGCTTGCCGTCGGCCACCGCCTGGGCGCGCTCGTTCTCGTGGTGCGGGAACGCCAGGTCCTGCCCGCCGCCGTGGATGTCGAACCCCTCGTCCAGCAGGTCGAGCGACATGACCACGCACTCGGTGTGCCACCCGGGCCGGCCCTCGCCCCACGGGGACGGCCACGTGGGCTCCCCGGGCTTCGCCTTCTTCCACAGCACGAAGTCCACGGGCGAGCGCTTCTCCCCGGTGGCCTCCACCCGGGCGCCGGCCTTGAGCGTGTCGAGCGGCTGGCGGGCGAGCAGGCCGTAGTCGTCCACCCGCTCGGCCTGGAAGTACACACCGTCGCTGGTCTCGTAGGCCGCCCCCCGCGCCATCAGGCGGCCGATGAGATCGACCATCTGCTTCACGTACGCGGTGGCGTGGGGGTCGTGGTCGGGCCGCAGCACCCCGAGCGCGTCCATCGCCCGGTACCAGACGGTCTCGCACCGCTCGGCGATGCCGTGCCAGTCGCGCTGCTCCCGCTGCGCCCGCTCGATGATCCTGTCGTCGATGTCGGTGATGTTGGAGACGTACGTGACCTCGTCGCCCCGCCACATCAGGTAGCGGCGCAGCACGTCGAACACGAGGGCGAACCGACCGTGTCCGAGGTGCGGCGGCCCGTACACCGTGGGGCCGCAGACGTACATCGACACCTTGCCGGGCTCGCGTGGCTCGAAGGGCACCACGTCGCCCTTCGCGGTGTCGAACAGGCGCAGCATGACGCGCAGGGTACCGGCGCCGGTACCGCCGCCGGGAACCTGTTCTGCGGCCTGGCGCCGGTCGGCCCTCCGGCGGGCAAGCACGCGCGTCGCCGTGGCCGACCGGCCCCGCTCAGCCCGCCCCGGCGGGCTCGGGGAGCGCGTAGCCGTGGCGGACGAGCTGGACCCCCATCACCTCGTGCATCACGTCGTGCTCGCGACGCGACAGGTTGTGGCGCCAGCCGCCCGGGCGGGCCGAGCGGATCTCCTTCGCGTGGCCCTTCTGCGACGCCGGCACGCGCTCGTAGGCGTGTGCGTCGGCCACCCGCACGAGGTCGGCCGGAGACACGCCGACGGGCACCACCTCGGTGATCCGGGCGAGCTCGCGCACCGGGTCGTCGACGAGGTCCTCGTAGCGCACCAGCACCCGCCGCTCGGGCGGGTGGGCGTCGTACACCCGCGACACCACGTCGGTGCGGAACGCCCACACGGCCGACTGCCAGCGGACCAGCGCCTCGCGCCCCTGGTCGGTCACGGGAAACGCGCCCTCGTCCAGCGCCCACGACCCGGAGCGGTACGCCGCGAGCCACGAATCCACCACGTCCCGCCCGTCCCGCAGCAGGAACACCAGCCGGGAGGACGGGAACAGGCGGATCAGGTGGTCGGCGACGTGCGAGCCCGGCTCCTTGACCACCACCACCGGCTCGCCCTCCGGGCACAGGTCGGCGGCCTCGGCGGCGAACCGCTCGACGATCAGGCGGCGGAGCCCCGGCTCCCACGCGTCGCGGTAGCGGTCGGAGAAGAAGTAGCTCGCCTTGTCGTGTTTCACCCGGTCGAGGGTGGTGAGCTCGGGCGGGTGCTCCGCCGTCGCCCACCCGAGGGAGATCGGGCGCCACACACCCAGGTGGTGGCCGAGGTGGGGGTCGTCGATGGGCGCCACCCCCGGCAGGTCGCCGAGCATCCGCAGCAGCCAGGTGCTGCCGCTGCGCGACGACCCGAAGATCCAGGCGAGACGATCCTCGACGTCTTCGAGTCTGGGCGGATGGGCCCTAGCGGCGCCGTCCATGGACGACCTCGAGTGGAGCATCCCCGGGCGCGTGCATGTGCGGACACCTCCAGCACGGTCGTCGGGAGCCACGAGCCAGACACACCGCTACCCGCCGGCGAGGGCGTTTAACCCCCGTGTGACGTGACTGCCGTCACGACCACCTGGGCCGCCGCGCACGTCTGCGCAGGTCAACCCCCTGGCACGGCCCACATCGCCTTTCCGGGACACCGTGGTCCGCAACTAGCCTGCACCGGGTGACCAGCATCCCGCAGAAGCCCAGCCTGGAGGGCCTCGAAGCCAAGTGGCGTGCCCGCTGGGAGGCCGAGGGCACCTACCGCTTCGACCGCACCAGGCCGAGGGACGAGGTGTACTCGATCGACACCCCGCCCCCCACCGTGTCGGGTGCGCTGCACATCGGCCACGTCTGCTCGTACACCCAGACCGACTTCCTGGCCCGCTACCACCGCATGCGGGGCAAGGAGACGTATTACCCGATGGGCTGGGACGACAACGGCCTGAACGTCGAACGCCGCGTCCAGCTCCTCACCGGCACCCGGTGTGACCCCAGCCTGCCCTACGACCCCGACTTCACCCCGCCGGCCCGGCCCGATCCGCGTCACCCCGTGGCGATCAGCCGGCCGAACTTCGTGGAGCTCTGCGGTCAGGTGGTCGAGCAGCTCGAGGAGAGCTACTTCGAGCTGTGGTCGACCATCGGCCTGTCGGTCGACTGGGAGCACAGCTACCGCACGATCGGCCCCGAGTCGATCACGTCCAGCCAGCGGGGCTTCCTGCGGCTGGTGCGCCGCGACCTCGCCTACCGCTCCGGCGCCCCCACCCTGTGGGACGTCGAGTTCGGCACCGCGGTGGCCCAGGCCGAGCTGGAGGATCGCGAGGTCCCCGGCGCCTACCACCTGCTGCGCTTCGAGGGCCCGGGCGGCGAGCCGCTGATGATCGACACGACAAGGCCAGAACTGCTGCCGGCCTGCGTCGCGGTGGTCGCGCACCCCGACGACGAGCGGTACCAGCCGCTGTTCGGCGCCACGGCCACCACCCCCCTGTTCCGGGCCGAGGTGCCGATCGTGGCGCACGAGCTGGCCGATCCCACCAAGGGCACCGGCGCAGCCATGATCTGCACCTTCGGCGACACCACCGACGTCACCTGGTGGCGCGAGCTCGACCTCGACATCCGCACGATCGTCGGGCGCGACGGGCGCCTGCGCCCGGTCACCTGGGGCGATCCCGGCTGGGGGTCGGCCGATCCCGCCGCGGCCCAGTCGGCGTACGACCAGCTCGCCGGGCAGACGGTGGAGACGGCGCGCGAGCGCATCGTCGAGCTGCTCGACGGGGCCGGCGCGCTGGAGGGCGAGCCCCGCCCGATCACCCACCCGGTGAAGTTCTGGGAGAACGGCACCCGCCCGCTCGAGATCGTCACCTCGGACCAGTGGTTCATCCGCTACCCGGACAAGGACGCGATGCTGGCCCGGGGCAAGGAGCTGCACTGGTGGCCCGACTTCATGCGGGTCCGCTACGAGAACTGGATCAACGGCCTGCAGGGCGACTGGAACGTGAGCCGCCAGCGGTTCTTCGGCGTGCCGTTCCCCGCCTGGTACCCCGTCGACGCCGAGGGCAACGCCGACCTCCTCGCGCCCATCCTCGCCGAGGAGGAGTCGCTCCCGGTCGATCCGTCCACCGACGTGCCCCCCGGCTACACCGAGGACCAGCGCGACCGGCCGGGCGGGTTCACGGCCGATCCCGACGTGATGGACACCTGGGCGACGTCGTCGCTCAGCCCCCAGATCGTCTCGGGCTGGGTGGACGACCCCGACCTGTTCTCCCGCACCTTCCCGATGGACCTGCGCCCGCAGGCCCACGACATCATCCGGACCTGGCTCTTCTACACGGTGATCCGGAGCCACTACGAGCACGACACGCTGCCGTGGGGCAACGCGGCGATCTCCGGGTTCGTGTTCGACCCCGAGCGCCGGAAGCTGTCGAAGTCGGCGGGCAACGCGCCCGTGCAGCCGGTCGCGCTCATCGAGCGCTACGGCGCCGACGCGATCCGGTACTGGGCGGGCGGCGGGCGTCTCGGCCTCGACCTCGCCCTCGACCAGGGGCAGATGAAGATCGGCCGGCGCCTGTCGATCAAGCTGCTCAACGCGTCGAAGTTCGCGCTCGGCCTCGAGTCGACGGTCTTCGGTGACGTGTCCGACCCGCTCGACCGGTCGATGCTCGCCGCGCTCGCCGACCTGGTGGACGAGGTCACCCGGGCCTTCGACCGCTACGACTACTCACGGGCGCTGGAGCGCACCGAGTCGTTCTTCTGGCAGTTCTGCGACGACTACCTGGAGCTCGTGAAGAACCGGGCCTACGGCTCGGCCGGCGCAGCCGGCCAGGCGTCCGCCCGCACCGCCCTGGGCCTGGCCCTCCAGACCCTCCTCAAGCTGTTCGCACCCTTCCTCCCCTTCGTCACCGAGGAGGTGTGGTCGTGGTGGCAGGAGGGGTCGATCCACCGGTCGTCCTGGCCCGACGCGACCCGGCTGCGGACGGCGGCAGGTGTCGACCGCGAGCCGGTGGCCGACCCGTCGGTGCTCGGCATGGCCGCCGCGGTGCTGGGCGAGGTCCGCAAGGCCAAGAGCGAGGCGAAGCGGTCGATGCGCACCGAGGTCACCCGGGCCACGGTCACCGACACCCCCGCGCGGCTGTCGTTGCTCGCGCTCACCGCCGACGACGTCCGGGCCGCCGGGCGCATCACCGACCTGGCGACCGCACCCGGCGACGAGCTCTCGGTCGCCGTCGACCTCGCCCCCGACGGCTCGGCCTGACGATCCCCTGAGCCAGGGGGCCGGGCACGGCGGCGCGTCAGCTGGTGGCCGGCTCCCCTGCGGCCGCCTCCGGGCCGCCCATCTCCTCTGACCCGTCGGCGGCCTCGTCGAACGGGTCGACCTCACGGGACGACCCCGCCTCCCGGCGGACCCAGATGGCCCGCTGCGGGAACGGGATCTCGATGCCCTCACGCTCGAAGGCATCGGCCAACCGCCGGCGAAGTTCCCGGCTCACCGCCCACTGCTCGGCGGGCCGGGTCTTCACCACCAGGCGGATGACGATGCCGTCGGCGCCCAGCTGGTCCACGCCCCAGACCTCGGGCTCCTCGATGACCTTTCCCCGCCAGGTCGGGTCCCGTCGGAGCCCGTCGGCTTCCGACTGGATCACCTCCTGCGCGTGCCCGATGTCGGTGCCGTAGGCCACGCTCACGTCGAGCAGGGCACGCGCCCACTGCTGCGACATGTTGCCGACCCGGGCGATCGTGCCGTTGGGGATGTGCCAGACGGTCCCGTCCAGGTCACGCACGCGGGTGGTCCGGAGGGTGATGGCCTCGACCGTGCCGATCGCCTCACCGGCGTCGATGATGTCGCCCACGCCGTACTGGTCCTCGACCAGCATGAAGATGCCGGTCAGGAAGTCCTTCACCAGGCTCTGGGCGCCGAAGCCCAGCGCCACGCCCGCCACTCCGGCACCGGCGATCAGCGGACCCAGCGCCACCCCCAGCTCGCCGAGGATCATCACCGCGGCGATCCCCCAGATGACCGTGCTGGCGATCGAGCGCAGCACCAGCCCCAGCGTCTGTGCCCGAGCCGTCGAGCGCAGCGAGAACGACCCCGTGTCCACCAGCGCCGCCGGCGCCCGGCGCTTGAGCTTCGTCAGCCGCTCCGTCGACTCGGGGCTGGCGATCCGGTCGGTGAGCCGCCGGATTCCCCGACGCACCAGCCGGTTGGCCAGCCAGGCGACCACGACGATGAACAGGATGATCGCCGGCTTGCCGAGGAGGATGTCGAACGCCCGGGCCGTCAGCTCGTTGCCGCCGCTGACGTCGTACACCCACTCGCAGAACGGGCTCGGGTCATCGCCGCAGGCGTCCTCGACCTGGGCGAGCACGCCGGTGGGGAGCGGTCCCTGGGAGAACACCGACGCGACGGTACAGGTGCTGGTCGCCGCGTGCCCAGGTCGGGTGGCTCTCGGCGGCCGCGCGGATAGATTGAGTGCGTCCCGCTCAGGTTTCCTTGCTGGGGAATGCGCGTCGCAACCGCAACGTTGACCCCTCTGCTCGACATTTCGCCGGGCGCATCGCTTCCACGGGAGGAGCTCACCTCCACATGGCCGATCTCGACACCCTCACACTGCCGATCCTGCCGCTGACCAACGACGTGGTCCTGCCGCACATGGTCGTGACCCTCGCCCTCGAGACCGACGAGGCGCGCACGGCGGCAGAGGCCGCGGCGCAGGCGGACGACACCCTGCTGCTCGTCCCCCGCCGGCCCGACGGGCGCTACGCCCGCGTCGGCACGATCGCCCGCGTCGAGAATCGGGGCAACCTGCCCAGCGGCACGCCTGCGCTGCTGATCCGGGCCACCGAGCGCGCCGAGGTGGGCGCGGGCGTGGTCGGCCAGACCGCGGCCCTCTGGGTGCACGCCACCCCGCTCGACGACGAACCCGCAGACGACCAGGCCCGCGAGCGCATCGCCGAGCTGGCGAGCGAGCTGCGGGCGGCCCTGCGCGCCCTGTTCGACAACATCGGCGGCCGCCGGCTCACCGAGGTGCTCCGCGGCGCCGACGACCCGGGCACGCTGGCCGACCTGGTGGGCTGGTGGCCCGACCTGGCCCCCGAGCGCAAGGTCGAGCTGCTCGAGACCATCGACCTCGAGCGGCGGCTGCGCCTGGTCCTCGGCTGGGTGAAGGACGCCCTGGCCGAGCACGAGCTCGCCGACAAGATCCGTCAGGATGTCACCGAAGGCCTCGAGAGCCGTCAGCGCGAGTTCCTGCTGCGCCAGCAGATGGACGCCATCCGCAAGGAGCTGGGCGAGGACGGCGAGGAGGACCTCGTCGCCGAGTACCGCACCAAGCTCGCCGCGCTGGTCGACGGCGGCGCGATCGGCGACACCACCGCCAAGGCGATCGCTCGCGAGGTCGACCGCCTCGAGCGCACGCCCGAGCAGAGCACCGAGCACGGCTGGATCCGGAACTGGCTCGACACCGTGTTCGAGGTGCCCTGGTCCGAGCGCACGCACGACAACACCGACATCGACCACGCCCGCCGGATCCTCGACGAGGACCACACCGGCCTCGAGGAGGTGAAGGACCGGATCATCGAGCTGCTCGCCGTGCGCAAGCTGCGCGCCGAGCGTGCCGCCGCGGCGGAGGCCGCCGATGCGGAGGCTGCCGACACGGAGCCCGCCGACGCGGAGGCCGGGCCCTCGCCCGACGAGGAGAGCTCCGGCGGCGAGCGCGACGTGCCGGCGCCGGCACCCAGCGACGTCACCGGTGTCGACGCGAGCGGCCGCAAGCCCGGCACCATCCTGGCGCTGGCCGGTCCCCCGGGCGTCGGCAAGACCTCGCTCGGCGCCTCGGTGGCGCGCGCCCTGGGCCGCCGGTTCACCCGGGTGGCGCTC
The DNA here is from genome assembly GCA_046537875.1 of Acidimicrobiia bacterium. Classification (GTDB taxonomy): domain Bacteria; phylum Actinomycetota; class Acidimicrobiia; order Acidimicrobiales; family VFJN01; genus JBKHJZ01. Next base: position 1,832 of record JBKHJZ010000124.1, on the reverse strand, counting down.
GGTGGCGTGCGCGACGAGGCCGAGATCCGCGGCCACCGCCGCACCTACGTGGGCGCCCAGGCGGGGCGCATCGTCCGCGCGCTGCAGGAGGCCGGCACGATGAACCCGGTCGTGCTGCTCGACGAGGTCGACAAGCTGGGCGCCGACTGGCGGGGCGACCCGTCGTCCGCCCTGCTCGAGGTGCTCGACCCCGCGCAGAACCACACCTTCCGTGACCACTACCTCGAGGTGGACCTCGACCTGTCCGACGTCCTGTTCCTGGCCACGGCCAACATGCTGGAGCAGGTCCCCGGTCCGCTGCTCGACCGGATGGAGGTCATCCGCCTCGACGGCTACACCGAGGCCGAGAAGGTGGCGATCGCGCGCGACCACCTGTTCGCCCGCCAGCTGGCCCGCAACGGGCTGCGCGAGGGCGAGGTCACCGTCACCGATGCGGCGCTGGCCGAGATCGTGGACGGCTACACCCGCGAGGCGGGCGTCCGGAACCTCGAGCGCGAGCTCGGCAAGGTGCTACGCAAGGTGGCCACCAAGGTGGCGAGCGGCGCCGAGACGCCGATCACCGTCGACGCAGGCGACCTGCGCCAGCACCTGGGCCGGCGCCGGTTCTACGACGAGGCCGCCGACCGCACCGTGGTGCCCGGCGTGGCCACCGGCCTGGCGGTCACCAGCGTGGGCGGCGACGTGCTCTTCGTCGAGGCCACGTCGATGGCCGGCGAGACCGGCCTCACCGTCACCGGCCAGCTCGGCGACGTCATGAAGGAGTCGGCGCAGATCGCGCTCTCCTACGTGCGGTCCCGGGCCGACCGGCTCGGCATCGATCCCGACGCCTTCGAGGGTCACCGCTTCCACGTGCACTTCCCCGCGGGGGCGGTGCCCAAGGACGGGCCGTCGGCCGGCATCACCATGACCACCGCGCTGGTGAGCCTGCTCACCGGCCGGCTGGTGCGCTCGTCGGTGGCGATGACCGGCGAGACCACGCTCCAGGGGCGGGTGCTGCCCATCGGCGGCATCAAGCAGAAGGTGCTGGCCGCGCACCGGGCCGGGCTGCGCGAGGTGATCCTGCCGCTGCGCAACGAGCCCGACCTCGACGACGTGCCCGAGGGGGTGCGCGCCGAGATGACGTTCCATCCGGTGGACGACGTGGCCAAGGTGCTCGACCTGGCGCTCGAGCGTGAGGCCGCCCCGTCCCCCGCTGAGGCACCCGGCGACATCGCCGCGTGAGCAGGGTTCGCCCCGGGCCCGTCTTCTCGGGCCCGGGCGCCGGCCGGCGGTGCGCGTCCGCGGTGAGGCCGGTCAGGGGTGCAGATCGAGCGCTCTGAGCGCGGTGGACATCGGTGCCTGGTGGATCGAGAGCGTCCGGTACGGCCGGTACCCCATGTCGACGTTGATCGCCAGCATGTAGGGGTTGGACTCGGCGTTGTCGGTGTCCACGACCGCCAGTGCCGGCTGGCGCTCGAGGACCTGGCGGAGGTTCGCCGCCTTCAGCCAGCGCCCGAGGCCGTGGCCACGATGCTGGGCGACCACGCCGGTGTCGGACTGGTGGCCGAGCGCCGGCCGGTGGCGGGAGACGAGCAGCTGGGTGGCGCCGGCCGCCTCGCCGCCGGGGGCGAGCGCCAGCGCCGTGGCGATGTCGAAGCCCCGGCGGACCCAGGCCGCCTCGCGGCCGGTCAGTCGGTCGACGGTCAAGGGCGGGATGGTCCAGTCGAGGTCGTCGAGCGGGGCGTCGGTCATCGCATCGAGCGCCCGGCACAGGTGCTCCACCCACGCATCGGGCGCCGGGCCGGTCCAGGTGACGACGCGGTAGCCGAGGGCGCGCCCGGGGGCCTCGTCGA
>JBKHJZ010000123.1:0-9994 GCA_046537875.1 Acidimicrobiia bacterium | reverse complement strand
CACCCTAGCGCGCCCTGCCACCCTGGTCGCGCACCATGCCACCCCCACCGCCCGCGGCACCGGGTCAGCTCCCCGTGGGTACGCGAAGCCTGAACCTGTCGGCACGTGCCGCGCGTCGAACCGGCGGGGGGTGCGGGGGGCAGAGGCTCCCGCCGGAGCCCCCCGCCGTCGCTCGATCCGGCTTGGCCGGTCGAGCGACCGGGAAGGCGACGCCGCCGGCAGGCGGCGACCACAGGTGGGGGGAGCCCGCAGGGGGGAGGGTCTCCCTCCCCCCTCGGTCAAAGAATCGACGAGACGAGGGAGCGGGCGGCGGCGACGTGATCCTCGGCACGGGTGATCGGCCGGCCGACCACCACGAGGTCGGCACCCGACTCCAGGGCGGCGCGTGGCGTGGCGACGCGCGCCTGGTCGTCGGCCGGGGCGCCCTCCGGCCGGATCCCGGGCGTCACGAGCACCGCGGCCGGTGCCAGCTGACGCACCAGACCGAGATCGGGCGTGGCGCACACGATGCCGGCGGCGCCCGCCTCGAGGCTGTCGACCACCCGCTGGCGGATGACCCGATCCGACGCCTCGGGCGTGCTGGTCAGCACCGACACGGCGAGCACCCCGGGGGCGGGCAGGTCCACGGCCGCCGCGCCCTCCCGCAGGCCCTCGACGGCGGCGCGCACCATCGCGCGCCCGCCGGCCGCGTGCACGGTGACGTACCTGGCGCCGAGGGTGCCCAGCACCCGCGCCGCCCGCCCCACGGTGGTCGGTATGTCGTGCAGCTTCGCGTCGTGGAAGACGTCGACCCCCTGGTTGCGCACCGCGGAGACGGCGTCGGGTCCGGCAGCGCTGAACAGCTCGAGCCCCACCTTGAACGTGCCGAACCAGGGTCGCAGCTCGCGCACGAGCCGCACGGCCTCCACGACGTCGTCGACGTCGAGGGCGAGCACGAGGCGCCGACGAACCTCGTCGGGCGCCTCGACCTGAACCTGCGTCATCCGTCCACCACCTCCGTTGTCTCGACGGCGCCGATCACCTCGGTCACCCGGTCGACGCCCTGGCGCTCGGCCCAGCTGCGCAGCTCGCCGGCCACCCGCACCACCGCCCGCGGATCGGCGAACGTGGCGGTGCCCACCTGCACGGCCGTCGCGCCCGCCAGGAGCATCTCGGCGGCATCGAGCCCGCTCGCGATCCCCCCGACGCCCACGATCGGCACACCCGGCAGCGCCCGGTGCACGTCGAACACCGCCCGCACGGCCACCGGATGGATGGCCGGGCCCGAGAGGCCCCCGCCCCGGGGGCCCGAGCCCAGCCGGAACCGCCGGCTGTCGGGGTCGATCGCCATGGCCATCACGGTGTTGACGAGCGTGAGGGCGTCCGCGCCCGCCGCATGCGCCGACGCAGCGACCTCGACCAGCCGGTCGGTGTTCGGGCTGAGCTTGGCCCACCGGGGCCGGCCGCACGCGGCGGTGGCCCCGACGACCTGCTCGGTGTGCTGGGGCGAGTGCGCGAACAGGTCCCGGCCGGCCTCGGTGTTGGGGCACGACAGGTTGATCTCGACCGCGACGACCGACGGCGGCGCCGCCGCCAGCAGCTCGGCCGCCCGCCGGTAGTCGTCGACCGAGCGGCCCCAGATCGACGCGACGACCCGCGCGCCCGTGGCGGCCAGGGGCGGGAGGTCGTGCGCCAGCCAGGCCCGCACGCCGGGGCCCTGCAGTCCCACGGCGTTGATCATCCCCCCGACGGTCTCGTGGACCCGCAGGGGCGGGTTGCCCGGCCACGGGTCGGCGTGGAGGGACTTCACGACCACGGCGCCGAGCCCGCCGAGATCGACGTACGGCGCGAGCTCCGCACCGTGACCGGACGTGCCCGAAGCCGTCATGACCGGGTTGGGCAGCTCGACCGTGCCGATGGTCGTCGCCATGTCGACCGCAGGCAGCTCGCCGCCGGGCACCCGACGCCAGGGCGGCACCCGGGTCCACGGCGCCCGGGGGGACCCGCGCCGGCGCCGGACCGGGGTCCTCATCTGACGACCCGAGGGCTCACGGGTCCACCCGGCCGGGCCCGGCGGCGGTCGTCCGCGGACCCGCGTGGTACTCCTGCAGGGTGCGCACCTGCACGTCGTGGCGCGTCCGGTCGAGCGTGCTCTCGGCGGCCGCCACGGCCGCCGCTGCCGTGGTGAGGCACGGCACCCGGTGCACGTTGGCGGCCCGGCGGATGTAGGCGCCGTCGGCCCGGGCGCCCCGGCCCCGGGGGCTGTTGACCACCAGCTGCACCTTGCCCTCGGAGATCAGGTCGAGCGCCGTCGGCAGGGTCCCGTCGAGGTCGTCCGGCTCGTCGGCCGCCACCTTGGCGACCCGCTGCGCCACCGTCACCCCGTGCTTCTCCAGGTGGTCGGCGGTGCCGGCCGTGGCGGCGATCGAGAAGCCCAGCTCGACGAAGCGGGCGGCCGCCCGCAACCCGGCGGCCTTGTCGCGGTCGGCGAGCGACAGGAACACCGTGCCGGCGTACGGGAGCTCCTCGCCCGCCGCGAGCTGCGACTTGCCGAAGGCCAGCCCGAACGTGCGGTCGATGCCCATGACCTCGCCCGTCGATCGCATCTCGGGGCCGAGCACCGTGTCGACGTCTGGGAAGCGGTTGAACGGCAGCACCGCCTCCTTGACCGCGATGTGCCCCCCGACCACGGGCGGGCGGAGCATCCCCTCGGCCCGCAGCTCGTCGAGCGTGGCCCCCACCATCACCCTGGCCGCCACCTTGACCAGCGGTACCCCGGTGGCCTTGGCGACGAAGGGCACCGTGCGGCTGGCCCGGGGGTTGGCCTCGATGACGAAGACCTGTCCCTGCTTGACCGCGTACTGCACGTTGAGCAGCCCGCGCACGTCGAGGGCGTCGGCCAGGCGGCGGGTGTGGTCCTCGATCACCGCGACCGTCTCGTGGGACAGCGAGTGCGGCGGGATCGAGCAGGCGGAGTCGCCGGAGTGGACACCTGCCTCCTCGACGTGCTCCATCACCCCGCCGATGACCACGTCGCCGGTGCGGTCGCGGATGGCGTCGACGTCGACCTCGGTGGCGTCCTCCAGGAAGCGGTCGACGAGCACGGGACGGGAGGCGCTGAGCCCGCCCTCCCGGCCCAGCGACCCGAACCCGGCGAGCTCGGTCATCGCCCGGCGCAGGCCGTCGGCGTCGTACACGATCTCCATCGCCCGCCCGCCGAGGACGTACGAGGGGCGCAGCAGCAGCGGGTAGCCGATCCGCTCGGCGATGGCCAGGGCGTCGTTCAGGGAGGTGGCCGTGCCCCCGGCGGGCTGGGGGATCTCGAGGCGGGCGCACAGCGCGTTCCAGTGCTCGCGATCCTCGGCCGCGTCGATCGACGACGGGGCGGTGCCGAGCACGAGCTCGGGCGGGAGGACGCCAGCGAGCTTCAGCGGCGTCTGGCCGCCCAGGGCCACGATCACCCCGGCGAGGTCGCCCGCCGCGCTCTCGGCGTCGATCACGTCGAGCGCGTCCTCCAGCGTGAGTGGCTCGAAGTACAGGCGGTCGGAGGTGTCGTAGTCGGTCGAGACCGTCTCGGGGTTGCAGTTCAGCATCACGGTCTCGTAGCCGGCCTCGGCCAGCGCGAAGCTGGCGTGCACGCAGCAGTAGTCGAACTCGATGCCCTGCCCGATGCGGTTCGGGCCCGAGCCGAGGATGATCACCTTCCGCCGGCCGCTGGCCGCCACCTCGTCCTCGTCCTCGTAGGTGGAGTAGTGGTAGGGCGTGCGCGCTGCGAACTCGGCGCCGCACGTGTCGACGGTCTTGTACGTGGGCCGCACGCCGGCGCCGAGCCGGCGCCGGCGCACCTCGGCCTCCTCGACGTCCCAGAGGTGCGCGAGCTGGGCGTCTGAGAAGCCGAGCTGCTTGGCCCGGCGCCAGTCGCGCCGGCCCACGCCGTCGATGCCGGCCGCGCCGAGGTGGTGCCGCTCCTCGACGATCCGCAGCATCTGGTCGAGGAACCACGGATCGACCCGGGTGCGCGCCGCCAGGTCGTCGACCGTGATGCCGCGGCGCAGCGCGGCCTCGAGCTGGAACGGCCGGTCGGGGGTGGCCACCGCCGCCCGACGCAGCAGCTCCTCGTCATCGAGGGCGTCGAGCGCGGCCTCGCCGGCATCGCAGTTGAGCCCCGCCCGGCCCTGCTCGAGGCTGCGGAGCGCCTTCTGGAGCGATTCGGGGAAGGTGCGGCCGATGGCCATCGCCTCGCCGACCGACTGCATCGAGGTGCCGAGCACACCCGCGGAGCCGGGGAACTTCTCGAACGCCCAGCGGGGCACCTTGGTGACGACGTAGTCGATCGTGGGCTCGAAGCTGGCGGGGGTCTCGCCGGTGATGTCGTTGGGGATCTCGTCGAGGGTGTTGCCGACGGCCAGCCTGGCGGCGATCTTGGCGATCGGGAACCCGGTCGCCTTGGAGGCCAGCGCGGAGGAACGGCTGACCCGGGGGTTCATCTCGATGATCACCATGTCGCCGTTGGCGGGATCGAGGGCGAACTGCACGTTCGATCCCCCGGTCTCGACACCGACGCGGCGGATGCAGGCGAACGCCGCGTCGCGCATGGCCTGGTACTCCACGTCGGTGAGCGTCTGCGCCGGCGCCACCGTGATCGAGTCGCCCGTGTGCACACCCATCGGGTCGAGGTTCTCGATCGAGCAGATGACCACGCAGTTGTCGGCGCGGTCGCGCATCACCTCGAGCTCGAACTCCTTCCACCCGGCGATCGACCGCTCGATGAGGATCTCGTGGATCGGGCTGGCGGCCAGGCCGGCCTCGGCGATGCGCCGGAACTCCTCCGGGGTCTCGGCGATGCCGGCGCCCTTGCCGCCGAGGATGTACGCGGGCCGCACCACGACCGGCAGGCCGATGCGATCGACGATCCCGGCCGCCTCGCCCAACGAGTGGGCGATCGCGGACGCCGGCACGTGGAGCCCGATCTCCTGCATCGCATCCTTGAACCGGGCCCGGTCCTCGGCCGTGGCGATCGCCTCGGCCGTGGCCCCGATCAGCTCCGGCGTCCCCGCGGCGTCGACCAGTCCCCGCTCCACCAGCTCCATCGCCAGGTTCAGCGCGGTCTGCCCGCCGAGGGTGGGCAGCACGGCGTCGGGCCGCTCGCGCTCGATGATGCGGGCCAGGTGGTCGACGTCCAGCGGCTCGACGTAGGTGGCGTCGGCGAAGTCGGGGTCGGTCATGATCGTGGCCGGGTTCGAGTTGGCCAGGATCACCCGGTAGCCCTCGGCCCGCAGCACCTTGCAGGCCTGCGTCCCCGAGTAGTCGAACTCGCAGGCCTGACCGATCACGATCGGCCCGGCCCCGATCAGCAGGATCGACTCGATGTCGGTCCGAGCGGGCATCAGCGCTCCCGGCCGGGCTCGGCCGGAGGACGGCCCCCGGATCGGATCAGCGCGGCGAACTCGTCGAAGAGGTAGCCGGCGTCGTGCGGCCCGGGTCCCGCCTCCGGGTGGTACTGCACGCCGAAGGCCCGGAGCCGCCCGGCGCGGATGCCCTCGATCACCCCGTCGTTGAGGTTGACGTGGCTCACCTCGACATCCGGGCCCATCGAGCCCTCGGTCACGGCGTAGTTGTGGTTCTGGCTCGTGATCTCGACGTGACCGGTCGCCAGGCGGCGCACCGGGTGGTTCCCGCCGTGGTGGCCGAACCTCAGCTTGTGGGTGGTGCCGCCGAGGGCGGCGCCGAGCAGCTGGTGCCCGAGGCAGATGCCGAAGACCGGCACCTCGCCGAGCAGGTCGTGGATCGCGTCCACGGCGTAGCCGAGCGCCGCCGGGTCGCCGGGGCCGTTCGAGAGGAAGACGCCGTCCGGATCGCGGGCCAGCACCTCCGACGCCGGTGTGGTGGCCGGGACCACGGTGACCTCGCCGATGCGGCGGAGCCGGCGGAGGATCGTGCGCTTGATCCCGAAGTCGTAGGCGACGATGCGGCGGTCGGCCTCGGGGCCGGCGGCCGCGACCGTGTACGGCTCGGCACAGGTGACCGTGAGGACGAGATCGCGGCCGTCGGTACCCGGTTCGGCGACCGCGGCGGCCTTGAGCGTGGCCTCCTCGGCGCCGCCGAGGGCCCCGGGCATGGCTCCCGCCTCGCGGACGTGGCGGGTGAGCCGCCGCGTGTCGACGCCCGCGATGCCGGGGACACCGTGGCGGCGGAGGTAGGCACCGAGGTCGCCGGTGGACCGCCAGTTCGAGCGGCGCCGCGACAGCTCGCGCACCACCACCCCCCGGCAGAAGGGTCGCCGGCTCTCGTCGTCGTGGTCGTTGACCCCGTAGTTCCCGATGTGGGGGTAGGTGAACGTGATGATCTGCCCGGCGTAGCTCGGATCGGACAGCACCTCCTGGTAGCCGGACAGGACCGTGTTGAACACCACCTCACCGGTGGCCACGCCGCCCTCCGGGACGGCGCCGATCAGTTCGCCCTCGAACGTGGTGCCGTCGGCCAGCACCAGCAGGCCCTCCCGTACGCCCGTCGGCCCGGCGGTCATCGCACCCTCGTTTGCATCATCATGCACGCTACTGCATGACTCTCCACACGCCTCATCTCTGCGCCTCGGCATCCACCACCACCGGCTCGCCCCGGAGCAGCGTGTGGCGGACCCGCCCGGCGAGGCTCATCCCGGCGTACGGGGTGTTCCGGCTCCGGCTCGCGAGGCCCTCGGGACGGACGACCCACCGCTCGGTGGGGTCGACGACGCACAGGTTCGCCGGGCGCCCCTCGGCGACCGGGCCCCCGTGGTCCGGGTCCCCGAGGATCGCCGCCGGTCGCCACGACAGGGCCGCCAGCGCCTGGGCGACGGGGAGGTCCAGCTCGGTCAGGACGAGCGGCAGGGCGGTCTCCAGCCCGAGCATGCCCGGCGGCGCCTGGTCGAACGGCTTCTCCTTCTCCTCGGGTGCGTGCGGCGCATGGTCGGTGGCGATGCACTCGACCGTGCCGTCGGCCAGGCCGGCCCGCAGCGCCGCGACGTCGTCGGCGGTGCGCAGCGGCGGGTTCACCTTGAACACCGGGTCGTAGGTGGCGCATCGCTCGTCGGTCAACGTCAGGTGGTGGGGCGTGACCTCGCACGTCACCGGGAGGCCGTCGGCCCTCGCCGCCCGCACCATCTCCACCGACCGCCGGGTGGACAGGTGCTGGAGGTGGAGCCGGGCGCCGGTCAGGCGCGCCAGCGCCACGTCGCGCAGGACCATGACCTCCTCGGCTTCCGCCGGCGTGCCCGGGATCCCGAGGCGCGACGACCAGGCGCCCTCGTGCATGTGGCCACCGGAGGCGAGAACGTCGTCCTCGCAGTGCTGGGCGAGGGTGACCCCCATCCCGCTCCCGTACTCCATGGCCCGGCGCATGAGCCGGGCATCCTGCACGCCGTGGCCGTCGTCGGTGAAGATCCGCACCCCGAGGTCGGCGAGCTCCCCCATCGGCGCCAGGCGCTCGCCCCGGCGCCCCACGGTGATCGCGGCCGCGGTCCGCACGTCGCAGCAGGCCCCGCGCCCCAGGTCGAGCACCTCGCGGGCCACCGCCGCCGAGTCGATCGGCGGCTCCGTGTTCGGCATCGCGACGACGCAGGTGAAGCCGCCGAGCGCGGCCGCCCGCGCCCCCGTCTCGACGGTCTCGGCCTCCTCCTTCCCCGGCTCGCGCAGGTGCGTGTGCAGGTCGACCAGGCCCGGTGCCACCAGGCATCCGCCCGCGTCGAGGACCCGGCCGCGCTCCCGCTCGGCCCCGCCGCCCGAACGGCGGTCGACCACCGCTGCGATGCGCCCGTCCTCGACCACGACATCGGCGTCCCGCTCGCCGGTGGCGTCGACGACCCGGCCACCGCGGATCACGAGCACGCCGCTCACCTGGCACGCTCCGCGTGGGGCTCACCCTGCGCCCCGATCGCGGCGCCGTCGTCGGCGGCCGGGGCCCCGGTGTCGGCCCCGTTGGTGCGCGAGGCGTCGGGGGGGTCGACGGATGCGGCCACGCCGGCGCCGGAGGCCGCGTCGGGCCCCGACCCGCCCGTCCCGGGCCCGGCCCCGCCGGCACGGCTGGTCGCCTCGCCCGCCGCCAGCGGCGGCGCGATCTCCTCGTCGGGTGCACCCCACGGCTGGGCCAGCAGCTCGTACAGCACGGCCATGCGGACCGCGACGCCGTTGCGCACCTGATCGACGACCACGGCAGAAGGCAGCTCCGCCACGTCGGCGGCGATCTCGACGCCCCGGTTCATGGGCCCGGGGTGCATCACGATCGCCTTGTCGCTCAGCAGGTCGGCCCGGCGCCGGGTGAGCCCGAAGCGGCTCGTGTACTCCCGCAGCGACGGCACCAGCGCCTCGGTCATCCGCTCGCGCTGCACGCGCAGCAGGTAGACCACGTCGAGCGACGGCAGCACCGCGTCCAGGTCGTGGGTGACGCGCACCGGCCAGCCCTCCAGGCTCGCCGGCAGCATCGTCGGTGGGGCAACCAACGTCACGTCGGCACCGAGCCTGCTGAAGGCGAGCACGTCGCTCCGGGCCACCCGGCTGCGTTCGATGTCCCCGACGATCCCGATCCGCAGGCCGTCCACCCCGCCGAGGTGCTCACGGATCGTGAAGCAGTCGAGCAGGGCCTGCGTCGGGTGCTCGTGCCAGCCATCGCCGGCGTTGATCACGCTGGCGCCGACCCACCGGGTGATCTGGGCGGGAACCCCGGCCGAGCTGTGGCGCACCACGATCCCGTCGACCCCCATCGCCTCGATCGTCTCGACGGTGTCGCGCAGCGACTCGCCCTTGCGCACCGACGACGAGGACACGGCGAAGTTGAGCGTGTCGGCCGACAGCCGCTTGGCCGCCTGCTCGAAGCTCAGGCGGGTGCGGGTCGACTCCTCGTAGAAAAGCGACGCGACCGTGCGGCCGTGCAGCGCCGGCACCTTGGGCACCCGCCGCCGGTTCACCTCGGCAAACCGGTCGGTCTGGTCGAGCAGGTGCTCGATCTCGCCGGCGGACAGGGCCTCGATGCCGAGCAGGTGATCCATCACCGGGCCTCCTTGTGCACCTCGCCCAGATCCACACCGTCGAGCGTGGCGTTGACCGTCTCGGTGCGGCGGGTCGGCAGGTTCTTGCCCACGAAGTCGGGCCGGATCGGCAGCTCCCGGTGACCGCGGTCCACCATCACCGCCAGCTCCACCGCCCGCGGCCGGCCGTAGGTGTGCACCGCGTCCAGTGCGGCCCGGATGGTCCGCCCCGTGAACAGCACGTCGTCCACCAGCACGACGATGCGATCGGTGAGGTCGCAGGGGATCTCGGTCACCGCGCTCGGGAGCACGGGTCGCAGGCCGATGTCGTCGCGGTGGAACGCCACGTCGAGCATGCCCAGCGGCGGGCGCTGGCCGTCGATCTTGTCGAGCGCATCGGCGAGCGCCTCGGCGAACGGCACGCCACCGGTCTGCAGCCCGATCAGCACCACGTCGTCGACGCCGTGGTTGCGCTCGACGATCTCGTGCGCCATCCGCCAGATCGCACGGCGGACGTCGTCGCGGTCGAGGACCTGTGTCCGCGCAACGAAAACGCCCCCGAACGGGGGCGTGCTACGTCGCTCGCGCTCTGCCAATCGGGGACCTCCCCATGTTCTCTGTCCGTGCGGGTCTCACCGGGCCCGCTTCACGGTCAGGGGGCCACGATAGCAGCGGCGCGGGCCCACACGTCGGACCCGCCCGCGTGCCCGAGACGGGCGAACCCCACCCGGTGCGCGACCCGCGCCGCGGCGTGGTTCGCGGGGTCGATCCGGGCCCACACCTGGCGCAGGCCCAGCGGCGGGCCGAGTGCCCACGCGCTCAGCAGATCGACCGCCGAGGACGCCAGGCCCCGGCCCCGCTGCGCGGATGCGATCCACCACCCCACCTCGGCGCGGCCGGCCGCCGGATCGAACGACCGCAGGCCGACCTCGCCCCACACGGGGCCGCCCGGGGCGCTCGGCGGCACGGGCGCCGCGTGCCGGTCGCCGGCCCCCGGATCGCCGGCCTCCGCGT
>JBKHJZ010000015.1:0-35190 GCA_046537875.1 Acidimicrobiia bacterium | reverse complement strand
GGGCGCGCCTGCGCCCGCCGTGGCGGCGCGTGCCTGCGGCGCACGTGCGGCGTCGGGGCGCTCGTCCACGGCGACGCCGCTCGCCGCCAGCGACGGCTGACCGCCACCCGCCGGGTCGGGCGACCCGGGAGCCGGGCTGCCGCCCGGGCCTGACGCGGGCATCGTGGGAGGCGAGCCCGCGCCGTCCAGGCCATCGAGGCGGTCCTTGATCACCCTGAGCGGCAGGTAGTGGTCCTTCTGCTGGTAGAGGATCCAGCGGAGCCGTTCGATGTCGTCGTCGTAGAACTTCCGGTAACCGGACGGCGTCCGCTCGGGATCGAGGAGCCCCTGGCTCTCGAGGAACCGGATCTTCGAGATGGTGACGTCGGGGAACTCCTCCTGGAGCAACGAGAGAACTTCGCCGATCGACAGGTGGGACCTGTCAGCCGGTGCTCGGGTCACGTGGCATCTCCCCTCCCTGTCAGGAACACCAACTTGAACGTGCCGATCTGCAGCTCGTCGCCGTCGTTCAGCCGCGCCGACTCGACCCGCTCCCGGTTCAGGTACGTGCCGTTCAACGATCCCACGTCGTGAACGACGTAGCCGCCGCCCTCGCGGCGGATCTCGGCGTGCCGGCGCGACACCGTGATGTCGTCGAGGAAGATGTCGCTCTCGGGGTGCCGCCCGGCCCGGATGAGGTCGGAGTCGAGGGTGAAGCGAGACCCGACGTTCGGCCCGCGCTTGACGACGAGGATCCCGATGCCGACCGGCGCCTCGTCGACCTCGACCGACAGCTCCTCGCCGCTGTCCACCGCCTCCGGGAAGAAGGTGACCGTGGTGGCGTCTTCCCGCAGGCTCGCCAGCGGCGCACCGCACGACGAGCAGAAGTTGGACCCCGGCGGGTTCCGGTGGCCGCACTGGTTGCAGAAGACGTCGTCGGCCACGCCTCACCCCTCGATCTGCGCCCGATAGCCCTCGGCGTCGAGCAGGGCGTCGAGCTCGCTGAGGTCGGACGCCTCGATCACGCAGATCCATCCCTCGCCGTAGGGATCCTCGTTGAGGCGCTCCGGGTTGTCGGCCAGCTCGTCGTTGACCTCGACCACCGTGCCGGTCACCGGAGCGTAGACCTCCGAGACCGACTTCGTGGACTCGATCTCGCTGAAGCTGCCGCCCCGGGCCACCTCCAGCCCCGCCTCCGGAAGATCGACGAAGACGATGTCACCCAACGCATCCTGGGCGTAGTCGGTGATCCCGATACGCACGCGGTCGCCCTCGGCACGAGCCCACTCGTGGTCGGACGAGTAGCGGAGGTCGGAAGGGACGTCCATGAGCGCACACGCTAGCGAACGGTGGCGACCCTCGACGGCGGCTCGAGGGTTTGCGTAGCCGCGCTGGGCGCGAGCAGGACCGCCGCGTGTGCACGACCCCAACCCTCCAGCCCAGGTCGAGGGTTCGGGTGCCCGCCAGGCGGGACGGCGGGAATCTGCTCAGCGCAGCAGCTGGCGGATGCGCCGCGCGTACTCCTGGGCGAGCCGGCGGGCATCCCCCGCGGTGGTGCTCTCGGCCCAGATGTGCGTGACCGGTTCCTCCGGGTCGGGCAGCGCCAGCGCCCAGCCCTGGTCGTGGTGGACCTTGACGCCGTCCACCAGGTCGACCTGGCGATCCTTCGACAGCTCGACGAGCGAGCGCATGACCGCCCCCTTCTGGTCCCAGGGTGTCACGACGGTCTCGTGCACGATGTGGGCTGGCGGCAACCCGCTCACGACCTTCGAGAGGGCCTCGCCGGCCACCGCGAGCAGCTCGAGCATCTTGACCATCGCGGCGGCGGCGTCGAACGCCGGGAGGAACTCGGGGAGGATGAAGCCACCGTCCGACGTGGCGGCGAAGCCCACCTCCGGCGTCGTGGCCGCAGCCATGAGCGCCGCGTTCGACAGCTTGGTGCGTCGCACCTCGGCACCCCGCTCGGCCGCCAACCGGTCGACGTGCCCCGTCGCCGAGAGCGGCACCGCGATGCACCGCCCGTCTCGGAGCTGCTCGGACACCAGCACCACGAAGGCGAGCAGCGCCTCGTCGTCGGTGAGGACGCGGCCGCTGTCGTCGATCAGCGTGAGGCGTTCCCCGCCGGGGTCGATGACCGCCCCCACCGTGGCGCCGGAGGCCCGCACCAGACCGGCCACGCTCTCGGCGTGGGCGTCCCGGTCCCAGCCCATCACACCCCGTGTGGACGCGAACGGGTTGACGGCCAGGACGTCGGCACCGAGCTTGGCCAGGATGTTGGGCATGGCGAACGACGCCGCGCCGTAGGAGTAGTCGACCACCACCTTGAACCCGGCCGAGGCGACCCGCTCGACGTCGATGACAGCCTCCAGCGCGGTGCTGTACTGCTCGAGGTGCCGGGGCGGGAAGCCGATGTCGCCGATCTCGCCCGGGAACACCCGGCGGAAGTCCTCGCGCAGGAAGAGCCGCTCGATCTTGCGCTGCGCGGTCTCGCCGATGTCGGAGCCCGAGCTGTCGAAGAACCGGACCACCACCGACTGGGGGTCGTCCTCCGCGAGACGGATCGTGATCCCGGCGTCGGCCTCGGGTCGCGACACCGCGAACCGCGTCACCGGCACCGAGGCAACCTCCAGGTCGCGGACATTGCAGCCGGCGGCGTTGATGCCGGCCATCATCGCCCGCTTCAGCATGCGCGCCGAGCGCGACGAGTCCCGCGAGGTGACCACGGTCGCGTCCTTCTTGAGCGACGTCGCGAACGCCATCGCCACCCGGGTCGCAAGCTCGGGCGTGACGTCCACGTTGGCGAGCCCGGCCACGCCGAGGCGGCCGAACAGCGTCCGGGACCCACGTGACTCCCACACGATCGACGAGTTGACGACCGCACCGGCCTCGACGGTCTTGAACGGGTACACCTTCACGCCGGCGCCGAGCACCGCGTGCTCGCCGATGAAGCACTCGTCGCCCAGCACCACACCCTCCTCGGTGCGCACGCCGTTGCGGAGGTCGCACGACCGGCCGACGGTGGTGGCCCGCAACCGGACGCCCTCGCCGATGTAGGTGTTGTCGTGCACGACCGCCCGCTGCAGGTCGGCGCCGGTGCGGACGCGCACGTTGGTCCCGAGCACCGTGTACTCGCCGAGGCGGGTGTTGGCCTCGACGCGGCAGTAATCGCCGATGATCGCGGGTCCGTCGATCCGGGCGTCCGGGTGGATGTCGGCGCCCTCCCCGAGGAACACCCCGTCGCTGATCTCGAAGCCCGGGATCTCCAGCTCGACCCGCCCGTCGAGCACGTCCTTGTGGGCCCGGACATAGGCGTCGAGCGTGCCGACGTCCTCCCAGTAGCCCTCGACCACCGCACCGTAGAGCGGCCGGCCCTGCTCCAGCAGGCGCGGGAACACCTCGGACGAGAAGTCCACCGGGCGGCCGGACTCGATGTGGTCGAAGATCTCGGGCTCCAGCATGAAGATGCCGGTGTTGACGGTGTCGCTGAACACCTGGCCCCACGAGGGCTTCTCGAGGAACCGCTCGATCGACCCGTCGTCGCGGGTGATGACGATGCCGAACTCGAGCGGGTCGTCCACGGGCGTGAGCCCGATCGTCGCGAGGGCGCCCCGGTCCTCGTGGAGACGGGCGATCGCACCGAGGTCGATGTCGGTGACCACGTCGCCCGAGATGACCAGGAAGCGCTCGTCGAGCTCGTCACGGGCGTTGAGCACCGAGCCGGCGGTGCCGAGCGGCGTCTCCTCCGTGGCGTACACCATGCGGACGCCGAACTCGGAGCCGTCGCCGAAGTGGTTGCGGATGTGGTTGGCGAGGAACGCCACCGTGACCACGATGTCGTCGAACCCGTGACGCCGGAGCAGCTTCACGATGTGCTCCATCATCGGTGCGTTCGCGATGGGCATCATCGGCTTGGGGGCGTTCGAGGTGAGGGGACGGAGGCGTGTCCCCTCACCGCCCGCCATGATCACGGCCTTCATGACCACGACGGTACCGGCTCGCGCCGGCCGTGCCGTCGGGTGGGCGGAGGGTGCTCGCCGGGTGTGCGGAGCGTGCTGCGGTTCGCCGGTCAGGCGGCGCCCGCACCGGCGTCGGCGCGGCGTGCCGCCCGGCCCTCCACGAGCGCCTGCCGGGCCCGGGGCACGTAGAGCAGGGCGGCGTAGAAGCTCAGAACCAGGCCGGGGATGCCGGTGACCCACGCGAGCACACCGCCGATGTCCGCCCAGGAGAGGTCCGAGTTGCCGGCGAGGAAGAGCGGGAAGGCGAACATGAGCAGGAACGTGCCGGCCTTGCCGAACCAGGTCACGTCGATGCGGCGGGCACCGAGGGCGCCGAGGAGCAGCGTCGCCCCGCCCACGAGCACCTCTCGCGCCAGGACCGCGCCGGCGAACCACAGGGGCACCGACCCGTCGACCACGATGGCGGCCCCGGCGACCAGGAAGAGCAGCCGGTCGGCCACGGGGTCGAGGATCTTGCCGAGCTCGGAGACCTGCCCCCACCGGCGGGCCAGGTAGCCGTCCACCCAGTCGGTCGCTCCCAGGGCGGCCAGCAGCCACCCGGCTGCCGCCCTGTCGTCCCGGCCGAAGAGCAGCCACAGGAACAGCGGCAGGCACGACAGGCGCGCGACCGTCACGATGTTCGGCAAGGTCAGGATCCGGTCCTCGCCGCTCGTCGTCGACACCATCAGCCCGCAGCGTACGTGCAGGCGCCGGCGAACGCGGCGTGCCGGTGGCCCGACCCGGTGGGGCCTAGTCTGCCCCGCATGCCGACGCTCTTCACCCGGATCATCGAGGGCGAGATCCCCGGTCGGTTCGTCTGGCGGGACGATCGGGCCGTGGCGTTCCTGACCATCGCGCCGATCACCCAGGGGCACACGCTGGTGGTGCCGATCGACGAGGTCGACCACTGGATCGACCTCGATGCCGACCTGGCGGCCCACCTGATGACCGTGGCCCGCGAGGTCGGCCGGGCCCAGATGCAGGCGTTCCGGCCACGGCGCATCGGCATGATGGTCGCCGGCATGGAGGTGCCCCACTGCCACCTCCACGTGCTGCCCATCGCCAGCGAGGGCGACCTCTCGTTCGCCAAGGCCGACCACTCCCCCGACCCGGCCAGGCTCGACGAGGCGGCCGACCTGCTGCGGAGCGCGCTCCGCCACCTCGGCCACGGCGAGCGGGTGGCGTCGACCGGGTAGACCGGCCGCGGGCGCGCTCCGCCGGTCAGTCCCCGGGGGCCGGGGCCGCCGCGGGTTCGACCGGGGTGATGAGATCCGAGCGCTTGACGCGCACGTCGTTGACGTCGGTCGAGACGGGATGGAAGGTGACCACCGAGGGCGGTGCCGGAACCAGCAGCCGGCCGAGCGTGTCCAGGTCGTCGTTCCCCGGGTCGAGCCACTCGTCCCAGGCCGATGCCGGCAGGATCACCGGCATGCGGTCGTGCACGGGGGCGAGCGTCTCGTTGGGCGTGGTGGTCACGATCGTGCACGACCGCAGGGGCGGGCCGTCGTCGCCCTCCCGCCGCCAGACCGACCACAGCCCGGCGAACGCGAGCGGCTCGCCGTCGGGGCGGTGGATGTAGACCGGCTGCTTGCGCTTCCGACCGGGCACGGCTCGCCACTCGTAGAAGCCGTCGGCAGGGACGATGCACCGTCGCCGCCGGAACGCCGACTTGTACGTGCCCTTCGCCGCCAGCGTCTCGGCACGGGCGTTGATCATCCGGGAGCCGATCTTCGGATCCTTCGCCCACCCGGGGACGAGGCCCCAGTGGAAGGCGTCGAGGCGCCGGGCCGTGCCGTCGACGGTCACCGCGTACACGTCGTTCGTCGGCGCCACGTTGTACGAGGGCTCGAGCAGCGCCTCGGGGGCCGCGGCGTCGAAGTACCGGGCGATCTGGTCGGGCGGTGACGCGGAGACGAACCGTCCACACATGGCCGTCACGCTAACGGTCGCTGCGACCGGCACCTGGTGTCCCGGAAGGCAGATCATGTCGCGAATTCGGCGGCCAGATGACGCCGCTCGCTGCGTCCTCGCCCTCGCATTCGCTGGTGGAGTGCGTCGGGCTGCGTCCTTGCGAGCGACGCCCCTGGCTCGCCGAATTCATCAACGGATCTACCTTCCGGGACACTAGGACCGGGGCCGCCGTGCGGCAGGATCGCCGTGCCGGGTGGCGTGATCAGCCCGATGCCTGCCCGGGCGGCGCAGGGCCGGCCGTTCCGGCGCCCTCACCGTCCCCGGCTCCCGGGTCGGATCCGGCGCACAGCTCCGGCGGAGGATCCTCGTCTGTGCGAGGACCCGTCGGCTCGGGTGGCGGTGCTGCCGATGCGGTGGCGGGATCGTCGGGACCGCCGGGAGCCGGTGGCGCATCGTCTCCGGTGCCGATCGGGGTGCCCTCGGCGGCCGGGCACGGTCGGCACACGGGGGCGCCCGGGGCCTCCGCGCCCGCGTGCGCCGGGATGTCCGCACCCATGGCGTCGACCGTGGCGGCGGTCCCCTCGGGGGTCGCCCCGGATGCGGTCGGGTCGGCATCCGGTTCCGCCGCTGGTGTGGCGTCACCCGGCTGCCCGGCTGCCCCCGGCTCGCCCGCGCACTCGGTGGGCTCCTCGGGATCCTTCGGCTCGTCCGGCGGAGTCGGCTCCTCGGGCTCCTGCGGTTCCTCGGGGTCGTCTGGGTCCTCGGGGCTGTCCGGGTCGTCGGGTGGCTGGGGGTCCTTCGGCTCGTCCGGCGGAGTCGGTTCCTCGGGCTTCTGCGGTTCCTCGGGGTCCTCCGGTTCCTCGGGGTCGTTGGGCTGGTCGGGCGGGGTGGGCTCCTGCGGTTCCTCGGGGTCGTCGGGTGGTTGGGGGTCGGTGGGCTCGTCGGGCGGAGTCGGGTCCTGCGGCTCCCCGGGTGCCTGAGGCTCCTCTGGCGACTCCGGAGGGGTGGGGTCGGGCATCGAGGGCGGAGCCGGCCTCGGCGACGGAGCGGGCGGCGGCGGCTTCGGAGACGGGGCGCCGCCCGGCCCGTCACCACCACCGGAACGGGCCCCCGATGTGGCCGGTGGCGCCGGTGGTCGCTCGTCCGGGACCGCGAGCGGCGGTCCCTCGTGGGCGGGCGGCAGCGGGGGCGGCGGTGCGGGCCCGATGTCGATCGGCAGGCGACCGGTCGGCGGAAGCGGCCGGCTCCGGCCCTGCTCGTACGCGGCGGCCAGCGCCAGCACCAGCCGCACGTAGGTGTGCGAGCGGTTGTATCGGAACACGGCCGCGGCGAGCTGTGCCGGGTCGCGGAGGTCGGTGTCGCCTGCGCACAGGTAGACGCCGGCGGCGAGGGCGGCGTCGAAGATGTTGTCCGGATCGCGGCGCCCGTCACCGTTGGCATCGACGGCGACCACCCGCCACGTGGACGGGATGAACTGCATCGGCCCGACGGCCCGATCGAGCGTCTCGTCGCCATCGAGCGCACCGCGGTCGGTGTCGCCGATGCGGGCGACCCCGGGGCGTCCGTCGAGCGGGAGACCACGAATCGGCCGCGTGGTGTCGCCGTTCGGCAGCAGCTGCGCGCCGCCGTGGCGCCCGTGGTTCGATTCGACACGGCCGATGGCCGCCAGCAACGACCACCGCAGCCCGCACTGGGGGTCGGTCACGGCCAGCGTGTCCTGCGCCACGGTGTACGCCATGAGGGCGATCTCGGGGATGTCGGTCGCCCGGGCCATGGCTCGGATGTCGCCCACCTCGGCGTCCAGCGCACCAAGGGCTTCGGGTCCGGCCCCGACCACCAGCCGGCGAGCGAGCTCGCTCCGCTCGTGGCCCGCGCCCGCGACGACCGGGGTCGCCGCGCCGCCGGAGGCGGACTCGCCGGGCGCTCCTCGGGTCGGTTCCCCGATCAGATCGAGCGCGGCGTTGGTCCCGGTGGTGGGCAGCGCGAGCAGCGCGACGAGCACGATCGGCCAGCGTCGCCACGCGCGCCAAAGGGATCCCCGGCGGCTGTCGTGACGGCGAGCGGGTGACATCGACCGGCGACCCCCGAGGGACTTGGCAGATCTCTTCGACCGTGTGTTCCGGCGTGTGCGCACGTGCCCACACCCAGGGCTCACGCCACCGGCGGCTGACCGCACCCTGGACCACCAGTCTCGCCGCGATCGTGGGCGCGCGGAAGAGCGCCCGTCCCCCCACGGTCCGGCGGCCCGGTGGGTGCGCTGCCGTGGATGCGGGGACGGCCCCCGCAGCACCGTGCCCCCGCCAGCCCGCTTCCCCCCGTAGCGTCTCGTTGGTGTCGACCCTGGTCTGGATCGTCGTCTCGGGGCTGCTCATGAGCGCGATCGCGCTGGTCGGCAGCGTCACCCTCATGCTCCCCGAGCGGAGGTTCAAGGCCCTCGTGCTGCCGATGGTGTCGCTCGCCGCCGGGTCGCTGCTCGGCGGCGCCCTGTTCCACATGGTCCCCGAGTCGGTCGACGAGCTGGGGAACACCCTTCTGCTCTACGGCTGGCTCGCGGGCGGCGTCTTGTCGTTCTTCGTGCTCGAGCAGTACCTGCACTGGCATCACTGCCATCGTGCGGTCAGCGCCCACCGCCCGCTGGGCTACCTGATCCTCGCCGCCGACGGCCTGCACAACCTGGTCGGGGGGCTCGCGGTCGGCAGCGCGTTCGTTCTCGACATCCGCCTGGGCATCGTCACCTGGCTCGTCGCCGCGGCCCACGAGGTGCCCCAGGAGCTCGGCGACTTCGGGATCCTCGTGCACAGCGGCTGGGACCGCCGCCACGCGCTCGCCTACAACGTGGCATCCGCGCTGACGTTCCTGGTCGGGAGCCTGGCCGCCTACGGCATGGCCGAGCGCATCGAGGTCGCCTATCTCGTGCCGTTCGCCGCGGGCAACTTCGTCTACATCGCGCTGGCCGACCTGCTGCCAGAGCTCAGCGCCAGCCTCGAGTGGCGCGAGAAGCTGGTCCACACTGCCGGTCTCGCCGGCGGTCTCGGCCTCCTCCTGGCCGTGGCGGCGCTCGCCAGCTGAGACGCGGCGCCGGGTCCCACTCCGGCCGGGCGGAGGTCCGGATCTGCCGGCCGGCTCACCGGCCCGAGAGCATCACGACCGCGTGGATGTGGTGGATGAGCCCGTCGGTCGCATCGAGCCGGAGCACCGCCCGGAGGCGACCTTCGACCACCGCGACGACTCCCGGCCGGCCCTCGAGCGGGACGGGGACGAGCACGGCACCGGTTCCGGGCCCGAAGCGCCCGATCGCATCCGCGGCCACGGCTGCGGCGCCGTGCCGCCGGCCGAGGGGGCGACGGTCCGGCAGGTAGGCCTCGCCGGCGACGTCCGGGTCGAGGATCGCGACGAGCTCGGCGATGTCGCCGCCCGCGCAGGCGGCGATGAAGCGCTCGGTCACCACGCTGTGGTGGCCGGTCGTGTCGGCGGTGACCGGCCCGGCCTGGGTGGGCGGCACTGCGCGGACGGCCCGCCGCGCCCGGCTCGCAAGCTGCCTGCAGGCCGTCGGCGTCCGTCCGACGATCTCGCCGACCGCCGCGTGGGAGAAGCCGAACACGTCGTGGAGCACGAAGGCCGTGCGCTCGGCAGGCGTGAGCCGATCGAGGACGACGGCCAGCGCCTGGCGCACCTGCTCGTCGAGCGTCACACGGTCGCTCGGGTCGTCCCCGCCCTGCGTGAGCGGCGCCGGCCCGTCCGGTGGGGCCGTCCCGGCGACGGATTCCCGCCGAGCGTAGGCCGACCGGAGGCGGTTCAGCGCCAGCCGGCGGACCACCACGGTGAGCCACGCCCGCGGATCGTCGATCGCATCGAGGTCGACACGCACCAGGCGGGCGAAGGCCTCCTGGACGACGTCGTCGGCCTCTGCGGAGTCGTGCAGCAGCCGGGACGCGACGGCCACCAGGTAGCGGTGGTCGTCGTGCCAGACGTCCCGGAGCGCGAGGTCGAACGGCTCTGCGGTTCCCGTTGCGGGTGGCCTCGGGGGTGATCCCGCAGCAGCCGCATCTGCCGGCACTCGGGGAACGGTGCCGTGACGGTCCATGGCAGGGCTCCTGGGCAGGGGCAGGGTCACCCTAACGACAAGGCGGCCGCCGCGAACGTGACGGATGGCCGCGTCACATCGCGCCGCGCCGCCGTGTCCTGTCCGGCGATGACGAACTCACCTCTCGTGCGCATCGCCCGCATCTCGTACCGACGTCGGCGCATGGTGGTCGTGGTCTGGCTCGGCCTGCTCGCCGCGCTGTCCGTGCTCGGCTCGACGCTCGGCGGCGAGCTGCGCAACGACTTCTCGCTGCCCGGCGCCGAGTCGGAGGAGGCGACCGACCTGCTCGACGCCGGTGGGATCGGCGACCGTGGCGGCTACACGGGCCAGGTGGTCTTCCGAGCCGACCAGGGCGTGGCCGACCCGTCGGTCCGCTCGACGATGGAGGACCTGTTCGCCCGCATCACGGCGGAGGTCCCCGACGTCGCCATCCAGAGCCCCTACGAGGGCGGTGGCCGGGCGCAGGTCGCACCCGGCGGCCACGCGGCGTTCGCCGAGCTCCGCTTCGGGGACATCGACCTGGACGCGGCAACGGCGCTGGCCGGCGAGATCGCCGACGTCCGGGCCGGGACCGACCTGCCGGCGGGGCTGGATGTCGAGCTCGGCGGCGAGCTGTTCTTCGAGGAGGCGGTCCCGTCGTCCGAGGGCATCGGGTTCGTCGCGGCGATGGTCATCATGCTGGTGGCCTTCGGGTCGGTGCTGGCCATGGGGCTGCCGATCGCCACCGCCCTGTTCGGCATCGGGTGCGGCATCGCCGTCGTCATGCTGGTGGCACGCGTGATCGACATCCCGGAGTTCGGGCCGCAGGCGGTCATGCTCGTCGCGATCGGTGTCGGCATCGACTACGCGCTGCTGATCGTCACCCGGTTCCGCGACGAGCTGCACCGCGGCCTGGCACCGGAGCCCGCCGTCGTCCGGGCGATGACGACGGCCGGCCGGGCCGTGTTCTTCGCGGGCACGACCGTGGTGATCGCCCTGGCCGGGCTGCTGATCAGCGGTCTCAGCGTGTTCCGCTCCCTGGCGGTGGCCATCTCGGCCGGGGTGCTGATGGTGATGCTCGCCTCGCTGACGCTTCTCCCGGCGTTGCTCGGCTTCGCCGGCCGGTCGATCGACCGGCTCAGCGTGCACCGACGCAGCTGGCGGGCGACCGCCCGACGGTCTGGGCCGGACGGGGCGACGGGCGACGGTGGGCGGGATGGTCGCAGGTCGCCCTGGTACCGGTGGAGCCGGGTGGTGCAGCGCCGGCCGGCACCGGTGGCCGTCACGGCGACGGCGGCTCTGGTGCTGCTGGCCGTGCCGGTGCTCGACATGCGCCTGGGCTTCGCGGACGCAGGCAACCGCCCAGGGAGCGACACGGCGCGCCGGGCCTACGACCTGATCTCCGAGAGCTTCGGTCCCGGCTACAACGGCCCGCTCGTGCTGGCGGCGGACCTCCCGGGGGACGTGTCGGAGGATGCGGCCGTGCTCGACCGGCTGAGCGCCGCGCTCGACGGCGACGAGGGCGTCGCCCTCGCGCTGCCCCCGTCGACCAACGACGCGGGCGACGTGGGGGTCGTCCAGGTCTTCCCCACCACCTCGCCCCAGGACGCCGAGACCTTCGCCACCGTCGACCGCCTGCGGGACGAGGTGGTCCCGCGCGCCGTCGCCGGCACCTCGGCGGAGGTGCTGGTGGGCGGCATGACGGCAGCTGCGGTGGACTTCGGTGAGGTCCAGGAGTCCCAGCTGCCGGTCTTCATCGTGGCCGTGCTCGTGGTGTCGTTCGTGCTGCTGATGGCGGTGTTCCGCAGCGTGCTGGTGGCCCTCAAGGCGGTGGTGCTGAACATGCTGTCGATCGGTGCCGCCTACGGGGCGATCGTCGCCCTCTTCCAGTGGGGCTGGGGCGCCGGCGTGCTGGGCCTGGGCGAGCCGGGACCGGTGGAGGCCTGGGCGCCGATGATGCTCTTCGCCATCGTGTTCGGCCTGTCGATCGACTACGAGGTCTTCCTCCTGTCGCGCATCAAGGAGGAGCACGACCGGACCGGCGACACCAGCAGCGCCGTCGCGGACGGCCTGGCGAAGACGGCGCGGCTCATCACCGCCGCCGCGGCGATCATGGTCTGTGTCACGGGGGCGTTCGTGCTCTCGGACGAACGGGCGATCCAGCTCTTCGGCCTGGGTCTCGCCGTGGCGATCTTCGTCGACGCCGCCGTCGTCCGGACCCTGCTGGTGCCCGCCGCCATGGAGCTGCTCGGCGACCGCAACTGGTGGCTCCCCCGCTGGATCGATCGCCTCCTCCCCCGCATCGGGGTCGATGGCGGTCGGGGCGACCGGGAGGCGATCGGACCCGACGACCGCCGGCCCCGGGAGCCGGAGCCGGTCGGCTGACGCACGGCTGCGGCGCCCCGGTCGCGCCAACGACGACGACGACGTCCTGGGCACCGGGTTTCCGACATGGACCACCGAGACGCTGCAGGGCCGGCTCGACCGACAATGATCTCCACCGACGGCGATGTCGCGACACGCGGAGACATGACGGATGGATCTGGTGATCGGGCCGGTGTTCAGGCTGCGGCGGGAGGGCAGGCAGAGGCTTCCCGTGATGGTGTGCACGCTCCCCGAGCCGATGAGGAGCGCGTCCAGTGCACCCCTCGGCGGAGGGGTCGGTTCCCGGCGATGGGTGCTCAACGCCCAGGTGCCGTCGGACTACGGGCGGCTCGACCCCGATGACCACGTGTCGCAGATCGCGGTGTCGCTCGGCCTCGACGGCACCGGCGTCGGGATGCTCACCGCGGTCGACGTGCGTTCGGCCACGACGGCGGTGGACGAGGGTGCGCAGGTGATCGCCACAGTCGGCCTCGGGTCCCTCACGCTCGCGGCCGCAGCCCGGGAGGACGCGGCGACGAGCCCCGTGGGGACGGTCAACCTGATCGTCGCCGTGCCCGACCGGCTCTCCGACGCCGCACTCGTCAACGCGGTGGCGACCGCCACCGAGGCGAAGGCGCAGGCGCTGTGGGACCTCGGCCTGCGGGCGACCGGAACGGCCACCGACGCGGTGTGCGTGCTCTGCCCCGAGGACGGCAGGCCCCATGCGTTCGGCGGTCCCCGGTCGGTGTGGGGCTCGCGCGTCGCTCGCGCGGTGCATGCCGCAGTCGTGGCGGGTGGCCGGGGGTGAACCGGCCGCTCGGCGCCTCGCTCGGCGTGCTGGCCGACCTCGCGCTCGGCGAACCACCCGTCCGGCCGCACCCGGTGGCACAGTTCGGCCGGGTGATGGTCGCCGTGGAGCGGGCACTCCACCGGGACGCACGCAGTGCGGGCGTGATCCATGCGGCGATCGGCGCGGCTCTCGGGTGTGGCGCGGGCGTCGCGCTGCGCTCGACCGCGGTCGCGACCTACCTCGTCACGGCCGGGCGAGGGCTCGGGGATGCCGCACGGGAGGTCGAGTCGGCGCTGCGCGTGGGAGACCTGGGCGCGGCACGGGCGGCGCTGCCGGCACTGGCCGGTCGCGATCCCCGCGGGCTGGGCGAGAAGGAGATCGCACGAGCGGTCGTCGAGTCGGTCGCAGAGAACACGGTCGATGCCGTGGTCGCTCCCGCCTGGTGGGCCGCGCTCGGCGGCGCACCCGCGGCGACGGCGTACCGTGCCGTCAACACGCTCGATGCCATGGTCGGCCACCGCTCGTCCCGCTACCTCGACTACGGCTGGGCCAGCGCTCGCATGGACGACATCGCTGCGTTCGTGCCCGCCCGGCTGACCGCCGTGCTGGTCGCCGCGGTCCGCCCGCGGGCCGCCACGTCCGTGTGGGCGACCGTCCGCCGCGACGCGGCCGGCCACCCCTCCCCCAACGCCGGGGTGGCCGAGGCGGCGTTCGCAGCCGCCCTGGGTGTGCGCCTCGGCGGCGAGAACCGCTACGGCGACCGGGTGGAGGTGCGACCGCTGCTCGGCGACGGGCGGCCGCCCGAGCCCGCCGACATCGATGGGGCGGTCCGACTGTCCCGCGACGTCGTCCTCGCGACGGCCGGCGTCCTGGCCGCCGTCGGGACCCTGAGGTGGAGGCGGTGACCGTTCCGGCGCCGGGTCCGCACGGCGGAGACGGCCGGCGGGTGGGCGCCGCGCTCGGCCTGCGGCCCGACGAGGTGCTCGACCTGTCGGTGAGCCTCAACCCGGTCGCACCGGACGTGACGCGCTCGGTTGCCCGCCATCTCGGGTCGATCGGCCACTATCCGGACACGTCGGCCGCGATGCGGGCGCTGGCGGCGGCGCTGGGCGTGCCCGCCGAGCGCGTGCTGCTGACCAACGGCGGGGCCGAGGCGATCGCGCTGGTGGCCGCCGAGCTCGGCCGGGGATGGGCCGACGCGTGCGACTTCTCCTTGTACCGGAGGCACCTGCCGGTGCTCGACCCCGGAGGACCGCGGTTCCGGTCGGATCCGCACAACCCGACCGGGCGGCTGGCGGGGCCGGACGAGCACGCGGAGGTCTGGGACGAGGCCTTCTACCCGCTGGCCACCGGGCGGTGGACGGCGGGCCGGGACACCATCACGGTGGGCTCGCTGACCAAGGTGTTCGCCTGTCCCGGGCTGCGCCTGGGCTACGTCGTCGCGCCCGACCAGGCGTTCACCGAGCGGTTGGCAGCCCGCCAGCCCCGCTGGTCGGTGAACAGCCTCGCCACCGAGGTGCTGCCCGACCTGCTCGCCGCGGCCGACCTGCCCGGTTGGGCGGCCCGGATCGCCGAGCTCCGAGCCGACCTCACCGCGCTCCTGGCCCGCCACGGTCTGGCGCCCCAGCCGTCCGACGCCAACTACGTGCTGTGCGCCAACGCACCGGGGCTGCGGGCCCGGCTGGCGCCGGCCGGGGTGGTGGTGCGCGACTGCAGCTCGTTCGGGCTCGAGGGGCACGCCCGAATCGCCGTTCCCGACGCCGCCGGTCTCGCGCGACTGGCCGCAGCGCTCGACGACACGGCGTGAGACGCGGCTCTGGCACCGAGCCCCGGATTCCGGGTGTGGGACAGCCCGGCACGACTTGCGCGAACAGGCCGCCACCCTGGGTGGTTCATCCCGATGGCGGCCCTGCTCCTGTGTCGGGATCAGACGATCACGTCTTCGGACGCCGCCTGAGCGCCAGACCCGCTGGCTGGGGGTCGCTAGCCTCACCCGACGCATTGGGAAGGATGACGAGCTGCGTCGTGCTCTCGCGGACATCGCAGCGCACGGTTGGAGCGTCCGACGTACCACCAAGAACGGCTACACGCTGGTGGTGTGTGCTTGTGGGAAACACGGGACCGCGTTCCCGAGCACTCCGAGCAACCGAAACACCTGGCGCCGCCGGGCACGAGACTGCATCAACGAGTCCTCATCGCAGCGAAAGGGGCTACGTTGATGTCCGTGAACCGCTACGAGGTGCTCTTCGAGTGTCGGATCGTGGTGGACCCCCGCGACGCAGTGCACGATGTTGGCCTCCAGGTGGGTGAGGCTCTTGGCGGTGACCGGATCGAGGACCCGTTCGTCCGGACCGACACCGGTAGCGGTCAGTTCCGGGTGGAGTTCACGGTCGTTGCCGCCAACGAGGCCGAAGCGTTCGATACGGGGGTAGCGGCGGTCAGTGAGGCCTTGCGCTCGGTGGTCGGGCTCGAGGTTCGGGCACCGTCGGCGCGGGCCAGCCAACTTGTCCCCGCCTGAGCGCGCAATCGCGCCCCGACCCGCAGTCCGAAGGCGCCGTTCCGTCATTGCACGAAATCCGGGTGGCACCCTCGCACCGCCGCGGCTCCCACCGACCCTCGCCTCTTCCCCGTCGGCTCGTCATGGCTCACACGCGGCATGCAGCACGTACCGGTTCGATTCGCACCATTGCCCACATGACGGCCGATGCGACAGAGCCGGCCCGACAAGGCCGGCTCTGACCTGGGGTTTCTCACCTGTCGGGCTGGCGGGACTTGAACCCGCGACCCCTTGACCCCCAGTCAAGTGCGCTACCAAACTGCGCCACAGCCCGTGGGGACCGCCATGGTAGCAAGCCCTGCCGCGACGGCCCGGAACCGGCGGCCACAGGCGCCTCCCGGCGGTGGAGGCGCTCCGCGCGGCCGCCCTGTCAGATGACCCAGCCGACCATCTGCACGATGCGCCACCCCAGGTAGACCACCACGGCGACGAGCAGCAGCTTGAAGTGCCAGGGCGCCTTCTCGGCCGGTGCCTGCACCGTGGCAGGGTCGGCCACCCGGCGGCCGCAGTTCGGACAACTGCCGTCGGGCTCCAGCGTGTTCGGGTTGTAGAAGCGGCTGCAGGACTCGCACCAGGGCATGGTCGTGGCAGTCGTCAGGGGGTCGGACCGGCCGGCGGCCACCGGCGTGCCGGTCACGCCGGATGGAGCGTCGAGCGGGGCCCTGCCGCTGCCACCCGTGACGGTACGGGGTGATCCACCAGATCGGCTACCTGGGACGACATCGCGAGGAGCGCGTCGAGGTCGATCCCGGTCGCGACCCCGAGGTCGTCGCACAGGTGGACCAGGTCCTCGGTGGCCAGGTTGCCGCCCGCACCGGCCGCGAACGGCGAGCCGCCCAGGCCGCCCACGGCCGTGTCGAAGCGCGCGACCCCCGCCTGCATGGCCGCGAACGCGTTCACCAGCGCGGTCCCCCGCGTGTCATGCAGGTGCAGTCCCACGTCCGTGCCGGTCAGCGCCAGCAGTTCGGACACCCGCCGGGGCGTCGCCATCCCGGTCGTGTCGGCGTACGTCAGCCGGGACGCGCCGCCCGCCAGCGCTCGCCGCCCCACCTCGGCCACGGCGCCGGGGCCGAGATCGCCCTCGTAGGGCGACCCGAAGGAGCACGACACCACCACGTCGACCGGCAGATCATCGCCGACGGCCCGGCGGACGGCCGCCACCTGGTCCAGCGACTCGGCCACCGACATCCGCACGTTCCTCTGGCTGTACGCCTCCGACGCCGACACGGTCAGCGTCAGGCCGTCGACCTCCGCCGCCAGCGCCAGCTCGGCGCCCCGCACGTTGGGGACCAGTGCCCAGACGGTCAGGCCCGGCGGCCGGGCGATGCCGGCCAGCACCTCGGCCGCCCCGGCCATGGCGGGCACCGCCCTCGGCGACACGAAGGCCGCCGCCTCCACGTGGGTGATGCCCGCGACCACCAGCCCGTCGACCAGCGCGATGCGTCGCTCGACCGGGACGGGCGACTCGGGCTGGAGCCCGTCGCGCGGGCCGACCTCGCGGATCGTGATCCGCCGGGGCAGGGCCGGCAGACCGGGCAGCCCGGCCACCTCCGCACCCGAGCCGGTCCCGCTCACACCGGCGGCACCCCGTGGCGACGCTCGGAGAACGAGCGGTCCTT
Source organism: Acidimicrobiia bacterium (assembly GCA_046537875.1). GTDB lineage: Bacteria > Actinomycetota > Acidimicrobiia > Acidimicrobiales > VFJN01 > JBKHJZ01. Next base: position 17,912 of record JBKHJZ010000015.1, on the reverse strand, counting down.
GCCCTCAGCGAGCTCGAGCCGGCGGATGCACTCGGCCCGCAGGTCGGCGAAGTCGACCACCGCGTCGACCACCAGCTCGGACGCCAGGCGGTACAGGTCCACGTCGGCCTCGTAGACGCGGCGCTGCTCGCGCACGAACGCCTCGCGCTCGTCGGGGTCGCCGATCGCGGCGATGCGGTTCGCGTAGACGGCGTTGATCGCCGCCTCCGGTCCCATCACCGCGATGCGCGCCGTGGGCAGCGCGATCGTGGCCTCGGGCTCGAAGGCCGGGCCCGCCATCGCGTAGAGGCCCGCCCCGTACGCCTTGCGGACGATCACCGACAGCTTCGGCACCGTCGCCTCGCTCACCGCGGTCACCATCTTCGCCCCGTGCCGGATGATGCCGTCGCGCTCGACCTCGGTGCCGATCATGAACCCCGGCACGTCGGCGAGGAACACGAGCGGGATGTTGAACGCGTCGCACAGCCAGACGAAGCGGGCGGCCTTGTCGGCCGAGTCGACGAACAGCACGCCGCCCTTGTGCATCGGGTTGTTGGCCACGATGCCGACCGGCCGGCCGTCGAGCCGGGCGAGGCCGGTGACGACCTCCGGGGCGAAGAGCGGCATCCGTTCGAAGAACGACTCCTCGTCGACCAGGCCGTCGATCAGGTCGTGGGTGTCGTAGGCCCTGTGCTCCTCGTCGGGGACGACCCCGGCGTCCAACCGGCGTGCCGCCGGCCGGGGCTCGTACCGCGGTGGCCCGTCGCGCCAGCTCTGCGGGAAGTACGAGAACCACGCACGTGCCTGGTCGAGCGCATCCTCGTCGTCGACCGCCAGGTTGTCCCCGCAGCCCGACACCGTGGCGTGCATGCGGGCGCCGCCCATCTCCTCGAGCGTGGTCACCTCGCCGATCACCATCTCGGCCATGCGAGGCGACCCCAGGTACATCGATGCGTTCTGCTCGACCATGAACACGATGTCGCAGAAGCTCGGGATGTACGCACCACCGGCCGCCGACGGGCCGAACAGGCAGCAGACCTGGGGCACCTTCCCCGAGAGCTTCACCTGGTTGTGGAAGATGCGACCCGCCCCCCGGCGCCCCGGGAACAGCTCGACCTGGTCGGTGATCCGGGCGCCCGCCGAGTCGACGAGCCAGAACACCGGCACCTCGTGCCGCAGCGCGTACTCGGTCAGGCGCACGATCTTCTCGACCGTCCTGGCCCCCCACGACCCGGCCTTGACGGTGGGGTCGTTGGCCATCACGCACACCGGTCGCCCCTCGACGCGTCCGGCACCGGTGACCACGCCGTCGGCCGGCAGGTCGGCCGCCCGGTTGTTCGCCAGCAGGCCGTCCTCCACGAACGACCCGTCGTCGAGCAGCAGCGCCAGCCGGTCCCGCACGAACAGCTTGCCCTGGGCGGCGAGCTTCTCCCCCGCCTGCGCCAGGTTGCCCTCGAGCGCCCGGGCCGTCAGCCGGGACAGCTCGTCGGCCGGACGCTCGACGTCCGGGCCGGCACGGGCGTCCTCACCCACCTCAGCTCCGGCGGATGGCGAGGATCGCCAGGTCGTCCGACAGCGGACCACCGGCGAAGTCACGGGCCGACTCGAGCAACGACTTGCACAGCACCCCCGGCGCCGCACCCGGGTCGCGGCGCAGGGCGTTGGCCACCCGCTCCTCGCCGAAGATCTGCTCGCCGTTCCGCACCTCGGCCAGCCCGTCGGTGTACAGGAGCAGCAGATCGCCCTGGTCGAGCGGTATCTCCCGGCTGTGGTAGGCGTTCGCCCGGTCGAGCAGCAGCAGCGGGCCCGTCGAGCGCAGCGGGCGGGCCTCCTTGTCGTGCCAGAGCCAAGCGGCCGGGTGGCCCGCCGAGGCGAACCGCAGCGTGCCCGCGTCGGTGTCGAACACCACCACGACCAGCGAGATCAGCTCCTCGGCCCGCTCGGAGGCGTACATCTGGGCATTGAGCTCCTCGAGCGCCTGCGCCGGGTCGCGGTACTGGCGGAGGAACACCCGCAGCAGGTACTTCGCCTGGAACGCGGTGATCGAGGCCTCGATGCCCCGGCCGGTCACGTCGCCGATGACCGCGGCGATGCGCGACGGCGACAGGCGGAACACGTCGTAGAAGTCGCCCGCCATCATCCCGTCGCCCGCCTGGTAGACCCGCCCGAGCTCGAACCCGGGGAAGCCCGGCAGGTCGTCGGGGGCCAGGCGGGCCGCCCACCGCTTCGGGGCGAGCTCGTCCTGGCTGAGCACCTCCTCGGCCTTGCGCTCGATCTTCGACCGGTCCTCGGCGACCCGCGCCTCGCGGGCGAAGTCGCGGGAGAAGGCCACCGACAGCGCCACCGGCACGAGCATCAGGCCGAACAGCAGGCTGGGGATGCGACTCCCGGCCGCCGCGACGCCCAGCCCCGCGCAGGCGAACGCGGTGTAGACGACCGCCGCGTGCAGGTCCTTGCGGAACGAGGCACGCGCCAGCAGGGCCACGTCGGCATCGTGGCCGCGCTCGTCCTGGACGCGCTTCCACACGACGTACAGCCGGCGCGACGACTGCGCCCAGACTGCGGCGGCGATCAGCGACGCGGCTCCCACCAAGGCCAGGATCGGCTTCATGTGGACCGCGATCGTATCGGGCTGCGCCGGGCCCGGGTGCCGGGAGCTTCCATCGCCGGTCAGGCGCCCCGCCGGCGGACCCGCAGCTTCACCGGGGTTGCCCCGAGGTCGAACGCCTCGCGCAGGCGGCGCTCCAGGTAGCGCAGGTACGTCCGCGGCAGCTCGCGGTTGGCGAACAGGGTGAAGGTGGGCGGGTCGGTGGCGCCCTGGGTGGCGTAGAGCACCCGGGCGCCCCCCGGCGCCGGGTGGGCCAGCTGGGCCTCGTGGATGACGTCGTTCACCCGCTTGGTGGGGATCCGCCGGTGGTAGGCGTCGACGGTCGTGCCGAGCGCGGGCAGCAGCTTGTGCACCCCCCTGCCGCTGAGCGCGCTCACCGGCAGCACCGGCGCCTCGCCGACGAACCGCAGCTTGTCGCCCACCTGGCGGCGCAGGTCGGCACGCTGCTCGGCGTCGAGCAGGTCCCACTTGTTCAGCAGCACCACGATCGGGCAGCCGGCGGCGTCGATCCGCTCGGCCAGCCGCTGGTCCTGGCCCGTCACGCCGACGGTGGCGTCGATCACCAGCAGGGCCACGTCGGCCTCGTCGACCGCACGGAGCGCCCGCACCACCGAGTAGTACTCGGTGCCCCGCTCGACCCGCGCCCGGCGACGCATGCCGGCCGTGTCGACCAGGCGGATCGGCCCCAGCTCGGTCTCGACGATGGTGTCGATCGTGTCTCGGGTGGTGCCGGGCAGGTCGTGCACGACCGCCCGCTCGTCGCCGGTCAGGCGGTTGAACAGCGTGGACTTGCCGACGTTGGGCCGCCCCACGATGGCGACCGCCACCGCCGCCTCCCCGCCGGCGTCTCCGGCCTCGGCCTGCTCGCCCGTCTCCGCCCCCGGCGCCCTCGCCGCCCGCCGGCCGCCGGGGGCACGCAGGTCCGCGCCCCCGGCGGAGGCCTCGGCGGCGACGGGCGCGGGCTCCGGCAGGCGCGACACGAGCGCATCGAGCAGGTCGCCCGTGCCGCGGCCGTGGAGGGCGCTCACCGGGAACGGCTCGCCGAGGCCCAACGCCATCAGCTCCCAGACGAGCGCCTCGCGGTTGGCGTCGTCGACCTTGTTGGCCACCACGAGCACCGGCGTGCCGCTGCGGCGGAGCAGCTCGGCCACGTGGCTGTCCTCTTCGGTCACCCCGGTGGTGACGTCGACCACCAGCAACACGACGTCGGCCTCGGCCACCGCCCGCTCGGCCTGGCGGCTCACCTGCTCGTCGAGGGTGGAGCCCCGTGCCACCCAGCCGCCCGTGTCGACCAGGCGGAACCGGCGGCCCAGCCAGTCGGCCTCGACGTCCTTGCGGTCGCGGGTGACGCCCGGCTGCTCCTCGACGATGGCCTCCCGGCGCCCGATGACCCGGTTGAGCAGCGTGGACTTGCCCACGTTGGGTCGCCCCACGATGGCGACCACCGGTCGCACGACCGTCACGCCTCCGCCGCGGTGGCGATCGCCCCGGCGCCCGCGGCCATGCTCACCCGCACCGGAGCGCCCGCCGGGGCGGCATCGCACCCCGTCAGGTGCGGCGCCGGGCGGGCGTCCCGCCGCGGACCGGCGGGTCCCGCTCCCACCGGCAGCCCGAGCGCGGCCCGCAGCGCGCGGCCGTCGGTCGGCACCACCTCCACCGGGCGCGGCAGGTCCGACGGCAGGGTGCCGTCGAGGAAGCGGCCGTTCGTGAGGCAGACATCGGGCAGCAGGTAGCGGTGGCCCGCGGGTTCGCGGGCCAGCACCCGCGCCAGGTCGCCGCCCACCAGCAGGCCGGCCACCCCGATGTTGCCGCCCAGGTACCGGTTGTCGACGGTGACCACCCGCACGTCCGGCCGCGGCAGGCGTGCCAGCAGCGGCCCGAGCACCCGGGCGCCGTAGCTGCCGGTGAGCACCCCGACCGGGGCGTCGGCGGGCGCACCGTCCCCGCTCGCTGGCCCGACCCCCGCGGCGCGCTGTGCCCGGTAGGGCTCGTACTCGGACGCGACCGACCGCGAGACGTCGCCGTCCACCGAGCGGAAGAAGCCGCCCCGGTCGCGGGCCAGGCTGGCGGCACCAGCCTGCTCCCCCGCCGGAGCGTCCATCGTCGGCACGTCGCCGCCCAGCAGCTCCTCCTCGAACGCCCGGACCATGCCGATGCCGTCCTCGTGCATCGGGTAGTCGCCGTAGTCGGCCGGGGGCGGGAACGGGCGATCGGCCAGGAGGTAGTACTCGTCGGCGGCGTAGGCGAGCCGCCGGCCGAGCACCGCGGCGTACACCTCCTGCCACTCGGCCACCGCGTCGACCACCGCGCTCGCCTCGGCGCGCGTGTGCGGTCGCATGCGCGCCTCGCGTGAGTACCGCGACACCCCCAGCGGGACGATGCACAGCGTCGCGAGCTCCGGGTAGCGGTCGAGCACGCCGGCGAGCGTGTGCTCGAGCACGCTGCCGTCGTTGACGCCCGGGCAGACCACCACCTGCCCGTGCACCTCGACGCCGTGGTCGAGCAGCGCCCGCAACCACCGCAGGCTGGTCGCGCCCCGCCGGTTGCGCAGCATCGCCGCCCGCACGTCCGGATCGGTGGCGTGGATGCTCACGTACAGGGGGCTCAACCGCTCGCCGACCACCCGCTCGAGGTCGGCCTCGGTGAAGCGGGTGAGCGTGGTGAAGTTGCCGTACAGGAACGACAGCCGGTAGTCGTCGTCCTTCATGTAGAGGCTGCGGCGCAAGCCGGGCGGCAGCTGGTAGATGAAGCAGAACTCGCAATGGTTGTCGCAGGTGCGCACCCGGTCGAACAGCGCGGAGTGCACCTCGACGCCGAGCGGCTCGCCGGGCCGCTTGGCCACCTCGACCAGCTGCTCGAGCCCGCCACGCCGCAGCTCGAGCGCCAGCGTGGACCCGTCGACGAGCGCCCGCCACTCCAACAGGTCACGCGGGACCTCGCCGTCGATCGACGCGATCTCGTCACCCACCGTGATGCCCGCCAGGTCCGCAGGCGAACCGGGCGCGACGGCGACGACGCGGGGAGCAGACACGAGGGTTGAGTCTACGGCGGCCGGTAGCCTGACCCGGATGCCCGTCGACAAGGTGCTGCTGGCCGCGCCCCGCGGGTTCTGCGCCGGGGTCGAGATGGCGATCAAGGCGCTGGCGTGGATGGTCCGCGCCTTCGAGCCGCCCGTGTACTGCTACCACGAGATCGTCCACAACCGGCTGGTGGTCGACCGCTTCCGCGACCTGGGCGTGGTCTTCGTCGACGACATCGCCGAGGTGCCCGCCGGTCGCCCGATCATGCTCTCGGCCCACGGGTCGGCGCCCGCGGTCGTGGCCGACGCCCGGGCCCGGGGCAGCGTGGTCGTCAACGCCGTGTGCCCCCTGGTCACCAAGGTGCACCACGAGGTGAAGGTGCGCTCCGGCAAGGGCTACCGGATCATCTACGTGGGCCACGAGGGGCACGAGGAGGCGGTGGGGACCATGGCCGTCGCCCCCGGGGCCACCGACCGGGTGGAGTCGGTCGAGCAGGTCGAGGCGCTGCCGCCCACCGAGCAGCCGGTCGCGCTGCTGGCGCAGACCACGCTGTCCCACCGCGACTGGTCGGCGATCGCCAGGCGTGCCGAGGAGCGCTTCCCCGAGCTCTGGCAACCCGAGCGCAGCGACCTGTGCTTCGCCACCACCAACCGGCAGTCGGCGCTCGCCGAGATCGCGTCCCGCTGCGACGCCGTGGTCGTGATCGGCTCGGCGAACTCGTCCAACACGCGGGCGCTGGCCAAGCTCGCCCGCGAGTCGGGGTGCAGCCGCGTGTACCGGGTGAACGGGCCCGACGAGGTGCCCGACGACCTCGCGGGCACCGTGGGCGTCACCGCCGGGGCCTCGGCGCCCGAGGAGCTGGTGGAGGCCGTCATCGCCCGGCTCTCCCCCGCCGAGGGGGTCGACGAGGTGCGCATCACCGACGAGGACGAGTACTTCCCTCCGCCCCGCGAGCTCCGTGACCTGCTCAGCGGGGTCGACGCCGCGGCGACGTTCGCCCTCGGCGGGTCGGTTCCCGACCGGGTCGGCCTCAACGACCGCCAGCTCGCGGCGAGCGACGTGCTCGCCATGCTGGGCTGACGTGCGGGGTTGAGCCCACGACGCCGGTCGCCGGCCGCGTCCTCGGTCGCGACGGTCAGGCGACGCCCGCCCGCCGGCGGGCCTCGTCGTAGACGCCCTGGATCGCCTCGTCGAGCTGCTCGGTCAGCTCCCGCACCACGCGGCGGGGCACCCGGCCTCCGCCCTCGGTCGCCGGGGGGACGATCGGGTCGCCCACCACCATCACCACCTTGCGCGGTCGGATGAACTTCGCACCGCGCGGCATCGCCTGCTCCGAGCCGCCGATGCCGACCGGAACCAAGGGCACGCCCGTGCGCGAGGCGACGTAGGCCGGTCCGTCGAACGTGGGCGCCAGCTCCGGACCCGACTGCCGGGTGCCCTCGGGGAACATGACGAGCGGCTCACCGTTGCCGATCACCTCGAGCGACGTGCGGAGCGCGTCCCGGTCCGCGGTGCCGCGGTGAACAGGGAAGGCGCCCATCATCGAGATGAACCAGTTGCTGGCCCGCCACTTCCAGATCGAGGCCTTGCCCATGTAGCGCATCCGCCGGCGCGTGACCGCCCCGACGAGCATGAAGTCGATGTTCGAGCGGTGGACCGGCGCCAGCACGAACGGGCCGTGCGCGGGCACCTTCTCCCGGCCCACGATCTCCAACCGGAACCAGAGCTTCGTGACCGCCACGACGAGCGCCTGGAGCGTCGCGTATGCGATGCTCTCCAGGCGGGTGGGTGGGTGGATGTCGGCCGCACGGACGCGCGCCGCGTCGGCCGGCCTGCGAGGCGTGCGCTCCGCCGCGGGCTCGGGCTCGGGCTCAGCCATCGATCCTCCTGGCCAGCTGATCGACGATCTCGTCGACGGTCAGGTCGCTCGTGTCGAGCTGCACGGCGTCGGCCGCGGGACGCAGCGGCGACTCGCCCCGACCCTGGTCGAGCGCGTCCCGGCGGGCCAGGTCGGCCGCCACCGTCTCGTAGTCGAGGTTGGTGACCTCGGCGGCCCGCCGCTCCGCCCGCACCTCGGGCCGGGCGTTCAGGTACACCTTCAGCGACGCGTCCGGGAACACGACCGTGCCGATGTCCCTCCCCTCGAGCACCCCGCCGCCGTGACGGGCCGCCCACTCGCGCTGGCGGCGGACCATGGCCGCCCGCACGGCCGGGTTGGCGGCCACCAACGACACGGCCCGCGACACCTCGGGGCCCCGGATCTCGATGGTGGCGTCGACGCCGTCCACCCGCACGCCGCCGGTGTCGACCTCGAGGTCGACCGACTCGGCCAGCCGGGCGACCGGCTCCACGTCGTCGGGATCGATGCCGCGCCGGAGCGCAGCGAACGTCACCGCCCGGTACATCGCCCCCGTGTCCAGGTACGCGAGCCCGAGGCGCTCGGCGAGCCGGCGGGCGACCGTCGACTTGCCCGAGCCGGCCGGCCCGTCGATCGCGATGACCTTCACGAAGGAAGCACCCTACTGCGCCGCCCCGTGGCCCCGGTGTGCCGGCGAGCCGGTGGGGTCAGCCCCGCAGGCTCTCGAGGGCGTCCCAGAAGCCGGGGAAGGTCTTGCCGACGCACGCCGGGTCCGCGATCTCGATGCCCGGTGCCCGCAGGCCCATCACCGCGAAGCTCATCGCCATGCGGTGGTCGTCGTAGGTCTCGATGCGCGCCGGCCGGGGTGTCCCGGGGTGGACGACGAACCCGTCGTCCTCGGCGTCGGCCTCGATGCCGCACCGCCGCAGCTCGCGGACGATCGCGGCGATCCGGTCGGTCTCGTGCCCCCGGATGAACCCGACGCCCCGGACGCGGGTGGGGCCGTCGGCGAACGGCGCCAGCACCGCCAGCGTCGGCGCCATGTCGGGCATGTCGGCGAGGTCGACGTCGCCCCGGGTCCGCAGCTTCCCCGTCCCCGTCACCGTGGTCGACGTGTCGTCGCGCTCCAGGTGGGCGCCCATGTCCGCGAGGAGGTCGGCGAGGCGGGCGTCGCCCTGCAGCGAGCCCCGCCCGAGCCCCGCCACGGTGACCCGCCCACCGCAGAGGGCCGCCGCGGCCAGGAAGTACGACGCCGTCGACGCGTCCGGCTCGATCGCGTGCCCGACGGCCCGGTAGACGGCCTCCGGCACCCGCAGGACCAGCGCCCCCGTGGCCGGGTCGGCCTCCCGGGTCACCTCGACCCCGCACGCGGCCATGGTGGCGAGGGTCATGTCCACGTACGGGCGGGACACCAGCGGGGTGCCCACGACGATCTCGGCGCCGCCCCGCAGGTAGGGCGCGGCGAGGAGCAGCCCGGAGACGAACTGGCTCGAGATGTCGCCGGGCACCACCACCCGGCCGCCCGCGAGCCCGCCCGGGGCGATCACCGTGACGGGCAGGTGACCGGCCGCGCCGCGCTCCTCGACCCGGGCACCCAGCCCGCGCACCGCGGCGAGAACGGGCCCCATCGGTCGGGCCCGCAGCGACGGCGCCCCGTCGAGGCGGTAGGGGCCCTCGCCCAGCGCCACGAGCGGCAGCAGGAACCGGCTCGTGGTTCCCGACATCCGCACGTCGAGGTCGATCGGGCCGGGGCGCAGGGCGCCGGCGGTGCCGGCCACCGTCAGCCGCCGGGTGGAGGCGTCGGCGTCGATGACCGCGCCGAGGGAGCGCAGAGCCCCGCTCATGGCCTCGGTGTCGTCGGCGAACAGCGCGCCCTCGATGACCGACGTGCCGTCGGCCAGCGCGGCGCAGACGAGGGCCCGGTTTGTCAGGCTCTTCGACCCGGGGACCGCGACGGTCGCCTCGATCGGGTGCCCGATGGGCTCGACCGGACGCACGGCCGGCGAGGCGGCGGCGTCCACCGTGTGCACCGAGGGCCGGAAGCCGTGCTCCGCCAGGCCCCGCCGCAGCAGGTCGACCGCGGACGACTCCACCAGCAGGATCAGCACGCCCCGGTCGCCCTCGGTGGAGTGGGCGATCTCCAGGTCGGTGATGTTGACGTCGAGGTCGGTGGCGAGCGTGGTCACCTCGGCGAGGACGCCCGGCCGGTCCGGGACCGGGATCCGCAGCTCCCGCAGGTCGGCGGCCGTGCGGAACCGGGCCGGCAGGTTCACACGGGCGGCACGCGCCGACGTCAGCGCCGCGAGGAGCGCGTCACGGTCGTCCCGCTCGACGATCGCCCGCATCTCCGCCAGCGCCCCGGTGAGGTCGTCGAGCACGTCCACGATCGCGGCCCGGTTCTCGGAGCAGATGTCGGGCCAGATCCCCGGGTGCCCGGAGGCGATGCGGGTCATGTCGCGGAACCCCCCGGCGGCGAGGCGGAGCAGCGCGCGGTGCTCCTCGCTCCGCTCGTCGGCGAGCCGCATCAGGCTCGCCGCCGTGAGGTGCGGCACGTGCGACACCACCGCCACCAGCGCGTCGTGCCGCTCGGGCGGCAGGGCCACCACCTCGGCGCCGAGGCTGGTCACGATCTGGCGCACCTGGGCATAGGCCGCGGCGTCGGTGCCGGCGGTGGGGGTGAGCACCCAGGTGGCCCCCTCGAACAGGTCGTCGGTGGCGCCCTCGACGCCCTCCTGCTCCGAGCCGGCCATCGGGTGTCCGCCCACGAACCGGGGATCCGAGACGTCGTCGACGATCGACGCCTTGACCCCGCCCACGTCCGTGACCGGGCCACGGCTGCGGCCGAGGGCGTGCCGGGCCTCCGCCGCGATCGCGTGCACCGGGGTGGCGACGAAGGTCACCGTCGCCTCCGGGTCGTCGCCGATCGCGTCGAGCGCGCGCAGCTCGAGCGCGCGCTCGGCGACCGCCGGGCTGGCGTCGCGGCCGGTGACATACCAGCCGAGCCGGCGCAGCCGCATGCCGATCGAGCCACCGATGAGCCCGGTGCCGACGATCACCGCCCGGCCGGGCTCGGGCGGCTGGCCCAGGCCCACCTCAGGCGCCCCCCGGCCGGCCACGGTGCCCGCCGTGCCGCCGGTCCATCAGCTGGGCAGGTCGTCGCGCAGGGTGCGCGCGCCCTCGAGGTAGACGTGGTGGAGCTGGTCGCGCGGCATGTCGGTGGTGATGTGGAGCAGCACCCGCACGCACAGCGGCGTCCCGCCCTCCACATCCAGCTCGCGCGCGCAGATCAGGGGGATGTCGCCGAGACCGAACTTGCGGGCCGCCTCGGCCGGGAACGCCGAGTGGATGTCGTCGGTGGCCGTGAACAGGACGCTGATCACGTCGTCGTGCCGGAGACGATTGCGCGCGAAGAGCGACTCGAGCAGTGCGATGACCCGCTCGAACAGGTGTTCACGTTCGTCGGCGTCGATGGTCGTGGCGCCCCGCAGGGCTCGGACTGTGTGCGACATGCCGGGGCGAGGTTAGCGGTGGGACCGGCGGCGTCCCCCAGTCCGGCCACCAGGGCCGCCCCGCCGGGATCCGGTGGCGGGGCCGGCCGACGAGGGTCGCGCGCCCCGTCCGGGTCGCGCCGTCGCCCGCTCGAGGGACCGCACCTCGGCCTGGGTGAGCCGGCGCCACTCCCCGGGGCGGAGCGACCGGTCGGTCAGCGGCCCGATGCGCACGCGAACCAGCCGGCGCACCGGGTGGCCCACGGCGGCGCACATGCGACGCACCTGGCGCTTGCGCCCCTCGTGGATGACGAGCCGCAGCGCCGAGTCCGCGACGAGCGAGGCCTTGGCCGGCGCAGTGCGGCCGTCGTCCAGATCGACACCCTCCCGCAGGCGCCGGAGCGCACCGCGCGACGGCCGCCCCTCGACCTCCGCCAGGTACTCCTTCTCGACACCGAACGACGGATGGGTGAGCCGGTACGCCAGCTCCCCGTCGTTGGTGAGCAGCAGGAGCCCCTCGGTGTCGGCATCGAGGCGGCCGACCGGGAAGACGCGGGGCTCGGAGGGCACCAGATCGACGACCGTCGGTCGGCCCTCGGGGTCGCGCGCGGTGGCGACCACCCCGCGCGGCTTGTTGAGCAGGTAGTGCACGAGGCCGGCCCGGGTGCCGACCGGGGCGCCGTCGACCTCCACCAGGTCGCGTTCCGGATCGGCCCTCGTGCCGAGGTGGGCCACGACGCCGTTGACGCGCACCCGGCCGGCGGCGATGAGGTCCTCCGCGGTGCGGCGGCTGCCGAAGCCGGCCCGGGCCAGCACCTTCTGGAGCCGTTCACCGGCCGGCGGCGACGGGGGCGGCCGGTCCGGCGGCGCTCCCCTCGCCACCGGACCGGCGCGATCGTCGTCGCTCATCCGCCGGCGTGACCGTTGCGGGCGTCGACATCGCCGGCGGCCCCGGCCTCGTCGACCGTCTCCGGGGAGTCGCCGTCGCCGGTGAGCCGCTCGTGGACGGGGGCCTCCCGCCGAAGCCCCTGCTCGAGCTGCTCCACCTCCTCGGCGGTCGGCACGAAGTCCCCGATGGCCGGCAGGTCGTCGAGGCTGTCGAGCCCGAGCTCCTCGAGGAACGCCCGCGTGGTGCCGAACAGGGCCGCCTGGCCCGGCCCCGGGTCGCGGCCGACCTCGGCGACGTAGCCCCGCTGCGCGAGCGTGCGCATCACGCTGTCGACGTTCACCCCCCGGATGGCTGCCACCTGGGCCCGGGAGATCGGCTGCTTGTAGGCCACGATCGCGAGCGTCTCGAGGGCCGCCGCGGACAGCTTGGAGCTCTGCCCCTCGAGCACGAACCGCTCGACGTACGCGGCCTGGTCGGGGTGGGTCTGGTAGCGCCAGCCGCCCGCGACGCGCACGAGCTGGAAGCCGCGGCCCTCGGCCTCGTACTCGCCGGCCAGCTCGTGGCAGAGCTGCTCCACCACCACCGGCGACAGCTCGAGCAGCTGGCCGAGCAGGTGCGGGGAGATCGGGTCCTCGCAGACCAGCACGATCGCCTCGATGGCCCGCCGTGCCTCGGCCCTGGCGCCGTCGCCCACGTCGTCGGGGAGCTGACCGGTCACTGCATCACCCGTCGTAGGCGTCGATCGTGGCGAGGCCGTCCGGCTCGACCCCCGACCCACCGAGCCAGACGATCTCGATGTCGCCGAAGGTGCGAGGCTGGTCGAGCTCGACCGCGCCGATCTTGTAGAGCTCGAGCACGGCGAGGAAGCGGACCACGATGTCGAGGCGCTCCGCCAGCGCCTCGGTGAGCGCCCGGAAGGTCGTGCGCCCGGCCCGGGGCAACTCGTCGAGCAGCTCGGCGATGGCGTCGGTGACCGACGCACGGATCGGGGCCACGTGGTCGAGGTCGATGCGGGGCACCGGTCGGGGGGTCATCGCCCGCACGTACGCGGCACGCAGGTCGTCCGGCCCGACGCCCGCCAGCATGTCGGGCACGAGGCCGACGAAGCGGTCGTCGACCCCGATGTCGCGGGGGACGCTCTGCCCTGCCCGGCTGGCGAGGGCCCGGAGGGCGACGGCGGCGTCCTTGAAGGTCTTGCACTCGACCAGGCGGTGGAGCAGCAGGTCGCGCTCCTCCCACAGGGCGAGCTCCTCGTCGAGGTCCAGCTCGTCGCGGGTGGGCAGCAGCCGCCGGGTCTTGAGCTCCACCAGGGTCGCGGCGATGAGGAGGAACTCGCTGGCGATGTCGAGGTCGAGGTCGGCCATGCGCTCGAGCTCGGCCAGGTAGCCGTCGACGATGCTGGAGAGCCGGATGTCGTACAGGTCGACCTGCTCGCGGAGGATGAGGTGGAGCAGGAGGTCGAACGGTCCCTCGAACACCGGTGTCTGCACCTCGTAGGGCATCGGCCGCGATGTTACTGCGACTGACGTGGTCCCCCAGGGGACGCCGTGCGACCACGGGCCAGATCACGCCCGGAGGCGACCCCGAACTGGTTCGGACCTCGCAGGGCCGCCGCCTACGATCCGGGCCATGGCCCGCGTGTTCTCCGGCATCCAGCCGACCGGCGACGTCCACCTCGGGAACTACCTGGGGGCGGTGCGGCGCTGGGTCCGGGAGCAGCACGTCGACGACTCGATCTACTGCGTGGTGGACCTCCACGCGCTCACCGTGCCGCAGGACCCGGCCGAGCTGGAGTCCAAGATCCTGCAGCTCACGCAGCTTCTGGTGGCGGCGGGCCTCGACCCGGACGTCTGCACCCTGTTCGCCCAGAGCCAGGTGCCCGAGCACGCCGAGCTCGGCTGGGTCATGTCGTGCACCGCCTCGTTCGGCGAGCTGCGCCGCATGACCCAGTTCAAGGAGAAGGCCGACCGGGCCGATTTCGTGTCGGCCGGGCTGTTCGTGTACCCGGCGCTGCAGGCGGCCGACATCCTGCTCTACGACACCGACAAGGTGCCGGTGGGCGAGGACCAGCGTCAGCACCTCGAGCTCGCCCGCGACCTCGCCATGCGGTTCAACGCTCGCTACGGCGACACGTTCGTCGTCCCCGAGCACGCCCTTCCGCCGGTGGCGGCGCGGGTGATGGACCTGCAGCATCCGCAGCGCAAGATGTCGAAGTCGGTGGAATCCCCGCAGGGCACGGTGCTGGTGCTCGACGACCCCCGGGTGATCGAGCGGAAGTTCCGCCGGGCGGTGACCGACAGCGGCACCGAGGTGCGCTACGACCCGGTCGCCAAGCCCGGCGTGTCGAACCTGCTGTCGATCCTCGCGGCGGCCACCGACGGCGATCCGGATGCGCTGGCCGGCCGTTACAGCCAGTACGGGCCGCTCAAGGCCGACGCCGCCGACGCGGTGATCGAGCTGCTCCGGCCCGTGCAGGACCGTTTCGCCGAGCTCGCCGCCGACCCGGCGCACGTGCAGAAGATCCTCGCCCTCGGGGCGGCCAAGGCTCGCGAGACGGCCATGGGCACCATGCGGCGGGTGAAGGAGCGCCTGGGCCTCCCGCTCACCTGACACCGGCGATCGCGGACCGGGGGTCGTGGTTCCGGCGGCTGGTGTGATCCTCAGCCCGGGCACGACGCCGACACGAACCGTGCGGGGGGTTGACCGCTGCGGTCGAACCATCCGCACACGCGCTGCTCGCCGGGCAGGCACCCCGACTCGCGGAGCACGTCGCCCTCCGCCGTGCCCCGTTCGTCCCGATCGTCGCCGGACTCGCCGGTCCCCTCGTCGGCTTCGACGACCTGACCCGCGAGCACGCCGACCCTGCTGGCCTTGGAGTCCTCGGAGACGATGCAGTAGGGCGACCCGGTGTCGTCGGACGACGAGCCCACCAGGCAGCCCGCGACGAAGGAGAGCACGCCACCGGCGACGAGCAGGCGTGTCCTGCCGCTGGCCATCTGGGTCCCGGATCCTCCCCCGGCTCGCGCGCGATCCGTGCGCAGCCGGATGCGACGCCGGCGCATCACCGCTGTGTCGTGACCCCGTAGGCCGCTCCGGCCGCCCACCGCATCCTCCCGCACGCGCGGTGTGATATCCAGCTCACTCCGTGCGTCCGCGAGGCACCCTACTGGGTCTCAGTCGTCGTCGGCGTCCTTGAGCGCCCGTCCCACCGCCGCCGGGACCGTCCAGCGGTCGGGGGGCAGGTGGTGCTCGCGTGCCCACGCCGCGGTGAGCCGGTCGCTCCCCGCAGAGCGCAGCATCCGGGCGCCGACCTCGTCGTGGGTGAGGTAGCTCCCGAGCCGGCGCCGTACCCCGCTGGAACCGGCCCAGCGTCGGGCCCGGTCCCGTCCGATCGCCGGCGCGACGACCGTGGCGCCGGTGCGTCGCAGCGTGCCGAACCCGCTCTCGACCTTCCCGACATCGTGGAGCAGCGCGGCCGCCACCACCGGACGGGTCGCCCCGGCGGCGAGCGCGGCCACGGTGCGCCGGGCCACGCCGACCGCGTGGCGCCGGTCGGCACCGCTCATCCGGCGCCAGAGCAGCGCTTCGCCGGGCACGAGGTGGCCGACCGCCCAGCGCTCGTCGGCGGGCCGGGGCCCACCGGGACGCAGCGAGCCGACGAACCGTCGCGCCAGGTGGCCGAGCCGCGCGGCACGGGCGGCCGCCAGGCGGCGGGTCGTGCGGGACGGGCGAACGGGCAGACCCGCCGGCCCGTCGGGCCGATCCGCCGGTCGCTCGCCGGCTCCCAGGTCGGCTCGCTGGTCAGGCGTGCCGGATGCAGTACCGGGTGGCCGGCATGGCCTCGAGCCGGGCCTCGGCGATGGGCTCGCCGCAGCGCTCACAGGTGCCGTAGGTTCCCTCGTCCATCTTGGCGAGCGCGTGTTCGACCTCCTCGAGCTGCTCGGTCAGCTGCTTGAACAGCGCCAGGTTCTCACCCATCTCGGCGGCCACCTGCCCAGAGTCGGCGAAGCCCTCGTCGTAGGTCAACGAGCCCTCGCCGGAGTCGAGCGCAGCGATCTGCGCGCGCAGCCGCGTGCGCTCGTCGTCGAGCTGGCCACGAAGGCTGGAGAGGGAGGTCTGGTCGGGCACGACACGAAGGCTACCGGAACCCTGTGGTGGGTTGGCCTCGTACGGCGGTCGTCGCGACCGAAGTCACCTCCGGAAACGAGACACGCACGCGCCCGCCGGGTGTGGGCGGGTGCGTACCTACCCTTCTCCGAAGTCCGGCACGGTGAGCGTGCCGTCGGCGGCCAGCGTGAAGCCCGGGTTGTAGGCGACCTCCCACAGGTGGCCGTCGGGATCCGCGAAGTGGCCGGCGTAGCCGCCGTAGAAGGTCTCACGCGGTGGGCGGGTGACCTCGGCTCCCGACCGGGCGGCGGTCGCGACGATGGCGTCGACCTCGTCCCGCGAGCGCACGTTGTGGGCGAGGACCACGCCGCCGAAGCCATCCGGGCGTTCGGCCCCGCCCACGCCGGCGTCGTCGGCGAGCTCGTCGCGACCCCAGAGGACCAGGACCAGCCCACCCGCCTGGAAGAAGACGGTCTCCTCGACCTCCTGGCCCCGCCATCCCAGCGACTCGTAGAAGGCCTTCGACCGGGCGAGGTCGCCCACGCCGAGGGTGATCAGGCTGACCCGTTGCTCCACGCCCGCAACGCTAGAGCCCTGGCATCCCCGGCTCCGCACGGGTGCGTTCCGCCCACGCCCGCGCCCCCGTCAGCCCAGCGCGCGGGGGTGCGCCGCCCGGTAGGCCGACCACAGCCGCTCGGTGGACACCTTCGTGTACACCTGCGTGGTGCTCACCGAGGCGTGGCCCAGCATCTCCTGCACCGCCCGGATGTCGGCCCCGTGGTCGAGCATGTGGGTGGCACAGGAGTGCCGCAGCACGTGCGGTGTCAGGCGGTGCTCGAGCCCGACCGCGGTGCCCCAGCGCTTCACGACCAGCCAGGCACCCTGGCGCGAGAGGCGGCCGCCCCGGCGGTTCAGGAACACCGCCTCGGCGTCCCCCCGCCGGGCCCACTGCTCGGGCACGAGCGCCCCCCGGCCCCCCGGAGACAGCCAGTCGGCCAGGGCAACGGCCGCGTGCCGACCGATCGGGACCACCCGCTCCTTGGCCCCCTTGCCGAACGCCCGGAGGAGGCACGACTCGAGGTCGACGTCGCCGAGGCGCAGCCCGACGAGCTCGGAGATGCGCAGGCCGGTGCCGTACAGGACCTCGAGGATCGCCCGGTCGCGGCGGGCTGCCGGGTCGTCGCCCGGCACCGCGGCCAGCAGGGCTGACACCTCGTCCTCCGACAACGCCTTGGGCAGCCCGGCGGGCACCCGGGGCATCTCCACGTCGGCACCGGCATCGTGGTCGAGCAGTCCCTCACCGGCCAGGAACCGGTGCAGCGACCGCACCGCCACCACCGCCCGGGCCACGGTGGCCGCCGCCAGGCCGTCGTGGCGCAGGTCGCCGACGTAGTCGGCGATGTCGCCCTCGGTCACCTCCGGCAGCGCCCGGTCGTGCGCCGCCAGCCATGCGCACCATCGGCGGGCGTCACGGCGGTAGGCGGCGAGCGTCGACGCCGCCCGGCCCCGCTCGGTGGCCAGCCACGACAGCCACTCCTCGACCTCCAGGGGCAGCTCGTCGTCGCGGGCCCTCGCGACGTCCACGGTCTCCACGGCACCACCGTACGGGGTGCACCGGGCGCTACCGTGGAGGGGTACCGATCACCACGCTGCCCCTCGGGGGCGGCCGCCACCTGGGAGCACCGGTGCCGCTGTACGAGTTCCGCTGCCGCATCTGCGGGGAGACGTTCGAGGTCCGCCGGCAGATGGCCGACGCCGACCAGGCGGCGCCCTGCCCGCACGGCCATGCCGAGACCCTCCGCCTGCTGCCGCTGGTCGCGCTCGGCGGGCGCGACACCGGCCCGGCGCCGGTGCCAGCCGCGCCCGCCGGCGGGGGCTGCTGCGGCGGCGCCTGCGGCTGCGGTTGAGCCTCCCGGGTCCCCCGCACGGCCCGCTGACACGCAGCGGCGCGACGGCTCAGGCG
>JBKHJZ010000014.1:0-35360 GCA_046537875.1 Acidimicrobiia bacterium | reverse complement strand
GGTGGGCGATCGGGTGAGCGGACCCGGCGCCCGGCGCGGACGACGCGGGCGGGACGGCCCGCAGCGGCGCCGCGGTGGGACCGGACGCCGTCGCCCCGGACGCGCGGTCTCGGCGGCGACCAGGTGGAGGGCCGCCAAGCGGTCCGGGAGCTGCTGCTGGCGGGCAGCCGCCGCGTGCGCGAGGTGTGGATGGTCGACGAGCGCGACGACGCCCCGATCCTGCGGGACATCGTCGAGCTCGCCAGGGCAGCGAGGGTTCCCGTGCGTACGGTGGGGCGGGGCAGGTTCGTGGCGCGGGCCCGATGCGAGGCACCCCAGGGCGTGCTGGCCCTGGCGGCACAGTTGCCGGAGGCCGATCTCGACGACCTGGCGGCCGGTCACGACCCCCGGGCGGCATCCACGGCCCCGGGGCGCGGGGCCCCCTTCCTCGTGGCCCTCGACGGCGTCACCGACCCCGGCAACCTGGGGGCGGTGCTGCGGTCGGCGGAGTGCGCGGGGGCCACGGGCGTGGTGCTGCCGCGGCACCGGGCGGTCCACGTCACGCCGGCGGTCACCAAGGCGGCGGCGGGCGCGGTGGAGCACCTGCCGATCGCGGTGGTGGGCGGGCTCGCGTCCGCCGTCGGGCGCCTCCGCGACGCCGGCGTCCACGTGGTGGGCCTCGACGGGGCCGCGCCCCGGTCGCTCTACGACCTCACCGGGGGCGAGGGCCCGGTGTGCCTGGTGCTCGGCGCCGAGGGGAAGGGCCTGTCACGCCTCGTGCGCGAGCGGTGCGACGAGGTGGTGGCGATCCCGATCACGGGCCGGCTCGGGTCGCTGAACGTGGCGGCGGCGGCGGCGCTGGCCTGCTTCGAGATCGCCCGGCGGCGGTGAGAGGCCGAGCGAACAGGAATGGGACGGACTCGATCCGCCGGGGATCTGCCGCGTGCCCCACGGCCGGACAGCGAGGCCGCTCGGCGGCCGTGCGCGAGCCCGAGGCGGGACTCGAACCCGCGGCCAGACGCTTACAAGGCGCCTGCTCTGCCAGCTGAGCTACTCGGGCGTGGCGCGCGACGTTACCGCTGCGCCGGATGCTTGCATCGCGGAGGGGGCCACGCCAGCCTGTCCCGGTGGCTCTGACGAGATCCCCGGTCCGCCGGCATGGAACCTGATCGACCGCCGGCCGCCCGGCCGAGCCCGGTGCGCGGCGTGGTGCTGATCGCGGTGGCGGTCGTGCTGGGCCTGTTCCTGCTCCGGGCGATCGACGAGGGCGACGCCACCTCGGCGGCCGACGACGCGGCGCTCGAGGCGGCCGACGACACCGGCGACACCGACGACGGGGCGGCCTCGGACGGCACCGGCGCGGGGGAGGCCGATGAGCCACCCGGCGAGCCCGCCGACGGGGGCACCGACGGGGGCGACGAAGGCACGGACCAGGGCGAGCCCGAACCGCCGCAACCCCGGGCCCCGGGCGAGATCACGGTGATCGTGCTCAACGGGTCGGGTGTCACGGGCGCGGCCGGCCGGCAGACCGAGGCCCTCGGCGGCGCCGGCTACCAGACCGCGGTGGCCGCCAACGCCCCCCAACCCGTGACCCAGACGCAGGTGCAGCACGCCGAGGGGTACGAGGCCGAGGCCGCCGTGCTGGCCGAGGAGCTCGGGGTCCCCGGGTCCGTCGCGCCGATGTCCCCGGATCTCGGGGAGATCGACCTCCAGGGCGCCCAGCTCGTGGTGATGCTGGGCACCGATCTCGCCAGCGGCTGATCGCCGGCTGCCCGCGCCGGCCCCGGGGCGCTAACTTGCGCGACGTGGCTGGCGCCGAGCTGTTCGCGCCGTTCGTGGACCGTCCGGCTCGGTCGGCGGTGCTGCTCGACTTCGACGGCACGCTCGCGCCCATCGTCGAGCACCCTGCCGACGCCCGTCCGTCGGCCGACGTGGTCGACGTGCTGCCGCGCCTCGTCGACCGGTTCGGCCTGGTCGCCGTGATCTCGGGCCGGCCGGTCTCGTTCCTCGAGCCGCTCCTACCGCCCGGGGTGGTGATCTCCGGGCTCTACGGGCTCGAGGTGCTGGCCGACGGTCAGCGCAACGATCACCCGGGCGCGGGGGCCTGGCGTGAGGCCGTGGCCGACGTGGCCCGGTCGTCGTCGGATCGTGGCCCGGCCGGGATGGTGGTGGAGTCGAAGGGGCTGTCGCTGACCCTGCACTACCGCTCGCATCCGGAGCTCGAGCCGGCCGTGCGCGAGTGGGCGGAGCAGCAGGCCGCCCGATCGGGGCTCGAGGTGCGCTCCGCGAAGATGTCGGTCGAGCTGCACCCGCCCGTTCGGGCCGACAAGGGCACGGCGCTCGGTTCGCTGGTGGACGACGATGTCGAGGCGGTGTGCTTCGTCGGCGACGACCTGGGTGACCTGCCCGCCTACGACGCACTCGACCGCCTCGCCGAGAAGGGCGTGCACGTCGTGCGGGTGGCCGTGGGGGGCGCGGAGGCGCCCGACGACCTGCTCGAGCGCGCCGACGTGGTGGTCGAGGCTCCCGACGACGTGGCCGGCCTGCTGCTGCGCCTCGCCGGCGAGTCCACGCACACGGCGTAGAGCCCGGGCGCGCAGGTCGATCAGCGGGTGGCCGCGAGCTGATCGGCCAACCAGTCGGCGGGCCGCCGGGCGACCGCGAGCTCGCGCAGTTGCGTCGCCCGGGCACGCCGCTCGCCCGCAGGCATGGCCAGGGCGGTGGCCAGCGCGTCGGCCGTGTCGGCCACGTCGAAGGGGTGCACCGGAAGGGCGGCCGCGCCCAGCTCGTCCCACACGCCGGCCTCGGGTGACAGGCACAGCACGGCCTCGCGCTCGTTGACGATCGCGCCCTCCTTGGCCACCAGGTTGAGCCCGTCGCGCAGGGGGTTGACCAGCAGCACGTCGGCCCGCCGGAGCACGGCGACGGCCCGCGGGTAGTCGTCTCGGGGGTCGTAGACGATGGGGGTCCACCCGGGGGTCGCCCACCGGTCGTTGATCTGCTCGACCAGGTCCTCGATCTCCCGCTGGTACGCCCGGTAGGCCGGCACACCGGTGCGCGACGGGTACACCGAGGCCAGGAACACCACCCGCTCGCGCAGCTCGCGGCGCTCCTCCAGCAGGTCGTCGAACGCCTGGAAGCCTCGCAGCAGGTTCTTCGAGAGCTCGATGCGGTCGACCCGCGCGATCACGTCGCGGTCGCCCACCGTGGCCTCGATGTCGGCCAGAGCCTCGGCGCATGCCGGGGAGGCGGCGGCCTCCCGCATGTCGTCGGCGTCGGCCGGCAGCGGCGACACGAACGTGCGGGGGCTGAGGCCGAGGAGCGCGGCGCAGCAGGTCCGGAACTCGTCGACCCACCGGGCGGCGTGGAAGCCACACGCCCGGTGCGCCGCCAGCCCGGCGAGCACCTCGGCGGCGATCGGCCGGGGCAGCACCCGCAGCCAGTCCGGGGTGGCGAACGGGGTGTGGCTGAAGTGGACCGCGGCGAGGTCCGAGCGGCGCTCGGCGAGCAGCTGGCCGAGCAGGCCGAGGTGGTAGTCCTGGACCAGCACGGCCGCGCCGTCGGGCGCCGTCTCGGCCACCGTGTCGGCGAACGCGGCGTTCATGGCGCGGTAGGCCTGCCAGGCCTCCCGGAAGTCCCGACCGAACGCCGGTGCCCGCGGGAGGTCGTAGAGGCCGTGGTGCACGAACCACAGCGTCTGGTTGCTCACGACGTCGTACGCGAGGCGGTAGATCTCCGGGTCCACGGACACCAGGCGCACCCGCATGCCCTCGGCGTCGATCACCCCCCGGGCCGCGGCCGCGCGGTCCCCGTCCGACATGGCGGCGGCCACCCACGTGGCCCCGGTGCCCGCCACGAGCGGTGCCAGGCCCGACACCAGCCCGCCGGCGCCGCGGGTGGCGACCGGCTGCCCACGCCGGCCGAGGGTGAAGGACAGCGGCCCCCGGTTCGAGGCGATGACGACGGGGCGGTCCACGAGGTTCCGAGGGTACTTCGGTGCCGGTGGGCTGCGGGGGCGTCGGGGACGCCGGGGCGGGGCGTGGGTTCCGGGCGTGCCGCCTCCGGCCATCCGACAGACTGGCGGACCATGCGTCCCCCGTCGGGCACGGCCCCCCGCACCACGCCTCGCACCGCGGCGCCGGGGGGCCGGCGCGTGGTGGCGGCGCCGGACAAGCTGCGCGGCACCGCCACGGCGCGCGAGGCGGCCGCGGCGATCGCCCGGGCGGCCCGGGCGGCGGGCTGGCGCTGCGACGAGGTGCCGGTGGCCGACGGTGGCGAGGGAACGCTCGACGTGCTCGGTGGCGCCAACCGCACCACCACGGTGACCGGCCCGCTCGGTGAGCCGGTGGCGGCGTCGTGGCGCCTCGACGGGCGCACCGCGGTGATCGAGATGGCGGAGGCGTCGGGGCTCGCGCTCGCCGGCGGGGCCGAGGGCAACGACCCGGTCGGGGCGTCGACCGCGGGCACCGGGGAGCTCATCGCCGCGGCCGTCGATGCCGGTGCCCGGCGGGTGCTGGTGGGCCTCGGGGGATCGGCCACGACCGACGGTGGGCTCGCCGCGCTGCGCGCGCTCTACCCGCTGCACCGCCTGGCGTCCATCGAGATCGTGGTGCTGTGCGACGTGCGGACGCCGTTCGTGGAGGCGGCCGAGGTCTTCGCCCCGCAGAAGGGCGCGTCGGGTGCTCAGGTCGAGCTGCTGCGCCGCCGCCTGGAGCGGCTCGCCGACGTCTACCTGGCCGATCACGGGGTGGACGTGCGGGCCCTCGAGGGCGCGGGGGCGGCCGGCGGCCTGGCGGGGGGCCTCGCGGTGGCGGGTGCCTCGCTCGTGCAGGGGTTCGAGGCGGTTGCCGACGAGCTGGACCTCCCGGAGGTCGTGGACGGTGCCGACCTGGTGGTCACCGCCGAGGGGTTCCTCGACGCCCAGTCGTTCGACGGCAAGGTGGTGGGCGGGGTCGCCGACCTGGCGGCGGTCGCGGGCGTGCCGTGCGTGGCGCTGGTCGGCGAGGTGGTCGACGATCTGGGGGCGTTGCCGTCCGGCCTGCGCGTGGTGTCCCTCGCGGAGCGCTTCGGCCCCGAGCGTGGCCGCGAGGACGTGCTCGGGTGCCTCGCGGCGGCGACGACCGAGGTGCTCGCGACGGCGTGACCGGCGGGGGAGTGCCGCCCGGGGAATGTCGGGACCGGACACGTCGTTGGCTACCATCGCCGCGCCCCTCCGGGGCGCCCACCAGTCCGTCGAGCCGGCGAGGATCCGATCCGATGAGCGTCTCCGTCCGCATCCCGACGACCCTCCGCACCCTCACGGGTGGTCGCTCAGAGGTGTCGGTCGACGGCAGGACCGTGCGTGAGGTGCTCGCCAACCTCGACGCGGCCCACGCCGGGTTCAGCGACCGGCTGCTCGACGAGGACGGGAACCTGCGCCGCTTCGTGAACGTGTTCGTCGACGACGAGGACATCCGGTTCGTGGAGGGCCTCGACACGAAGGTGCCGGACGGCGACACCGTGTCGATCATCCCGGCGGTCGCCGGGGGCTGACCGCGGGGGTCCGGTTGGAACGACAGCGGACAGGTACGTCGTCTGTGGCTCTCGGTGGTCAGCGTTGCTGGGAGGCCCAGCTGTTGAGCTGCGACCCGGCAGCAAATTCCCCCGCGGCGGTGCCCTTCGGAGCGCCCTATCCGCTGGGCCTCTTAGCAGTCGACGGTTGCGAGTGCTGATCGGTGCGTGGTTCACTGTTAGCAGTCAGCGCTCGTGAGTGCTAATCCCCGCGCCCAACGGAGGGACAACGGACATGCCGAAGATCATCGCCTTCGACACGGAGGCACGTCGGAGCCTGGAGGCGGGCATGAACAAGCTCGCCGACGCCGTGCGCGTGACCCTCGGCCCGAAGGGCCGCAACGTGGTGCTCGACAAGAAGTGGGGCGCCCCCACGATCACCAACGACGGCGTGTCGATCGCCAAGGAGATCGAGCTCGAGGACCCGTACGAGAAGATCGGTGCCGAGCTGGTCAAGGAGGTCGCGAAGAAGACCGACGACGTCGCCGGCGACGGCACCACCACGGCCACCGTGCTCGCGTGGTCGATGGTGCGCGAGGGCCTGCGCAACGTGGCCGCCGGTGCCAACCCGATGTCGCTGAAGCGGGGCATCGAGGCCGCGGTCGACGCCGCGGTCGACGCCATCAAGGACCTCTCGGTCGACGTCGAGTCGAAGGAGCAGGTCTCCCAGGTGGCCGGCATCTCGGCGGCCGACCCCGAGATCGGCGAGATGATCGCCGAGGCCATCGACAAGGTGGGCAAGGACGGCGTCATCACGGTCGAGGAGTCGCAGACCTTCGGCATGGAGATGGACCTGGTCGAGGGCATGCGGTTCGACAAGGGCTACATCTCGCCCTACTTCGTCACCGACCCCGACCGCATGGAGGCCGTGCTCGACGACGCCTACGTGCTGCTGGTCGGCTCGAAGATCTCCAACGTGCGCGACCTGCTTCCGGTGCTCGAGAAGGTGATGCAGGCGGGCAGGCCGCTCGTGGTCATCGCCGAGGACGTCGAGGGTGAGGCCCTCGCCACCCTGGTGGTCAACAAGATCCGGGGCACCTTCAAGTCGGCGGCCGTGAAGGCGCCCGGCTTCGGCGAGCGCCGCAAGGCCATGCTCCAGGACATGGCCATCCTCACCGGCGGCCAGGTCATCACCGAGGAGGTCGGTCTCAAGCTCGAGAACACGACCCTCGACCTCATGGGCCGGGCCAAGAAGGTGATCGTCACCAAGGACGAGACCACGATCGTCGAGGGCGCCGGCAGCGAGGAGGAGATCAAGGGCCGCATCGCCCAGATCAAGTCCGAGATCGAGAACACCGACTCCGACTACGACCGCGAGAAGCTCCAGGAGCGCCTCGCCAAGCTGTCGGGCGGCGTCGCCGTCCTCCGGGTGGGGGCGGCCACCGAGGTGGAGCTCAAGGAGAAGAAGCACCGCATCGAGGACGCCGTGTCGACCACGAAGGCGGCGATCGAGGAGGGCGTGGTGGCCGGCGGCGGCGCCACCCTGCTCCGTGCCCAGGGCAAGGTCGGCGACCTGGTCGCCTCGCTGAGCATCCCCGACGAGGCCACCGGTGCCCGCATCGTGGCCCGGTCGCTCGAGGAGCCCCTGAAGCAGATCGCGGTCAACGCCGGTCTCGAGGGCGGCGTGGTCGCCGAGCGCGTGCGTGGCCTCGACAGCGACACCGAGGGCCTCAACGCGGCGACCGGCGAGTACGAGGACCTGACCAAGGCCGGCATCATCGACGCCGCCAAGGTCACCCGCTCGGCGCTGCAGAACGCGGCGTCGATCGCGGGGCTGTTCCTCACCACCGAGGCGGTCATCGCCGACAAGCCCGAGGAGGAGAAGGCCGGCGCCATGCCGGGCGGTGGCATGGAGGACTTCTAGCGCCCTCTCGGGCCGCACGACATGCGTCGGCACCGCCGCCCTCCGGGGCGGCGGTGCCGCGTCGGTCCGCAGGTTGCTCCCGGTACGGTGCAGGCCATGGACGGGACGCGGATCGTGCTGGTGCGACACGGCGAGTCGCGCGCGCAGGAGCTCCAGATCGTCGGCGGCCACCGGGGCTGCCGAGGGCTGTCCGAGCGGGGGCGGCTCCAGGTCACCGCGCTGCGCGACCGCCTGAAGGCCAGCGGCGAGGTGGAGGGCGGGGTCGCCCTCTACGCGAGCGTGATGCCGCGGGCGGTGGAGACCGCGGCCATCCTCGCCCCGGCGTTCGGCGACCCCGACGTCGTGCAGGACTGCGACATGTGCGAGCACCACCCCGGTGAGGGCGACGGGCTCCCCTGGCACGAGTTCGAGGAGCGCTGGCCCGTGCCCAGCGGCGGCTGGGACCCGCACCTGCGGCGCGACCCCGGCGGCGAGACCTGGGCCGAGATGGCCGAACGGGTGGCCCGGGGGATCGACCGCCTCGTCGAGCGGCACGCGGGGGAGACCGTGGTGGTGGCGTGCCACGGTGGGGTCATCGTCCAGTCGATGATCCGGTGGCTGGGCATCGATCCGTCGCTCGACCAGCGGGCCTGGTTCAGCCCCGAGAACGCCTCGATCACCGAGTGGCGGTTCGGCACCAACCCGTTCGGGCGCCGGGCCACCGACTGGCAGCTCGTCCGCTTCAACGACCACGCGCACCTCGCCGGGCTCACCTGATCCGGCCCGGCACGGTGGGTGCGCGGGGCGACCGCGGGACCGACCACCGCAAGCCACGCGGACGTTCTATCCGCCCGGGTTCTCGCGGTGTCGGCTCCCGGGGATGAAGCGGGGGTCGACGTCGTCGTCGGGGGCCAGCGGGCGCATCGCCAGGTCGATCGCGCTCCACAGCGTCTTCGAGAAGGGGAAGAACACCAGGGGCACGAGCAGCGCGGTGGTCAGGATCACGGCGAGGGCCACCGCGACCGGGCCGTCCGGGTAGGTGACGGCGAAGCCGACCACCACGGCGACGAGGACCGCACCGAAGCTCACCACCGTGTTCATCCCCAGGGCGCCGATCCAGTGGCCCTCGATGCGCTCGAGCCGGAAGCCGCACCGCGGGCAGCGCTCGGCCATGGTGAACCAGCGGCGGAACAGCCCGCCGCCCCCGCACAGGGGGCACCGGCGGGTGAGCCCACGGGCGAGGAGCCGGGGGACGGTGAGCGGCGGCGGCGCTTCGGTCACCACATGAGCATGCCCCGCCGCCCTCTGCGCTCGCGCCCCACCGGGCGTCCACTACGGTGCCGGCCGGAGGCTCGAAGGGGGACCGATGAGCGGTGATCTGCGAGCGAGGAGGCGGCGCACCGGCGGCCTGGCGTTGGTCGTGTCCCTGCTGCTGGTGCTGGCCACCCCTGCCGGGGGAGGCACGGGCGACGACCCGGGACGGGGACGTGGCCGTCCGGACGTGCTGGAGGGATCGATCGACCTCGACCTCGCGCACGACCCCGGGACGTGCGACCCGCTCGGCGGCGAGCGCTGCATCCTGCCGTTCCCCAACGACCACTTCACGGTGACCGACCGCGGGACCGCGACGGGCCGGCGGGTGGCGCTGTCGCCGGAGGCGACGCCGGCCAACAGGTTCGGGACGCCCATCGATCCCACCGAGCTCAACCGCAACGACGGCTTCTCGCCGGGCGGCCCGATCACCGTGCTGCTGCCGGGCGTCGACCTCGCCGCCAGCGGCGCCGCCCCGGTCACCGACATGGGGGCGTCGCTCGACGGGGATGCGCCGATCGTTCTGCTCGACGCCCGCACCGGCGAGCGCCACCCCTACTGGGCGGAGATCGACAGCCGGGCGCCCGACGACGCGCACCGCATGACGTTCATCCGGCCGGCGACCAACCTGCGCGAGGGGCGTCGCTACGTGGTGGCCATCCGCGACGTGGTCGACGGGGCGGGGCGCCCGATCGAACCCACCGACGCGTTCCGCGCCTACCGGGACCGGCTCGACACCGGCATCCCGGCCGTCGAGGACCGTCGCCCGCACATGGAGGACGTCTTCGAGACCCTGCGGCGGGCGGGGATCCCCCGTGACGACCTGGTGATCGCCTGGGACTTCACCGCGGCCAGCGCGGAGAGCCTCTCGGAGCGGGTGCTGGCCATGAGGGACGACGCGTTCCGGTCGCTGGGTCCCGACGCGCCCGGCTTCACCGTCACGAACGTCGAGCCGAGCGGCCGGGCCAACCTGATGCGTGACATCGAAGGCACGTTCGAGGTGCCGAACTACCTGACCGGGGACGGGGGACCGGGTGAGGTGCTCAACAACGGGGACGGTCCCGGGGACGACCCGGTGCCCGAGCGCAACGGCACGATGACCGCCCGGTTCATCTGCACGATCCCCGAGTCGGCCGTGGACGGCGCCGGCAACGCCCACCCGACCCGGATGGCGCTCTACGGCCACGGCCTGCTCGGCACGGCCAGGGAGGTGCGCGGCGCCTCGTCGCGGATGGCCGCCGCCAGCAACACCACCTTCTGCGCCACCTGGTGGATCGGGATGTCCGAGGACGACATCGGACCGGTCATCGAGGCGCTCGTCGACATGTCGCACTTCCGACCGCTGCCGGACCGCCTGCAGCAGTCGATGCTCAACTTCCTGTTCCTCGGCCGGTTGATGCTCCACCCGGACGGCCTGTCGTCGCACCCCGCCTTCCAGGCCGCCGACGGCACGCCACTGCTCGACCAGCGGAACCTCAGCTTCGTCGGGGTGAGCCAGGGCGGGATCATCGGGGGCGCGCTGTCGGCCGTCGCGCAGGACTGGCGGCGCTCGTTCCTCGGTGTCCCCGCGATGAACTACTCGACCCTGCTCGATCGCAGCGTCGACTTCGACCCCTTCGCGGCGCTGTTCGATCCGAGCTATCCCGACTGGATCGACCGCCAGCTCGCCATCTCGCTCGCGCAGATGCTGTGGGACCGGGGCGAGACCAACGGCTACGCCCAGCACCTCACCGGGCACCCCTACCGTGGCACCCCGCCGAAGCGGGTGATGCTCTTCGAGGCGTTCGGTGACCACCAGGTGGCCAACGTCGCGACCGAGGTGATGGCCCGCACGATCGGGGCCGAGCTCCGGGTGCCGGCACTCGCCGACGGCCGCAGCCCCGACGTCGAGCCCTTCTGGGACATCCCGCCGGTCAGGCGGATGCCCGACCGGAACGGCTCCTACCTGGTGGTCTGGGACTTCGGCACCCCGGCGCCCCCGCTCGGCAACGAGCCGAACCGGGCGGGCGAGGATCCCCACGGCATGGGTCGCGACCACCCCGCGGTGCTCGAGCTGACCAGGGCCTTCCTCGAGGAGGGGCTGCTGGTCGACACGTGTGGGGGCGCACCGTGCACCACGCCCGGGTGAGCTCGCGGCGCCGGGTCGGATGTACGGAGCGTGACCTCCCGGTGAGCGCGGGGTGGCCCGCGCCTTGCCGGTGATGACGAATGTGACAGAATCGACCGGTACATGAACGTGCGGTAGCGCGCGGGTCGGTCAGGAGGAGCGCTGGTGAGGCCTCCCGGCCGTCGCTCGCAGCGCGAACCCGCGGGACGGACCCCGTCGAAACCCACCCAGGAGAGCCATCATCATGTTCGGGTACCTCGATCCCGGAGCCGGGAGCCTCGTCATCTCGGCGGTCGTGGGCGGCGCCGCCGCCGCGGGTGTCGCCATCAAGCAGGCTCGCCACCGCGTCAGGAGCAAGTTCTCGCGGAAGCGCTCCGAGGAGCCCACCACGACCGACGAGGCGACCGGCGGGGCCGAGCCGACGGTCGAGGCCTCCGCCTCCGATTCCTGACCGGCTCCGTGCCGACGTACGAGGCGGGGTCGTTCCGCGACCCCGACAGCGCGGTCTTCATCGCCGACGGCAAGGTGCTGCGCGGGCTGTCCGAGCGCGCCGCCGCCGACTGGGACCGCCTCCGCGATGCACCGTTCTTCCGCCGGCTCGGCGAGGGCGGGCAGGTGGTGCGCACGACGGTCCACGAGGGTGAGGCACCGCCCTCGCCACGTGGTGCCCCGTGGGCGGCCGTGCTGGAGCACGAGCGGATCCCGGTGGTCTCGTACCCGTACGAGTGGCCGTTCGCGATGCTCCGCGAGGCGGCGACGCTGCAGCTCGACGTGCTGGCGGCTGCGCTCGACGGCGGCATGTCGCTGAAGGACGGCACGGCCTACAACGTCCAGTTCGTGGGCTCCCGCCCCACGTTCATCGACATCGGGTCGTTCGAGGCGGCCGCCGGGCCGTGGCCGGGCTACCGGCAGTTCTGCCAGACGATGCTGTTCCCCCTGCTGATCCAGGCGCACCTGGGGGTGCCCTACCAGCCGTTCCTCCGCGGGCGCGTCGACGGGCTGTCGCCGTCCGACGTGGCGGGCATGTTCTCGGGTGTGAAGCGGTTCCGGGCCGGGGTTCTGCGGAACGTGGCGCTCCACAGCGCGCTCGAGAAGCGGGTGACCGCGCCGTCCGAGAAGGTGAAGAGCGACCTCCGGTCGTCGGGCTTCAGCACCGAGCTGGCCAAGGCGACCACCAGGAAGCTCCGCAAGCTGGTCACCCGGCTCGATGTGGGGCGGCGCGGCTCCACCTGGTCCGAGTACCGGGACACCTGCTCGTACAGCGACGCCGACGCCGAGGTGAAGCGGGAGTTCGTGGGCTCGGCCCTCGAGGGCGGCACCGCGTCGACCGTGCTCGACCTCGGCGCCAACGACGGCGCCTACTCGCGGCTCGCCGCCGAGCACGCCGACTACGTGGTGGCCGTGGACGGTGACGAGACGGTGATCGACCGGCTCTACCGCCGGCTCCACGCCGAGGGGAACGAACGGATCCTGCCGCTGGTCATGGATCTCGCCGACCCGTCGGGCGGCATCGGCTGGCGCAACCGGGAGCGCACGCCGTTCGCGGAGCGGGTGAGCCCCGACGCGGTCCTGGCGCTCGCGCTCGTCCACCATCTGGCGATCGCGGCGAACGTCCCCCTGCCCGAGGTGGTGGCGTGGCTGCGCTCGTTCGGGGGCCGACTGGTCGTCGAGCTCGCGCACCCGGAGGATCCGATGGTGCAGCGGCTGCTCGCCAACAAGCCGCCCGGACTGTTCGACGACTACCGGCGGCCGGCCTTCGAGGAGCTCCTGACCGAGCACTTCGCCGTGCACGAGCAGCGTGAGCTGCCGGGCGGTACCCGCACGCTGTACCTGGCCGATCCGAAGCCCTGATCGGTGGGAGATGGCAGGGCTGGGGTAGATCCGATCGCCGTTCACGACCGAGCCGATGGACCGACGGTGGTCGAGCCGGGGACGTCCGGCACACGTGGGGGACGTGGGTCGGACCACCGGCCGAGCCCTCCCCCGGCGCGCGCCCGGGGGCGGCGGCTGCGGTACGAGGCGCTGCTCGCCCTCGAGCTGCTGGCGCTGACCACCTTCACGTTCGGTCGCCCGGTGCTCGACAGCTTCGGCCGCTCGCCGGAGACGTTCATCGCGCGGGGTGCCGGCTCGCGGGAGATCGTGCTGTTCGGGGTGCTGGTGGTGGTGATCCCCGCGTTGGCGTCGACGTCCGTCGGTCTCGCCAGCCACGTGCTCGGTCGCCGGGTCCGGCGCCTCGTCCACCTCGTGCTGATCGCAGGCCTCGGGGGTCTCGGCGCCTGGCGCCTCGGCCAGGACCTGACGGGTTGGGCGCGGGGTCGGGCCGAGCTCGTTGCCGGGGCGGTCCTGGCGGGTGTGGCGCTCGGGGTGCTGCGGGTGATGGTCTCGCCCACCCGGACGTTCCTGCGGTTCGCCGGGGTGGCGGCGGTCGCCTTCCCGCTGCAGTTCCTGCTGACCTCTCCGACGTCGGCGCTGATCGGCGGCGAGCGGCCGACCGTCGACCCGGAGGTCGCCGCCGGCGTGGCGGCCGACCTGGGCGACGACCCCCCTCCGGTCGTGGTCGTCGTGTTCGACGCCTTGCCCACGATGGCGCTGCTCGACGGCGAGGGCGGGATCGACCGCGAGACGTTCCCCAACATCGCCGAGCTGGCCGGCACGTCCACCTGGTACCGCAACGCGACCACGATCTCCGGGCTGACCGGGGAATCGGTGCCTGCGATCCTGACGGGTCGGTACCCCGACCCGTCGGGATCGTCCGGCCCCGATCCGCAGAACCTGTTCACGCTCCTGGGCGGGAGCTACGACATGCAGGTCGCCGAGCGGATCACCGACCTGTGCCCCGAGGAGCTCTGCCCACCGGTCCAGTCGGCGGGGGTGGGGCGGCTGCTCGCCGACGCCGCCGAGCTCTGGTCGGGGGGCGCGGCGCGCGAGCTCGTCGACGACGAGGGGTTCGACCTGCCGGCGGTGCTGGGTGACGACCGCTACGAGGCGGCGGAGGACTTCATCCACACCACTCGCGGCCGAGCCGCCGGGCGTCCCCAATTCACGTTCCTCCACGTGGTGCTCCCGCACAATCCCTGGCAGTTCCTGCCAGACGGCACCCGCTACGAGGCGGTCGACGACCTGCCGACGGGCCAGTACGCCTTCGCGTGGTCCGACAGCGGGCTGGCGGTGGGGCGACAGCGGTTCCTGTTGCAGGCGCAGGCAGCCGACCGCCTGCTCGGCGAGCTCATCGACGAGCTGCGCGCGGCCGACACCTTCGATGACGCCGTGATGGTGGTGACGTCCGACCACGGCGAGGCGTTCTTCCCCGAGGACCAGTGGCGCATGCCGAGCGAGGGGAACCTCTCCTCGATCCTGTGGACGCCGCTGCTGGTCAAGGAGCCGGGGCAGACGGAGGGCCGCGTGGATGACGCCAACGTCCAGTCGATCGATGTCGTGCCGACGATCGCCGACCTGCTCGGCGTCGAGCTGCCATGGGCGGTCGACGGGATGCCGGTCGGCGACGCCGCCGGCCGCGACCCTGCCGTGAAGGAGCTCGTTCCGAACGAGCGGTACCTGCTGGAGCCGGAGGGTGACGACGCCATGATCACCGTCGACGCCCGCGCGGGGTTCGCGGAGGTGATGGACAGCAGGATGGTCGGGGGCAGCGGCCCGGACGCAGTGTGGCGGCGAACCCGGCACGGTGGCCTGGTCGGCCGCGACGTGGCCGAGCTCGCCGTCGGGCAAGCGCGCGACGACGCAATCGACGTGGTGCCCACGGGCCTCGACGACGTGGATCTCGACGGGCCCCTGACGCTCGAGCTGGTGGGGCGCACCCAGCTCGAGGTCGGCACCGTGGTCGCCTATGCGCTGAACGGAACGATCGGCGCGGTCACCGAGGTCGAGCCCTGGGGGCTCGAGCCCGACCATCACCTGGCCCACGGCCTGCTGCCACCTCGCCTGTTCGTGGAGGGCGAGAACGAGTTGACCGCCTATGTCGTCGATGGGGCCCCGGGGGACGAGACGTTGTGGCCGTTGACGCTGATGTGACGCCGGTGCCACCGGTCGACCGGGCAGCCGCTGAGCAGCCGCCCGCAGAGCCCTGGTGGCGCCGGGAGGCCATGCTCGCCCTCGAGCTCACCGGGCTGTCCGCCCTGGCGTTCACCGCCCCGGTGCTGGCTGCGTGGGGCGATTCGCCCGAGAGCCTCATCGCGCTGGGTGCCGGCCGGCTCGAGATCGTCGTCTTCGCGCTCGTGATCGCGCTGGCACCGCCGGTCGTGGCTGCCGCGCTCGGGGCCCTGGGCGGGCGCGGCGGTCCGCAGGCGCGTCAGGCCACCCATCTCGCGCTCCTGGGAGTCGCGGGAGGGCTGGTGGCATGGCGCCTGGTGATCGACCACACCGAGTGGTCCGTGCGGCTGGCCGTCGTCGTCGGGCTGGTCGTGGGCGCCGTGGTCGCGCTGGTGCGGTGGCGCTCCGGGCTGGCCCGGTCGTTCCTGCGGTTCGCCGCGGTGGCACCGCTGGCCTTCCTGGCGCAGTTCCTCCTGATGTCGCCCAGCTCCGTGCTCGTGATCGGCCGCGATGTCGGTGCCGTGCCGGAGGCGGCCGCCGCCACGGCGGGGCTGGCGGAGGAGGGCCCGCCGATCGTCATGGTGATGCTCGATGCGCTGCCGACGGCGGCGCTGCTGGACGGCGCGGGCCAGATCGACGCCGAGCTCTACCCGAACCTCGCCGAGCTCGCGTCCGACGCCACCTGGTACCGCAACCACACCACGGTGGCGCCGGCGACCCTCGACGCGCTGCCGGCGATGCTGAGCGGGAGGCTGCCCGACCGCGACGGCGGGCCCACGGCGGTCGACCATCCGGACAACCTGTTCACGCTGCTCGCCGAGTCCTACGACCTGTCGGTGCACGAGCAGGTGACCTTCCTCTGCCCGGCCTCGCTCTGCCCCACCAACGACCGCTTCTCGCTGGGTGATCTCTTCAACATCGCCTCCAACCGGTGGGCCGACGAGCTGACCCGCGACACCAGCTTCGTGCCGTCGTTCATCCCGTGGGCCACCGACAGGACCCGCTTCGAGCGCTACGAGCGGACCTTCGCCGAGGAGAGCTTCCGGCAGGGCGAGCGCCCGGGCCTGTTCTTCTACCACCTGATGCTGCCTCACGAACCGTTCGAGCTGCTGGACGACGGCTCCGGGTACGGCGCGAGCCATCCGCCCCGGGGGATGTTCGTGGGGCGATGGGGGCAGACCGGCATCGAGGCCGGTCGCCAGCGGTTCGTGCTGCAACTCCAGGCCACCGACCGACTGCTCGGGCAGCTCTTCGACCGTCTGCGCGAGTCGGGGATCTACGACGACGCGCTGGTCGTGGTGACGGCCGATCACGGCAACAGCTTCGTGCCCGACGAGCCCTGGCGGGGGGTGTCGGAGGGCAACCTCGCCGAGACCCTGTGGACCCCCCTGCTGGTGAAGGAGCCGGGGCAGGCCGAGGGTCGCGTCGACGACGCCAACGTGCAATCGATCGATGTGCTCCCGACGATCGCGGACGTCCTCGGCGTCGATCTCCCCTGGGAGGTCGACGGCCGGCCGGTCGGCGAGGCGCGCGGGCGCGACGGGTGGCGCAAGCAGTTCAGCGACTGGGAGATCAGCGAGCTCCGGCCGGACGAGGGCGTGATGGTGACGGTCGACGGCCGGGACGCGTTCGAGGAGGTCCTGGCCGCCGACTGGGTCCCCGGGGAAGGTTCCCGGGCCGTGTGGCAGCGGGGCGAGCATGACGACCTGCTCGGCCGCGGGCTCGACGAGCTCACGATCGGCGATCCCTTCCCGAATGCGGAGCTCACGGTCGAGGGTCTGGAGCGCTGGGACGACCTGGACATGTCGGACTTCCCTCAGCTCGAGGTCGGCGGTCACGGTCCCGTGCCCGAGGACACCCCGGTCGCCATCGGCCTCAACGGCACGGTCGCCGCCGTGGTGCCGGTCGAGCCCACCCCGTTCGGGGTCGCCTCGTTCACCGCGCTGGTCCTGCCGGAGACCCGACGCGAGGGCGCCAACGAGCTCACGGCCTACGCGGTGACCGATGCGCCCGACGGCCCGGTCCTGCGGCCCGTGCCCCTGGTCCCCGCGTCGTGACCCATCGCCCGGCAGAGGTCGCCGATGGGCCGGTACCCTCGGTGTGGTGTCGCGAGGCCGCACCGCCAAGGTGCTGACCCACCACCACGCGGACGGCGCCACCGCCCGGCGTCCCGACGAGCTGATCGTCGAGGAGCCGCTGGAGATCCGACTCGACGGCGCCCTCGTGGGGACCACGATGCGCACTCCCGGGCACGACTTCGAGCTCGCCGCGGGCTTCTGCTTCACCGAGGGACTGCTCGACGGGGCGCCCGTGCGACGCTGCCGCTACTGCGGCACCGGCTCGGCCGTGTCGAGCGAGTTCAACGTGGTGACGGTGGAGACCGGCGGGCTGGCACCCCGGCCGGTGCCGCGGCTGTCGACCACCACCTCGTCGTGCGGGATGTGCGGCACGACGGCGGTCGACGAGTTGCGCGAGCGGCTCCACCCGCTGCCCCCGGCACGGCCCTTCGCCCTCGACGTGCTCGCCGCGGTGCCCGACCGGGCGCTCGCCGAGCAGCCCCTGTTCGCCGCCACCGGCGCCGTGCACGCCGCCGTGCTCTTCGATCGCACGGGCACCCCGCTCACCGCGCGGGAGGACATCGGCCGCCACAACGCCGTCGACAAGGTGGTCGGCCGGCTGCTGCTCGACGGCGAGGTGCCGCCGGGCGACGTGGGGCTGTACGTGAGCGGGCGGGCCAGCTTCGAGATCGTGCAGAAGGCGTGGGCGGCCGGGATGGGCACGGTCGTCGCGGTGAGCGCGCCGTCGTCGCTGGCCGTCACGGCGGCCCGGTTGGCCGGCATGACGCTGTGCGGCTTCGCCCGCGACGGCCGCGTCAACGTCTACGCGCCCGAGCACCTGCCGGCGCCGAGCCGCGCACCGGGCCGTCGGCAGCGGGTGGCGGGCCGATGAGCCTGCGGGAGCAGCTGCAGGGGTGGAACCCCCGGCTCTGGGCGGGCTGGCGGCCCAACGGGCTTGGCGAGCAGAAACCGCACCACTACCGCGACATGGCGAAGGCCGCCTGGGCCAACCGGGCCCACCCCCGCTACGCCTGGGACGTGATCTCGAAGGGCGCGTGCGACGGCTGCGCCCTCGGGGTGGCGGGTCTGCACGACTGGACGATCGAGGGCGTCCACCTGTGCAGCACCCGGCTGGACCTGCTGGAGATCAACACGGCCGATCCCGTCGATCCCGTCGTGCTGTCCGACGTGGCGGAGCTTCGTGGCCGGTCCGGGGCGCAGCTCCGGGCGCTGGGGCGCCTCGGCCACCCGATGCGGCGGCGGCGGGGCGACGCCGGGTTCCGCAGGGTGTCCTGGGACGAGGCCCTGTCGGTGCTCGCGGCCGGGCTCCGGTCGGCGCTGCCCGACCGGGCGGCGCTCTACCTGACCAGCCGCGGGCTCACCAACGAGACGTACTACGTGGCCGCCAAGGCCGCCCGGGCCATGGGCCTGGCGAGCATCGACTCGGCCGCCCGCGTCTGCCACGCGCCCTCGACGGTCGGGCTGCGCCAGACCGTCGGGGTCGCGGCGACCACGTGCTCGTACCAGGACATCATCGAGGCGCCCCTCGTCGTGCTGTGGGGCGCGAACCCGGCGAACAACCAGCCGGTCCTCATGAAGTACCTCTACCTCGCCCGGCGGCAGGGCACCCGGGTGGTGGTGGTCAACCCGTACCTGGAGCCGGGACTGGACCGGTACTGGGTGCCGTCGAGCCTGGAGTCGGCGCTGTTCGGCACGAAGATGTGCGACCTGCACGTGCCGGTGCGGCCGGGCGGTGACGCCGCCCTGTCGAACGCGGTGCTGGCCAGGCTGGTGGCGCGTGGGGCGATCGACGACCGGTTCGTGACCGACCACACCGAGGGCTTCGACGGCGTCCGGTCGGCACTCGACGACCAGCCCGTCGACGACCTGCTTCGGGCGGCCGGCGTCGACGCGGCGACCGTCGAGTCGTTCTGCGACGAGCTGGTGCGGGCGGGCGGCGCCGTGCACGTCTGGTCGATGGGCATCACCCAGCACCGGGAGGCTGTCGAGGGCGTGCACGCGATCGTCAACCTGGCGCTGGCGCAGGGGGCGGTGGGCCGCGACGGCACGGGGTTGATGCCGATCCGCGGCCACTCCGGTGTGCAGGGCGGTGCCGAGATGGGGGCGTACGCCACGGCCCTGCCCGGGGGCGTTCCCGTCGACGCCGAGCATGCCGCTGCGCTGGCGGCCCGGTGGGGGGTCCCGGTGCCCGACCGTCCGGGGCTGACCGCGCCGGAGATGGTCGAGGCGGCCGGACGTGGCGAGCTCGACGTCCTGTGGACCTCGGGCGGCAACTTCCTCGAGGTGCTGCCCGACCCGCCGGCGGTCGCGGCCGCCCTCCGGCGGGTGCCGCTGCGCGTCCATCAGGACGTGGTGCTGTCGAGCCAGATGCTCGTCGACGGCGACGACGTGCTGCTGCTCCCGGTGGCCACCCGCTACGAACAGGAGGGCGGGGGCACCGAGACCACCACCGAGCGCCGCATCGTGTTCAGCCCCGAGCTGCCCCGCCGGGTGGGGGAGGCGCGCAGCGAGTGGCGCCTGTTCGCCGACGTGGCCAACCGGGTGCGCCCCGGGCTGCGCCCGGCGTTCTCCTGGCCGACCAACCGTGACCTGCGGGCGGAGATCGCCGACGTGGTCCCGTTCTACGCCGGCATCGAGGCGTTGGAGCGCACCGGCGACGCCGTGCAGTGGGGCGGGCGCCACCTGTGCTGCGACGGGGCGTTCCCGACCCCGTCGGGCCGGGCCCGGTTCACGGCGCTGGCGCCGGTGCGCCACGACCTGCCCGACGGTGCGTTCCTGGTGACCACCCGCCGCGGCCGGCAGTTCAACTCGATGGTCCACCGGGGGGTCGATCCCCTCACCGGGGCCCGCCGGGACGCGGTCTTCATCGACGAGGCCGACGCGCGCGAGCTGGGGCTGGAGGCCGGCGACCGGGTCCACCTCCGCCCGACGGCCGGTGCGGCCGATGGTGGCGTGCCGCGCACCTTCGAGGGGACGGTGACCCCCGTCCGGCTCCCCACGCGGACCCTCCAGGTGCACTGGCCCGAGGGCAACGCGCTGATCGCCGGGGGCGAGGACCGGCGGGAGCCGGCGTCGAAGGTGCCGGCGTACAACGCCGTGGTGTCGATCGAGCGGGTGCGGGGAGACCGCCACCCGCGGTGAGACCTCCGGAGGCGCCGCCGTCCCAGCGGGCTGGGGCCGCCGGCGGGGTCGCCGGTAGCCTCGGCCCATGCCCGAGCCGCTGAGCCCGACCACCGGCTGGAACGTGCTCCACCTGTTCTGCGCCGTCACCGCGGCCGCCGACGGCGGCGCGGTCCGGGCCGCCGTGACCTCGTTGCGGGCCGACGACCACCAGGTGGTCCCCGTCGCGCTCGTGGGCCACAAGGGCGACGTGTGCCTCATGGCCCTCGGACCCGACCTCTGGCGCCTGCGCCGGTTCCAGACCGAGGTGGCCGCGGCGGGGCTCGAGGTGGTCGACAGCTACACCTCGGTCACCGAGGTGTCCGAGTACGCCCAGGGCATGCCGGCCGAGCGGCTGCGGCCGCGGCTGTACCCGCAGCTCCCGCCCGAGGGGATGGCCGCGTTCTGCTTCTACCCGATGTCGAAGCGGCGGGGTCCCGAGCACAACTGGTACGAGCTGCCCTACGCCGAGCGGGAGCGCCTGATGCTCGGCCACGGCAAGGTCGGGCGCACGTTCGCCGGCCGGGTGCTCCAGCTCGTCACCGGCTCGACCGGCCTCGACGACCACGAGTGGGGGGTCACCCTGTTCGCCGTCCACCCCGACGATCTCAAGGAGTGCGTCCACACGATGCGCTTCGACGAGGCGTCGGCCCGCTACGCCGACTTCGGCCCGTTCGTCACGGGAGCCGTCGGCACGCTCGACGAGGTGCTCGACGCCGCCGGTGTGACCGGGACCGGCCGCCGGGGCGGCTGATCGCCCGGCGGCGTCGACCGCCGGTCACCGTTCGATCACCTGGCTGAGGAAGCGACGTGTGCGCTCGTGCCGGGGGTCGCCGAGCACCTCCGCCGGCGGGCCCTCCTCGACCACGATCCCCTCGTCCATGAACACGACGCGGTCGGCGACCCGCTGGGCGAAGCCCATCTCGTGCGTGACCACCATCATCGTCATGCCGTCCTCGGCCAGCGAGCGCATCACCGCGAGCACCTCGCCGACGAGCTCGGGATCGAGGGCCGACGTCACCTCGTCGAAGAGCATCATGTCGGGGCCCATGCACAGCGACCGGGCGATCGCCACCCGCTGCTGCTGCCCGCCGGACAGGCGCACCGGGTACTCCCGCACCTTCTCCCGCAGGCCGACGCGGTCGAGCATGGCCATGGCCGTCTCCTCCGCCGCGGCCTTCGAGCGACCGAGCACCCGCCTCTGGGCGATGGTCAGGTTGCCCATCACGTCGAGATGGGGGAACAGGTTGAAGCCCTGGAAGACCATGCCGATCCTGCGGCGCACGGCGTCGATGTCGCAGTCGGGGTCGGTGATGTCGATGCCCTCGATGACGATCCGGCCGGAGGTCGGCTCCTCCAGCCGGTTGACGCAGCGGAGCAGCGTCGACTTCCCGGACCCCGAGGGGCCGATCACGCACACGACCTCGCGGGGGTCGACCACCAGGTGGATGCCCGTCAGGACCTCGAGCGTGCCGAAGTGCTTGTGGAGGTCCTCGACCCGGATGGCGGGGCCGACGAGCGGTCGACCGAGCTCGGTCACCGTGACCTCCCCGCCCGCGTCTCCAGCAGGCCGACCAGTCGGGTGAGCGGGATGGTGATCGCGAGGTAGACCAGCGCCGCTCCCACGAGCGGGGTGATGTTGAACGTCCTGCTCACCTCGTCACGGGCGAACTTGGTGATCTCGATCGTGTCGAGCGTCGTCCCGAGCACGAACAGCAGCGAGGTGTCCTTGATGAGGGCCACAAGCTCGTTCGTGAGCGGGGGGATGATGATGCGGAACCCCTGGGGAACGACGATCGACGCCATCGCCCGCGTGTGGGTCATGCCGAGGGAGCGTGCCGCTTCCATCTGTCCCCGCGGCACGGCCTCGATGCCGGCCCGGATGGTCTCGGCCATGTAGGCGGAGTAGACGATGCCGAGCGCGAGCGCCCCGGCGCCGTAGATGCCGGGTACCCGGGCGTCGAGCGCGATCGGGATGGCGAAGCCCACCGCGATGATCGTGATGAGCGCCGGCATGCCCCGGAACAGCTCGATGTAGCCGATGGCGAACCAGCGGTAGGGCGTGATCGACGACAGCCGCAGCAGCGCGAGCACCAACCCCAGCGCGAGGGCGATGCTGAACGACAGCACGGTGAAGATCAGCGTGTTCCGCGCCGCCCGGGTGACGATCTCCGGGAAGAGATCCATGAAGATGTCGGGCTGGAAGAACGCCCGCTGCAGTCGGGCCCAGTCGACGGCGAGGGCGACCCCGGCGACGCCCAGCAGCGTGAGCCCGTAGGTCACGAGGCGGACCAACCGGGCGCGCTGGCGACGCGTGAGGCGGGGAGCCCGGCGCCCCATCGGCCCGGTGGTCCGCTCCGTCATCTCCTCACGGCTGGTCACCGAAGTAGCGGCTGAAGATGTCGTCGAACTCGCCGCTGTCCCGGAGGCCGGCGAGGCCGTCGTTGATCATCTGCAGCACGCTCTCGTTGCCCTTGGCGACGGCGAAGCCGTACTGCTCGCCCGTCGGGAACGTCTCGGTGACGACCAGCGTGTCGTCCTGGGTGGCACGGTAGGCGTTGACCGGGAAGTCCTGGAGGATGGCGTCGATCTGGTCGGCCTCGATGGCACCGAAGAGCCCGTCGGAGTCCTCGAACGAGCGGACCGTGGCGCCCTCGGGTGTGTTCTCGTTGGCGTAGGCCTCACCCGTCGTGCCCGACTGGACGCCGATCGTCGCGCCGGCGAGATCCTCGAGCGTGGCGTACGTGTCCTCGTTCTCGGCCTTGACGAGCAGCGACTGGTCGGCATCGAAGTAGGACTCGGAGAAGTCCACCTGCTCGGCGCGCTCCTCGGTGATCGTCACTGCGGACCCGACGACGTCGCACTCGCCGGCGGCGACCGAGCCGAGGATGCCGTCGAACGGCAGGTCCCTCACCTGGAAGCCGAGGTCGTTGCCCTCGGCGATGGCACGCAGGATGTCCATGTCGTAGCCGACGTGCTCGCCGCCCTCCTGGTACTCGAACGGCTCGTACGGCGTGTCCGAGCAGACGGTCAGGGTCCCGTCGCTGACCAGGTCGACCTCGGCCGCGGCGTCGCCGCCGTCCTCGTCGGTCGTGGTGTCGTCGCCATCGTCGTCCCCGCAGGCGGCCAGCAGCAGGGAGCAGGCCGCCAGGAGCGTCGTCAGGCGTGCTGTCGTGCGTCTCATGATCCCCCCAAGGGTTCGATGTGATGCACAGCAGTTTGCACGGTCTGCGCCACGAGCGCCCGCCTTCTGTCCTGTCAGGACCTCGCCGACCTGTCGACATGCCCAGGCGTCGACGGATCACCCATCGGTCCGTCGGGGGGCCTAGGATGCCTGGCGTCGCCGGTACCTGGCGTCCGGCTACACCACACATCAAGGGGGACAATCCCATGCGACAGCGCAAGTGGGTCCGCCTCGTCGCGGCGATCGGAGCCCTCACGCTCCTCGCCGCTGCGTGCGGCGACGACGACGACGAGGCCGGCGAAGGAGAGACGACCA
The DNA here is from genome assembly GCA_046537875.1 of Acidimicrobiia bacterium. GTDB lineage: Bacteria > Actinomycetota > Acidimicrobiia > Acidimicrobiales > VFJN01 > JBKHJZ01. Next base: position 11,787 of record JBKHJZ010000014.1, on the reverse strand, counting down.
CCACCGAGGGCGACGGTGAGCCGACCGGAGAGGCGCTCGTCATCGGCGCGCTTCTGCCCGAGAGCGGGTCACTGGCGGCCATCGTCGAGTCGCTGCGAACGCCGATCGATCTCGCGGTCGAGGAGATCAACGAGGCCGGTGGCGTGCTCGGCAGCGACGTCGAGGTGGCGGGCGCGGACGACGGAACCGACGATCTCTCGATCACCTCCACCGGTTTCGACCGGCTGGTGACGTCCGAGGGTGCCCAGGTGATCCTCGGGCCCGCGGCGTCCACGGCGACCGAGGGTCTGATGCCCGAGATCGCAGGCAACGACGTCGTGGCCTGCAACGGGTCCAACACCTCTGCGGCCCTCGAGGACCTTCCCGACGAGGACCACTACTTCGGATTCGCGCCCAACGACACCCTGCAGGGCCCGGCGCTCGCCGAGGTGATCAACAACGACGGTCACGGCCGGGTGGCGATCCTCGTCCGCAACGACACCTACGGCACCGGATTCGGCGATGCCATCGAGCAGGCGCTCACCGACGTCGGTCTCGAGGTCGTGTTCAACGAGGCGTACGATCCGGAGGCCGACAGCTTCACCGCGGAGGCCGGCCGCGTCGCCGACGCCGATCCCGATGCCACTGTGGTCATCGGCTTCAACGACGACGGCGGCAAGATGGTCGCCGACATGATCGAGGCCGGCATCGGTCCCGACTCGATGCCCATCTACACGGGTGACGGCATGCAGGGCTCGGACTTCTGGGAGGCCGTCGGCGGTGACCCCTCCGTCGTGGAGGGCATCAAGGGCACGGCGCCCGCCGCCGCGCCCCAGGGTGTCGAGCACCCGTTCCAGGAGCGGTTCGCAGAGACCGGGGTCGACACGATCTTCTCGGCGTACTACTACGACTGCGCCATCACCATGGCGCTGGCCGCCGAGGCCGCCGGTTCCACGGAACCCGATGCCATCATCGACGGCGTGTTCGAGGTCACCAGCGGCGACAACGAGTGCGTCGGCTTCGCCGAGTGCAAGGAGCTGCTCGACGCCGGTGAGTCGATCAACGTGGAAGGCGCGTCCGGTCCTCTCGACCTGAACGAGAACGGGCACGTCACCTCGGGTGCCTACGACGTCTGGGCCTACGACGCCGAGGGCGAGCCGGTCACGCTCGACGAGCCGCAGGTCGTCCTCGAGCTCTAGTCCGGCACGATCAGCGCCGGGTGGGACGGCCTGCCGGCCGCCCTACCCGGCGCGACGCCCCAGGCTGCCGAGGTAGAGGTCGACGACCTTCTGATCCTCCAGCAGGGCTCGGCCACCGCCCTGATGGGCGTTGACACCCTGGTCGAGCACGTAGGCGCGGTCGGACAGCTCGAGGCAGCGTCGGGCGTTCTGCTCGACCATCAGCACCGACACCCCTGCCTCGCTGATCCTGGTGATCCGGTCGAACACCTCGTCCTGGATCGCGGGGGACAGCCCCGCCGAGGGCTCGTCGAGCAGCAGGACCGACGGTTCCATCATCAGTGCCCGGGACATCGCCAGCATCTGACGCTCGCCACCCGACAGGGCCCCGGCCCGGTGGTTCAAGCGGTCGGCGAGGCGGGGGAAGAGGCCGGTGACGATCTCGAGGCGCGTCGCCCACCGGGACGGGTCGACGTAGCAGCCCATGCGCAGGTTGTCCGTCACGTTCAGCGACGGGAAGACGTTGTCGCGCTGCGGCACGTAGCCGACCCCGCGCCGAACGAGGTCGTGGGCGGCCAGGTGGGTGATGTCCTCGCCCTGCAGCCGGACCTGGCCCGACCGCACGGGAACGATCCCGACGATCGCCTTCACGAGGGTGGACTTCCCCGCCCCGTTCGGCCCGATGATGCCGACCACCTCGCCTTGGCCCACCGAGATCGAGCAGCCTCGCAGGATGTCGATCTCCGGCAGGTACCCCGCCACGACATCCTCGGCCACGAGCAGGTCGTCAGCCATCATCGCTCCCGGCTCGTGGCCGTGCCGGCTCCGTCGTGCGCGCTGGGTCCCGCCAGCGACCCGCCGACCGGCTGTTCCCCGGCCGCTCGTTCGGCGAAGCGGGTCCCGAGGTAGGCATCGATCACCACCGGGTCGGCGGCCACGTCGGAGTGGAGGCCCTCGGCGATCACCTCACCCTCGGCGAGCACGACGACCCAGTCGCTGATCGTGCGCACCACGTCCATGTCGTGCTCGACGAACACCACCGTCCGGCCCTCGTCCCGCAGCCGGGCGATGTGGAGCAGGAGCGACTCGACGAGCACCGGGTTGACCCCGGCCGTCGGCTCGTCCAGCATCACCAGCTGCGGATCGACCATGAGGGCGCGCGCGAGCTCCAGCAGCTTGCGCTGACCGCCCGAGAGCGTGCCCGCGTACTCGTCCTGCATGCCGAGCAGATCCACCCGGTCCAGCAGCTCCAGGGCGCGCTCTGTGACCTCGGCCTCCTGGGTTCGCCACCGGAACGGCACGAGCGCGGAGAAGAAGTGCTCGCCCCGCTGGTCGGCGGCGGCCAGCCGCATGTTGTCGAGCACGGTCATGCGGGCCAGCGCCCGCGTGAGCTGGAAGGTCCGCACCATGCCCAGGCGGGCGACCCGGGGAGCGCTCAGTCCCTGGATCTGTCGCCCGTCGAACGACCATGTGCCGGCGTCGGCGCGGTCGAATCCGGTGAGGACGTTGAACAGGGTGGTCTTCCCGGCACCGTTCGGCCCGATCATCGCCGTGACCGAACCCCGTTGGATCTCGAGCCGATCGACGTTGACCGCGACGACCCCACCGAACAAGCGCCGGACGCCGTGTGCCCGTAACACGGGATCCGGCTTGGTGGCCCCGGGGACCGGCTCGATCCCGGGCAGACCGGCCGCGGGCTCAGCTGACATCGAGCGTCTCCTGGCGCCGGCCCAGGAGACCCTGGGGCCGGTAGACGACGAGCAGCACCAGCGCCAGACCCACCACCGCGAAGCGGACGTTCCCGAGGTCCGTGGAGGTGATGAACCGGCTGAGGAAGCTGTCGGCGCCGAGGGCCTGCCGCATCAGGGTGTCGAAGGACTGGAGGATGAACCAGAACAGCACGGCCCCGGCCACGGGACCGACGACACGCCCGGGGCCTCCGAGGATCAGCGCCGTCCAGACGAAGAAGGTGACGATCGGCCGCCAGAACACAGGGTCGACGAAGTTCGCGTCGACTGCCACGACGATCCCTCCGAAGGCGGCGATGACGCCTCCGAGCGCGAGGCTCTGCAGCTTGTAGGCGAACACGCTCTTGCCCAGGCTACGGGCTGCGTCCTCGTCCTCGCGAATGGCCCGAAGCACTCTCCCCCACGGGCTCTTGGCCAGCAGTGCGACCAGCACCGAGAACAGGGCGACGAGCAGCCATCCCACGGCGATGATCCACAGCTGGCGCGCGCCGAACTCGAACGAGCCGAACCCGTACCGGCCGTCGGGAATCGGGTTGAGGTCGTAGAAGGGCCCGGCGAAGCCGCCGATGCCCTGCGGCCCGCCCGTGATCCCCTCGAACGACTGCGAGCGCACGACGATGCGGAGGATCTCGGCGGTGGCGATGGTCACGATCGCCAGGTACTCGGCCCGGAGTCGGAGCGTCGGGATGCCGAGCAGCACGGCGAGGACCAGGGCGGCGGCCACGCCGAGCGGTATGGCGGCGAAGAACGGCAGGCCGAGCTCGGCCACCCCGATTCCGGTGCCGTAGGCACCGACCAGGAGGAAGGCGACGTGGCCGAAGTTGAGCAGGCCGGTGAACCCGAAGTGCACGTTCAGGCCGATCGCCGCCAGCGCATAGGCGATCGCCGGGATGCCGACCGCTGCCCGGAGGCCGTCGATGAAGGCTTGGCCGAAGTCCATCAGCATGCACCCGCCGTCGTGTCGGTCATCCGATCCGCTCCCGGATCCCCAGGATCCCCTGCGGCCGCACGAGCAGGACCAGGATCAGCGCGCCGAGCGCGAACGCCTCCTTGAACTCGGCGGAGAACCACAGGGTGCTGAGCTCTGTCGCCATGCCGACGACCACCCCGCCGACCATCGGTCCGTAGACCGAGCCGACGCCGCCGAGGATGACGGCGGCGAAGATCGTGAGCAGCAGCCGGAACCCCATGTCCCACTGGACCGCCTGGGTCATCCCGAACACGATCCCGCCGAGCGCCGCGAGCGCGGCGGCGGAGATCCAGACGTTCAGGATCACCCGCTGCACGTCGATGCCGGAGGACTCGGCGAGGTCACGGCTGTCGGAGACAGCGCGGATCGCGGTGCCCTGGCGGGTCCAGCGGAGCGCCGCGGCGACGGCCAGCAGCACGGCCAGCGACAGCGGGATGAGCACCAGGTCCTTGGGTGGGAACACGAGCGGTCCCCACGTCCACGACGGCTGGGCGGCGTACTGGGCGAACGTGCGTGGGCTGGTCTCGTAGACGACCGCGAAGCCGTAGCGGAGGAGCAACCCGAGACCGATGGAGACGATCATCAGGGGGATCAGGCCGACGCGCCGTCGTTCGAGCGGCCGCCACACACCGAACCGGAGGCCTGCGCCGAAGGCGCCACCGACGATGACCGCCAACACCGAGGCGAGCACGAGGGTGAGGTCGGGTCCGATCGTGGTGGAGTTGAAGAACCATGCCGCGAGCGCGCCGAAGGTGATCAGCTCGGCGTGGGCGAAGTTGACCAGCCCCGTGGTGCCGAACACCAGGGAGAGGCCGATGGAGGCCAGCGCCACGACGAGCCCCAGCTTGAGCCCGTTCCACGACGTGTTCGCGAGACGGTCCACGAACGAGACGGTGCGGCCGACCGATTCGTCGAAGCGGAACGTGACCCGCTGCTCCCTCCCGGGGGAGACCCGGACGCTGTCGAAGACGTTCCTGTCGGGGTCGAACAGCTCGATCCCCTCCGGAAGCGTGTCGGTGGCCAGCTCGACCTCGTAGGTCCCGGCCTCGGAGACCTCCACCCGCCATGTCCCGTCCGCGTCGGTCACGTCGTCACCCACGTCGGCGCCGTCCCGCCGTACGCGGATGGTCACGCCCTCGACGGGCTCCTCGGCGGCGGTGAGGTTGCCGTAGATGGCCTGGCTGGCCTCGGTGAGCGCGGAATCCTCGTCGTCCTCCTCGCCGCCGTCGGTCTGAGCGCCCGCGCCCGATGCCTCGACGGCCAGGAGCGCGAGCCCCACCACGGCGCCCAGCCCGATCCGTACGAGGTGTCTCCGTCGTGTGACTGTGCCGATTGTCAACTGTTCACCATGATCACTGGACACCCTGGCCAGGCAGATCTCGGAGGGGCGTCAGTGTAGATCGCGGAGCAACGCTGCGCCCCAACTGCATCCCCCTCGGTCGATTGGCAGACTAGGGCGGTGACGACCGACGCGCTCTTCCTGCGGGATGCCTACCTCACGGCGTTCGACGGTGTCGTGACGGGCGTGGACCGCAACGGCCCGCTGCGGGTCACCCTCGACCGCACGGCCTTCTACCCCACGGGGGGAGGCCAGCCGCACGACACCGGAACGCTCCGGTGGGACGGCGGCACCGCCCGGGTGACCGAGGTGCGCAAGGAGGGCGACGAGGTGTGGCACACGCTGGACTCACCGGTCGAGGCGGCCCCGGCGGTGGGCACGGGCGTGCACGGCGAGATCGACTGGGAGCGCCGGCACCAGCTGATGCGCACGCACAGCGCACTGCACATCCTGTGCGGCGTGATCTGGAAGGAGTGGGCCGTGCCGGTGACGGGCGGCAACATGGAGCCGCTGTCCGCGCGCATGGACTTCCAGCTCGACCCGACGCCCGAGGGCTTCGGCCCCCGGGTCGAGGAGCTGGTGGCCGCCGAGGTCGCGGCCGACCGGGCGATCGAGGTGTCGACGATCCCCCGGAGCGAGGCCGTGCTCGACGAGGCGCTCATCCGCACCAAGGTCAACATGGTCCCCGAGTCGGTGGCCGAGATCCGCGTCGTCGACATCGTCGGGCTCGACCGGCAGGCCGACGGCGGCACCCACGTCCGGTCGACCGGCGAGGTGGGCCGCGTGCGGGTGGCCAAGACCGAGTCGAAGGGCAAGGGCAACAAGCGGGTGCGGATCGTGGTGGAGGACGGCGAGGCGTGACCGCCTCGCTCGACGGGCTCCGCGAACGCCTGCGCGAGCTCGACCGGGTGGTGGTGGCCTTTTCGGGCGGTGCCGACTCCTCGTTCCTGGCCTGGGTGGCGCACGACACGCTCGGGCCCGACCGGGCGGTGGCGGTGACCGCGGTGTCGCCGTCGCTGGCGGGCAGCGAGCGTCTCGACTGCGCCGAGCTCGCCGAGGAGTGGGGCCTCCGGTGGCGCGAGGTGGTCACCGACGAGATGGACGACCCCGCCTACCGGCGCAACGACGGCGACCGCTGCTACAGCTGCAAGGACGCGCTGCTGCGGGCCGTGGGGCCGATCGCCGACGACGCAGGCGGTGCCACCGTGGTGCTGGGCGTCAACCTCGACGACCTGGACGATCACCGTCCCGGCCAGCGGGCGGCGTCGGAGCGTGGGGCACGGTTCCCGCTCGTCGACGCGGGCTTCACCAAGGCCGACGTGCGCGAGGCATCGCGCCGCCTCGGGCTGCGGACCTGGGACAAGCCGGCTGCGGCCTGCCTGGCGTCGCGGCTGCCCTACGGCACGCCGGTCACGCTCGCCCGCCTGGCGAGCGTCGAGCGCGCCGAGGCCGGCCTGCGGGCGCTCGGCTTCCATGACCTGCGGGTGCGCCACCACGACGACACGGCCCGCATCGAGGTGCCGCTCGACCGGCTCGGCGACGTGGTCGACGAGCGCCCGCGGGTGGTCGCCGCCGTGCGGGCCGCCGGCTACCGCTACGTGACGCTCGACCTCGAGGGCCTGCGCTCCGGCAACCTCAACGCCGCGCTCGGCCGCTGACGCGTCGGGTGGTTCAGTCGGAGACCGGCGTCCACGTCGGGAACGCCAGGTGGGCCACGCCCATGTGATCGACGATGCGGCCGCGTGCCGCCAGGTCGTCGAGGCATCGCCGGGCCCGCCGGGGGTCGCCGGAGAGCGCCAGGTAGTCGGCGACCGTCAGGAGCAGCGGGCCGGCCTCGGCGTCGGCGTCGCCGGGCCGCAACAGCGCGTCGACCTCCAGCGTGGGGCGGCACGGGGCGCTGCGGTCGACGCAGGTGCAGTGGTAGACGACCCCCTCGAACACCGACAGCGCGCGGATCCGCACCCGATCGTGTCTATCAGCCCTGCCAGCATGGGGACGTGCCCGGCCACCCGCACGACGACCCGGCGGACGCACAGGCGCTGGCCGGCCACGCCGGTGCGCTCGCCGATGCCGTCGAGGAGGCGATCCCCCGGTGGGTGGACCGCTCGGTGCGGGAGGTGCTCGCCGCCCAGGGGATCGCCGTCGACGCCGGGCTCGACGACCGCATCGGCGCCGCGGCACGCGCGGCGCGGGACGAGGGCTCACGCCGGATCCGGTCGCTGCTGACCACCGACATCGACGAGCAGGCGGGGACCCCGCTCACCATCCTCCGGTCGCTGGTGCGGCACCCCACCGCGGTGCTGCGGGAAGCCGGTGCCCGCCCGGTGGCCCGCGACGAGTTCGACGAGCGCGCCTTCCCCGACGACGTCTACGACCTGACCCCCGCCTCGTTCGCCGACGTGGATCCCGCGCTCCACGAGCCCGGCATCGTCTGGGGCGCGGCGAAGGCGCACGTGCACCTCGCCCGCCGCCGCCGCGAAGGCAAGCGCTAGTCGCGGAGGGGCGGTGGCCGCGGGCGCAGGGACCCGGCGGGTCGGGGCGCCGTAGCCTCGCCGGGCATGAACGGACGCCTGGTGGTGATCGGCGGCGACGCGGCCGGCATGAGCGCGGTCATGCAGGTGCGCCGGCGGCAGCCGGAGCGGGAGATCGTGGTGCTCGAGAAGGGTCGCTGGACCAGCTACTCGGCCTGCGGCATCCCGTACGTGGTGGGCGGCGTGGTCGACGGCATCGACGACCTGGTGGCGCGCCGCCCCGAGACCTTCCGCACCGAGCACGACGTCGACGTCCGCCTGCGGCACGAGGCCCGGGCCGTCGATCTGGACGCGCGCGAGGTCGAGGCCTGGGACCACGAGGCGGCTGCCGCCGTGCGGATCGGCTTCGACGATCTGATGATCGCCACCGGGGCCGTGCCCGTGCGCCCGGCGCTGCCAGGCATCGACCACCCGATGGTGCACGGCGTCCAGACCCTGGACGACGCCGCCCGCCTGCTGGAGGCGATCGAGGGGGGCGCGGGGGGTCACCCGCCGGTGCGCCGGGCCGTCGTGGTCGGCGGCGGCTACATCGGGCTCGAGCTGGCCGAGGCGTTCGTGCAGCGGGGCATGGAGGTGACGGTCGTGGAAGCGGCCGACCAGGTGATGTCGACCCTCGATGCGGACGTGGCGGCCCCCCTGCTCGAGGCGATGGCCGGCATGGGGATCCGGGTGCGGCTGCGCACGCCGCTCGAGGCCGTCGAGGACGGGGCGGTGGTGGCCGGCGGCGAGCGGATCCCGGCCGAGGTGGTGGTGCTGGGCCTCGGGGTGCGGCCGGCGTCCGAGCTGGCGGTGCAGGCCGGGATCGAGGTGGGCGACCGGGGCGGGATCCGGATCGACCGGCGCCAGCGCACGTCGGCGCCGGGTGTGTGGGCCGCGGGTGACTGCTGCGAGTCGTTCCACCTGATCGCCCGGGCACCCGTGCACGTGGCGCTGGGCACGGTGGCCAACAAGCAGGGCCGGGTGGCCGGCATCAACATCGGTGGCGGGTACGCGACCTTCCCCGGCGTGCTGGGCACCGCGGTCACCAAGGTCTGCCGCATCGAGATCGGGCGTACGGGTCTCAGCGAGAGCGAGGCCGAGCGCCACGGGTTCGCCTGCGTGGGCGCCACGATCGAGGCGCGGACGCGGGCCGGGTACTTCCCGGACGCGAAGTGGATCATGGTCAAGGCCCTGGCCGAGCGGGGCACCGGTCGGCTGCTCGGCGCCCAGATCGTCGGCGAGGAGGGGACCGCGAAGCGGATCGACGTGCTGGCCACCGCGCTCTGGGCCGGGATGACGGTCGGCGACGTGATCGATCTCGACCTGGGCTACGCGCCCCCGTTCGGGTCGGTCTGGGACCCGGTCCACGTGGTGGTGCGCCGGCTCGCCCGGGCGCTCGACGCCGGTCCCTGAACCGCACCTGGACGCCGTTCACGGGCACGAAACACTCGGGACCCCGTGGAGAAACATCCCGGTTCCATCCTGTCGCCAGCGTTGGCTGGGATCGGAGAGGAACGAGATGGATACCGGCAACACCGCGTGGGTGCTCATGTCGACCGCGCTCGTGCTGTTCATGACCCCGGGCCTGGCGCTGTTCTACGGCGGCATGGTCCGCGGCAAGAACGTGCTGGGCATGCTCATGCAGAACGTGTTCGCCATGGGGCTCATGGCCGTGGTGTGGGTGACGCTGGCGTTCAGCCTGGCGTTCGGCGACGCCGGTGACGGCGGCTGGATCGGCGACCTCGACTTCGCCTTCCTGCGCGACGTGGGCACGGCGACGCCGCCCGGCGAGTTCCTCGGGTCACTGACGATACCGTTCGTGCTCTTCTGCGCCTTCCAGATGACGTTCGCGATCATCACGCCGGCGCTCATCACCGGCGCCACCGCCGATCGGCTGCGCTTCGCCTCCTACGTGGTGTTCATCACCGTGTGGCTGCTCGTCGTGTACGCACCGGTGGCCCACTGGGTGTTCGGCGGTGGGTTCCTGGCCGAGATGGGGGCGCTCGACTTCGCCGGGGGTGCCGTCGTGCACATCAACGCCGGTGCGGCCGCGCTGGCCCTGGTGCTGCTCGTCGGGCCCCGCAAGGGCTACCCGGAGGTCCCGATGACGCCCCACAACCTGCCGCTGACCGTGCTCGGGACCGGCATCCTGTGGTTCGGCTGGGCGGGCTTCAACGCCGGCTCGGCGCTGGCGGCCGACGGCGTGGCCGCCCAGGCGCTGATGAACACGTTCGTGGCCGCGTCGTCGGCGATGCTCGGCTGGCTGGTGGTGGAGCGGCTCAAGGGCGGGCACGCCACCACGTTGGGCGCCGCGTCCGGCGCCGTGGCCGGGCTGGTGGCGATCACGCCCTGCGCCGGGTTCGTGGGCGGCATGGCGCCCGTCTACATCGGGCTGGCCGCCGGGGTGGCGTGCTACCTGGCCCTCGGCATCAAGAAGGTGGCAGGGCTCGACGACAGCCTCGACGTGGTCGCCATCCACCTGGTGGGCGGGCTGGTCGGCTCGATCCTGCTCGGGTTGTTCGCCGATGCGGCCGTCAACGGGGCGGTGACCGACGAGGGGTTGTTCCTCGGGGGAGGCCTCAGCCTGCTGGCCGATCAGGTCGTCGCCTCGGTGGTGGTGCTGGCCTTCTCGTTCGTCGCCAGCCTGGTGATCGGGAAGGTGGTCCAGGTGATCATGGGTCTGCGGGTCGACGACGCGGCCGAGGACGCGGGCCTCGACCTGTCGCAGCACGCCGAGACCGCGTACGCCGACTGACCAGGAGACGACGTGAAGCTCATCACCGCCATCATCAAGCCGTTCAAGCTCGACGACGTGAAGGCCGCGCTGAAGGAGGTCGGCGTCGCGGGCATGACGGTGTCCGAGGTGCAGGGGTTCGGCCGGCAGTCGGGACACACCGAGGTGTACCGGGGGGCGGAGTACACGATCGACTTCGTCCCCAAGGTCCGCATCGAGGTGCTGGCCGACGCCGGGGACGCCGAGCGCATCGCCGACGCCCTGGCGTCGGCGGCCCGCACCGGCAAGATCGGCGACGGCAAGATCTGGATCGGCGACATCGACCGGGTCATCCGCATCCGCACGGGGGAGGTCGACCGCGACGCCCTCTGACGTGGTGCGTGCCCGGGCCCAGCTCGCGGCGGACGACTCGCTCGTCGGCCGCGAGCTCTGCACGGCCTGGTCGGACGAGGTGGACCGGTGGCTGGCCGGCCTGCTGGCCCCCGCGGGCAGTGCCCCGCCCGGGGTCGCGCTGGTGGCGGTGGGAGGCTACGGCCGGCGTGAGCTCTCGCTGCAGTCCGACGTGGACGTGCTGCTGCTGCACGACGGGCGCGCCGACGTCGCCGCGATCGCGGAGGGCGTCTGGTACCCGGTGTGGGACGCGGGCCTCAAGCTCGGCCACGCCGTGCGCACCGTGCGCGAGGCGCTGGCGCTTGCGGCCGGCGACCTCGACACCGCCACGTCGCTGCTCGACGCCCGCCACCTGGCGGGCGACCGCACGCTCACCGACGAGCTGGGCCGGCGGGCGTCGCTCCTGTGGCGCAAGCGGTCGAAGCGCTGGCTCGCTGCGATGAGCGAGCGGGTCCGCGAGCGGCACCGGCGCGCCGGCGAGGTCGCCTTCCTGCTCGAGCCCGACCTCAAGGAGGGCCGCGGCGGGCTCCGCGACGTCCAGGCCCTCCGCTGGGCTCAGGCCGCCCGGTCGATCCTGTGGGACGGCGACGACGCGTCGCTCGACGAGGCGTACGACCTGCTGCTCGCCGTGCGCGTCGAGCTGCACCGGCGCACCGGCCGCCCGGGGGACCGCCTCACGCTGCAGGAGCAGGACGGCGTCGCCCACGCCCTGGGGCACGGCGATGCGGACGACCTGATGCGCGCAGTGGCGGCCGCGGGGCGGACCATCGCCTGGACCAGCGACGACGCCTGGGCGCGGATCGACAGCGCCCTCACCGGCCCGCTGGTCCGCCGGCGGCGCAACCGGGCCGTCGCACCCGACCTGGTGCTGCGGGACGGCGAGGTCCACGTGGCCGACGACGCTGACGTCGCGGGCGATGCGTCGTTGCCCCTCCGGGC